>NC_014652.1:0-335000 GCF_000166355.1 Caldicellulosiruptor hydrothermalis 108
TAAAACATATTTTCGGTTGTGGAAATTAGTTTTCCACAGTTGTTGATAACATTGTGGATAACACTTAAAAAATGAGAATTTCAAACTACATAAAAAGGGTGGATATTCACATGGTAGAATATGATGTGAACGAAGTGTGGGAAAAGATAAAGGAGGCTGTGAAAAAAGAGATAAATCCAAGTCCGACAGATATATCGTACAATACATGGTTTGAATCGCTTGTACCTCTTTGTTTTGATGACAATGACACTCTAATTTTGAAGGCATTTGCTGATTTTCACAGGGATATAGTGATAAACAGGTACTCTCTTGTCATTTTAAACGCTTTAAGACAGCTATTTTCACCGCATCTCAGCATAAAAGTAATTCTTCCAGAAGAGGTTGAAAAGTACAAAAAGTTTCTAAAACCCAAGCAAGATGAAAAACCAGAGATAGTAACACAACTAAATCCCAAATATACTTTTGAAACGTTTGTTGTGGGGAACAACAACAGGCTTGCACATGCCGCAGCTTTGGCCGTTGCAGAAACACCACCGGGAGAGAGAACCTACAACCCACTTTTTATTTATGGCGGTGTTGGGCTTGGAAAGACGCATCTTATGCACGCAATAGGCCATCATGTGCTAAAGCTTTACCCCGGAACAAAGGTGATGTATGTTACCTCAGAGATATTTACAAACGAGCTTATAGCCGCAATAAGAGATGAAAAGACAGACGAGTTTAGGCTCAAGTACAGAAACGTCGATGTCCTTTTAATTGACGACATTCAGTTTTTAGGCGGAAAGGAAAGAACCCAAGAAGAGTTTTTCCACACATTCAATACACTGTATGAGGCAAACAAGAAGATAATACTTTCATCAGACAGGCCACCAAAAGAGATAAATACGTTAGAAGATAGGCTCCGCTCCCGCTTTGAGTGGGGGCTTATAACAGACATTCAGCCGCCAGACTTTGAGACGCGAATAGCGATCTTGAGCAAAAAATGCCAGCTTGAAGGAACACCTGTGCCACAGCATATTTTAGAGTTTATAGCATCAAAGATTGAGACAAACATAAGAGAGCTTGAAGGTGCACTCAACAAAATTCTTGCATATTCAAAACTCATGGCACCTGACAAAGAGATAACCTTGGAGCTTGCTGAAAAGGCTTTGAAAGAGTTTATCGACACAAACACAAAAAAAGAGCTCACAATAGAGGATATCCAGGCAGAGGTTGCAAGCTATTTTGGCATCCGGCTTGAAGATTTTAAATCCTCAAGAAGGTCAAGAAATGTTGCTTACCCACGCCAGATAGCTATGTATTTAGCAAGGGAACTCACAAACGTGTCGCTTCCTAAAATAGGCGAGGCGTTTGGCGGAAAAGATCATACAACAGTGCTTCATGCCTGTGAAAAAATTAAGGAACTTATCAACACAGATTCAAACACAAGAAATGCTGTGGAAACCATCAAAAAAAGACTTATCCACAGAGAATAATAACATGTGGATAACACTGTGTGAATTTTAATTTTCACATGTGAATTTGGTTAAAAACTTTAAACTTTATCAACAGGAATATATACACCCAAGAGTTCAAATCTCACAAGCTTTTGAACATGTTATTAACTTATCCACAGCTATTATTGTGAGTACTACTAGTAAGTTTGATTGATGGTATGCTTTTAAAACCCCCACAAAAAAAGGAGGGAAAAAGATGAGGTTTGTTGTGGATAAAGAAGTTTTGCAAGATAATATTTCCAAGGTAATACCTGCTGCAGCGTCAACAAAGGTAACGTCAATTTTAGAGTGTGTACTGATTGAAGCTGAAGATAGCATAGTATTTACCACAAACGACATGAAAATGCAGATGCAAACAGAGTTTGAAGCAGAGATTTTAGAAAGAGGAGCTGCACTGGTTAAAGCAAAACTATTTTCTGACATAGTCAAAAAACTACCAAGCGGTGAGGTCGAGGTTATACGGGAAGACAGTGAGGTTAAAATAAGAAGCCAGAAGATAGAGTTCAGGCTTCCTACACTTGACCCGCTCGACTTTCCAAAGATGGACAAAAAGCCCTCTGAGAGCTTTTGCGAGTTTGTTGCAAGCGATTTTGTTGATGGCGTTGACAAGGTGATATTTGCAACGTCAAAGGACGAGACAAGACCAACGTTTACAGGCGTGCTCTTTGAAAAAGAAGAAGATGATTTTGTTAATCTTGTTGGAATGGACGGGCACAGGCTTGCAATATGCAAGATAAAACCAATTGCAGTTGAAGGAAACTTTTCAAAGATTGTGCCTGCAGAGAACTTGGATGACATTACAAAGGTAGTTGACATTGAAGAGGCAGAAAAGGTAAGAGTATCATTTTTTGAGAACCAGGCAACATTTGAGATAGGCTCAACAACCGTGATACTTACACTCATTGCCGGAAAATTTTTCGACTACAAAGGTGCAATCCCGACAGAGTATTCAACCAAAATTTCAATTTCATCTGATGTTTTAGAAAGCACGCTTGAAAGAGCTTCTATCGTGTCAAAAGACGAAAAAACTAACATCCAGGCTGTCATATTTGAGACAAACGGGATGATGTTCACAGTAAAGTCTATGTCTGCCGATGGAAGATATGAAGAGGATGTGCTTTGCTCAGTTGAGGGTAAAGACATCAGAGTTGGCTTTAATGTTAAGTATTTCTTAGATGTTTTGAAAGAGCTGGATGGAGAGATAAACCTGTTTATAACATCGCAGACAAGCCCTTCAATTGTACAAAAGCCAGACGACCCTAACTACATCTACCTTGTTCTTCCTATAAAGATGCCAGAGTAAAGCATTTTTTAGAGGTTGTAAGAGTATGAAGATAAAAAACATTTACATTGAAAATTTCAGAGGTTACAAACAAAGATTTTTTGAGTTCAAAGATAAAATGAATTTAATTGTCGGTAATAATGCCTCAGGAAAGACTTCTCTTCTTGAGGCTCTATATTTTTGTATATGTGGAAAATCTTTTAAAAGCCGAGATGTAGATGCAATAAACTTTGATTCATACTATTTCAAGCTTGAGATGTCAGCTGAGGTTGGCAATATTGAATATAATGTTTTCTGTTATGTAGATAAAGCTTTAGATAAGAGAATAATGATAAATGATAAGAAGATAAATAGACTGTCTGAGCTAATTAGTCTTTTCAAATTTGTTTTTTTTGAGCCAGACACAACAAGACTTATAAAACATCAGCCAAAACTAAGGCGCCGATTTTTGGATATGGAAGTTGCAAAGCTTTACCCTTACATGACGAAGGTGTATTCAGAGTACCAAAGAGCACTTCATTCTAGAAACGCATTTTTGAAAAGTTATGATAAAAAGGATATAATAGATGTGTACGATGTGCAGATAAGCCAGCTTGGATTTTTGATTTTCCAAAAACGACAGGAGGTTATAGATAGATTATCTATTGAAGCGCAGAAGATATTCAGCTATGTGTTTGAAAACAAATCCTTGCTTGAACTTAAATACATGCCATCAATTAACGCTTCAAGCGAGGAAGAGTATTACAAAGAGATGAAAAAGCATCTGGTTAAAGATTTGAGTCTTGGATACACAACAAAAGGGATTCACAGAGATGACTTTGAGATTCTGATAGATGGAAAACCAGCGATTGATTTTGCATCTGAAGGGCAGATAAAACTTGCGGCTGTGTCGGTTGTGCTCTCATCTGCTCTTCTTTATACAGAGCCTGTTCTCATTTTAGACGATGTGTTTTCTGAGTTAGATAAGTTTAAAAGAAGAAATCTTATAAAGTTTTTAAGTCAGTACCAGTCGTTTGTGACATCTGCAGAAGACCTAAGTACCCTTCAAAGTGAGGGAATACTGGAGTTTGACAGTGCAAATGTGATTTTTCTTGAAAGGAGTATATAAAAAATTTTTGGGGATGTGCATTGAAGATGTTTGCTCACATTGGTGAGGATTATGTAATCAACAGCGCAGAACTTCTTGTGATACTGAGCTGGGATTCTTTTGTGCGCTCAAAAGACAATCTCAAAATCCTTGAAAATCTAAAGCTTCACGACAGGATTGTTGTTATAAATGATGATATAAAAAAGTCTATAATAATCCTTGAAGTTGATGGAAGAATGTATGGAATAATATCTCCTGTGTCGCCGGGTACCATCGCAAAAAGGCTTTTGAACTTTAACCACTATTTTGACAACTATTTGGACCAGGATTGATTTTAAAAAATTATTTAGTTGGCAGGTGAGATTAAATTGGATAGGATACAAAACGGTTCTCAGCAATATTCAGCAAGCGAGATACAGGTTTTAGAAGGGCTTGAGGCTGTAAGAAAACGTCCCGGAATGTATATAGGCTCAACCTCCCAGCGAGGTCTTCACCACTTGGTGTATGAGATTGTCGACAATGCAATTGACGAAGCAATGGCAGGGTTTTGTAAAAACATTGAAGTGGTGATTCACAAAGACAACTCTGTTACTGTCATTGACGATGGAAGAGGAATTCCGGTTGATATTCACCCAAAGCTTCAAAAAAGCGGTGTTGAGGTTGTATTTACCGTTCTTCATGCAGGTGGAAAGTTCAACGAGAGAGTATACAAGGTATCTGGTGGTCTTCACGGTGTTGGTGCATCTGTTGTGAATGCTCTTTCGCGCTATTTGGAAGTTGAGGTTTACAGAGACGGCAAGGTATACTATCAAAGGTATGAAAGAGGAAAACCAACCTGTGAGCTAAAAGTTATTGGTACTACCGACAGGACAGGTACAAAAGTTACATTTTTGCCCGACGATGAGATTTTTGAAACAATAGAGTTTGACGGCGATGTGATTTTGCAGCGCCTGCGTGAACTTGCGTTTTTGAACAAAGGGATAAGGATAGTCTTTGTTGATGAGAGGGAAAAGAATGTAAAACCCATTGAGCTAAAATATAATGGTGGTATTGCTGAGTTTGTGAAGTTTTTGAACAGGAACAAGGAAGTTTTGCACCAGGAGCCAATATACATTGAGGGTGAGAAAAACGACATCCTCATTGAGGTTGCAGTGCAGTACACAGAGGATTTTGGTGAGAACATCTATTCATTTGCAAACAACATAGCAACCATAGACGGTGGCACTCACCTTATAGGCTTTAAAACTGCTGTCACAAAAGCTGTAAATGAATATGCAAAAAAATATAACTTCATAAAAGGTGATACACAGCTTCTTGGTGAGGACATAAGAGACGGCATGACAGCCATTGTGTCTGTCAAGATTCACGAGCCGCAGTTTGAAGGTCAGACAAAAACAAAGCTTGGGAATAGCGAGGCGCGCTGGGCTGTTGAGAATTTGGTTTCTGAAAAATTAGCAGCTTTTTTAGAAGAAAATCCTGATGTGTCAAAAAAGATTATAGACAAGGCCATTTTGGCGGCAAAAGCGCGCGAAGAGGCAAAAAAGGCAAGAGAGCTTGTGATAAAGAGAAAGTCTGCCTTAGATAGCTCAAACTTACCTGGCAAGCTTGCAGACTGTTCAGAAAAAGACCCTGCAAAATGCGAGATATTCATAGTTGAGGGCGATTCTGCAGGCGGGTCTGCAAAACAGGGTCGTGACAGGCGGTATCAGGCAATCTTGCCTCTTTGGGGTAAAATGTTAAATGTCGAAAAGGCAAGCCAGGACAAGATTTATTCAAACGACAAGCTTCTTCCTTTGATTCAAGCACTTGGTGTTGGAATTGGAAATGACATAGACTTAAAAAAACTCAGATACCACAAGATAATCATAATGGCCGATGCTGACGTTGACGGGTCTCACATAAGAACGCTTCTTCTTACTTTCTTTTATAGGTATATGCGACCTTTAATAGAAAACGGCCACATTTACATTGCCCAGCCACCGCTTTACAAAATAACAAAAGGGAAGCAGGTAAGATATGCTTATAACGATAAAGAACTTCAAAAGATATTGCAGGAAATGAAAGATGCTCAGGTTCAGCGTTTCAAAGGTCTTGGTGAGATGAATGCACAAGAGCTTTGGGAGACCACTATGGACCCTGCAAGAAGAATACTTCTTAGAGTTGAGCTTGAAGATGCTGTGATGGCAGAGGAGATCTTCACAATTCTGATGGGCGACAAGGTAGAGCCAAGAAGAGAGTTTATAGAGAAGAATGCTAAGTATGTGAGGAATTTGGATATATAAAAAAGAGGTGTTTCAAAGTGGAAGTTGCGAAAAAAATTTATGAAGAAGTTATAAAACTGCCTGAAGAGACTCAGAGAGAAGTTTTGGATTTTATTGAATTTAAAAAAATGAAATGGAAAAAAAATATAGAAGAAATAATTGATAAAGTTATTGAAGAAAATTACGAGATATTAAAGGAGTTAGCTGATAAATGATAATGTTGAGTATTGAGGATGTATTGTTGATTGCTAAAAAATTAATAGAAAGATTTGGAGGTACGTTTGGGATAAGAGACAAAGGTTTGCTTGAAAGCTCATTGAACAATGCATTTCAAACATTTAATGGAGAGGAGCTATATAAAACTGATGTAGAAAAAATTGCAGTTATATCTTACTCAATAATAAGGAATCACCCTCTAAATAGATGGTAATAAAAGATTAGGTATAAGTGTTTTACTAATATTTATGTAAACTCAACAATATTATCTTAGAATATACAAGAGAAGAGGCAGTAGATTTAGCTATAAGAATTGCAGAAGGCAGTATTGATATTGAAGATGTTGTTGAATGGATAAAAAAGCATGAGAAAAAGTGAACACTATAAAGGGAGGTCACAACAGTTGAAAACAACAATGCAAGAAGGTATAATTTTGACCAAGTAATATTGAATGTTGCTAACTGTGCAAAGGTTAAAGAGATATATGCTATCTGTCAAAGAACACTAATAAACTGGGAAAAAGAAGGGTTTATAACACTCTCTCAGGACACCTCTACTATGCATCTTTTTAAAGCAAGGATTTATGGGCAAAGAGGTGCCAAAAAGCATGGTAACAGTTCAAGCCAAGCTAACTTTTGATAGCAGCGAAGATAAGCAAAAGGTATTAGACCTAATGAGAAGATGGTCGTCTTGTATGAGGTATGCATACAACAGACTTTTAGAAGGCTGGGATAGAAATACCCTCAAAAGAGAACTGCAAGGAATTTTTAATCTGAATTCCCGATACGTCGATGATGCATTAATTAAAGCAAAAAGCATTTTAAACTCATGCAAAGAAAAAGGAGAAAATCCTGAAAAGGTCATTTTTGGTGGCAGACAGCTTTTTAAAAAACTCCAAAAGAGGCACATAAATGGAGAAGCGTACAAGGAACTTCAACGAAAGTGGCGGGAGAAGAGGAAAGGTAATCTTTATTCAAGAGGAGACAGGAGCAAGAAGGGGAATCTTAACACAAGGATTGAGACAGATGGGGTTTTTACCATGATCAGAATTAACGTGGGAGAAAGGAAGTACGTATATGCGACGATACAATCTGGATGGAAGACAAAAGGTAAAACGTACACAGACAGGAATCAACTTCTGCAGGCAATAAGCAGCTCAGGAGAGCCTTATTCTGTAGAGTTGAAACTAAAAAATGGTGTAGTATATGCCTATTTTACTGTTGAAGAGGTTTTTCCAAAGCCCGGGATAACGAGAGCAAATGGAGTTATAGGTATAGACACTAACGCATATCCAAGACACATAGCATGGGTAGAAACGGATGAGAGGGGACAGTTTTTAAGTTACGGTAGGATACCGATGCCAAAGCTTGAGAGCGGAAGCTTAAGCAAAAAAGAGTATTACAGGTGGCAGTATGCTCACATGATAGTACAGATGGCAAAAGGAAAGCAAAAAGCCATAGTGATAGAGAACCTTAGCATACAGGACAGGGGCAGAAGAGGAGATTTTTCAGGGAGAAAATCGAGGCGGATAAGGCACTATTTTGGATACAGGTTGCTTTTGGAGAAGGTAAAACTTCTGGCAAAGCGTGAAGGAATAGAGGTTATAGAAGTGGACCCTGCATACACTTCAGTGATAGGGATGTTGAAGTATGCCCCGCAGTATATGGTGAGCAAAGACGTTGGGGCAGCGTATGTGATAGCGAGAAGAGGGCTTGGGTTGAGAGAAAGGATACCGCACAATTATATGCAACTTCTTGGCAGGCTTGATGAAAATGAACTGGATAAGCTGAAGGAATACGTACAGAAGGTAGTTAAGAACACATGCTTAAGGAAAAAGCAACTCAAAGAGATAGAAAGAGTAAAAAAGTTTTTACAAAGCCCTGAGAGTGAACCAGAGAGGGCATCAGAACCTCTGGACGGAACAAGTTCTGATGTCTGCGGTAAAGTCTGCAATCTCTGGCGAGTTCTCAGGGTAGCGGTGGTAACACCACTCTCCCCTGGCAGAGTCCTGAGGGACATGTCTGTCCTGAAGTCATTTTTGGTTTCAGGGCAAGTGGGGAGACCCGGCTAAAAAGGGCGCAAGTTCCTGCTTCTTGGGGCAGGGGCTATGGCTTTCCCAAATACCGCCTGCTGGGGATGGGGAAGCCTTGATTTGGCGGACTACAAATACCCCAGCCGTCAAACTTGTGCTAATGTGCACAGTTTGATTGACCAGGAAAAATTAAAGCATGGAGGAGCTCGATTTTAGGATAATTCCTGTTGAGATACAGGAAGAGATGAAACGAAGCTATATAGACTATGCAATGAGCGTCATTGTATCTCGTGCACTCCCAGATGTGAGAGATGGCTTAAAGCCTGTTCACAGAAGAATACTTTATGCAATGAACGAGATAGGTCTTACACCTGACAAGCCTTACAGAAAATCTGCAACAGTTGTAGGGCATGTTCTTGCCAAATACCATCCGCACGGCGATGCTGCTGTGTACGAAAGCCTTGTTCGAATGGCACAGGACTTTTCCATGCGCCATCCTCTTGTTGATGGGCATGGAAACTTTGGGTCGGTTGATGGTGACCCGCCTGCTGCTATGCGTTACACTGAAGCGCGTATGAGCAAAATTGCTATCGAGATGCTTCGCGACATTGAAAAAGAGACAGTTGATTTCATGCCGAACTTTGACGAATCGGCAAAAGAACCAAAGGTTTTGCCATCAAGGTTTCCTAATCTTTTGGTAAATGGCAGCCAGGGAATTGCGGTTGGTATGGCAACAAACATACCGCCTCACAACCTTGCAGAAGTGATAGACGCAATTGTGTACCTACTTGACAATGAGAATGCAGGCTTAGATGACATAATGAAAATAATCAAAGGTCCTGATTTTCCAACAGGCGGGTATATCATAGGCAAAAAGGGTATAAGGGATGCTTATGCAACCGGAAAAGGAAAGATAATCGTCAGGGCAAAAGCAACAATTGAGCAGACCTCCAAGGGAAGACAGAGAATAGTTGTTACAGAACTTCCTTACATGGTCAATAAGGCAAGGCTTATTGAAAAGATTGCCGAGCTTGTTCACGAGAAAAGGATAGATGGAATTTCTGATATAAGAGATGAGTCTGACAAAGAAGGTCTTAGGATTGTAATTGAAATAAAAAAAGATGCAGATGCAAATGTAGTTTTAAAACAGCTATACAAAAACACTCAGCTTCAGGACAGCTTTGGAATAATCATGCTTGCGCTTGTTGACAACCAGCCAAAGGTTTTGACGCTTATGGATATGCTAAATCTTTACATTGAACATCAAAAAGAGGTAATTGTTAGAAGAACAAAGTATGACCTCAAGAAAGCAGAAGAAAGAGCTCACATTTTAGAAGGGCTTAAAAAAGCTCTTGACCACATAGATGAGATAATCTCAATCATTAGGTCATCAAAGACGGTAAATGAGGCAAAAGAGAGGCTCATTAGCAAATTTCAGTTTACAGAGGTCCAAGCTCAAGCAATTCTTGACATGAGACTTCAGCGCTTAACTGGCCTTGAGCGGCAAAAGATTGAAGAAGAGCTTGCAGAGCTTATCAAGATGATAGAATATTACAAAAACGTGCTTGCAAGTGATGCGATGGTAAAGGAAATTATAAAAAAAGAGATTTTGGAGATAAAAGAAAAGTACAAGGATGAAAGAAGGACAAAAATAGTTCAGGACGAACATGAAGACTTTGAGGAAGAAGAGCTGATTCAAGAGCAGGAAACTGTAATCACACTTACCCATTTTGGGTATATAAAACGGCTTCCTCTTGACACGTACAAGAGCCAGAAACGAGGTGGCAGAGGCATCACAGGAATATCAACAAGAGAAGAGGATTTTGTAGAAGATGTCTTTGTCACAACAACACACCACTACATTCTCTTTTTCACAGACAAAGGAAGGGTATTTCGCTTGAGAGCATATGAAGTGCCAGAAGGTTCGCGCCAGGCAAAAGGCACTGCAATTGTCAACCTCATTCAGATTGGTAAGGACGAAAAGATTACAGCAACCATGGCTGTAAAGGACTTTAAAGAAGGTTATCTTATGATGTGTACTAAAAACGGCACGATAAAGAAGGTGCTTTTGAGCGAGTTTGAAAACACAACAAAAGCAGGTAAAAAAGCAATAACCCTTGCAGATGATGATAGCCTTGTTGATGTAAAACTCACATCTGGAAACGATGAGATTGTGCTTGTATCGAGCAATGGATACTGTGTTGTGTTCAATGAAAACGATGTAAGAAGTATGGGAAGGACTGCACAGGGTGTAAAAGGTATGACGCTGGAAGATGGCGATTTTATTGTTGGAATGGAAAAGGCAAGCGATGGAAAGTATCTTCTTTGCGTCACAGAAAACGGGTTTGGCAAAAGAAGCGAGATTGAAGAGTATAGAAAAACAAAGCGCGGCGCAAAAGGTGTTTTGACATATAAAGTTACAGATAAGACAGGCAGTATTGTTGATATAAAGATGGTAAACGATGATGATGAGATAATGATATGTTCTACGGAAGGGATATTTATAAGGCTTGAGGTCTCTCAAGTTCCAGTTCAGGGAAGAAATACACAGGGTGTGAAACTTATGCGAATTGATAGCGATAATATAAAAGTTTCGTCAATTGCAAGGATAAAGGTAGATGAATAGAAAAATTGAATAATATACAAAGTAAAAAAGCCACAGATAGTTACACAAAAAAGTTATCTGTGGCTTTTTTAAATTCCAATAATATCAACTTATTATCATTTGTATCATCATTTGAGTAGATAGGATATTGTACTAAAAGTAATTTTTTTGTCTATAAAAAAGGCAAAATATTTCAACAAATCTTTTTTAGGTTTCTGATATAATATTTGTAGTTATGTAATTGACTTGTAAGAATAACAATCTGATATTTCATACGTTTTAATATTAAAGAGAATTAAAGGGAAGTGCTGGGGATGTTAAGAAAATATCTTTTAGGAGTGCTGGTGGTTTTATTTATTGTATCCTTCTCTGACATCAATTTTGTCATGTCAGACCAGTCAAAACCAAAAAGTTTTTTGCAAAAGGTTGGGACTTTCAGCAATTTCAAAAAGCTTATTGACGATGCGATAAGGAAAAATCCATACATGGGGTCAAGTGAAAATTTTTTGTCTGAATCTATACCACAAAATAGTGTTAAAGGTGAAAATAAAACAGGTTCTGAGTATTCTTATTCACAGACCAATGTGCAGGTTATGGGTGTGGATGAAGCTGATATTGCAAAAACAGATGGGCAGTATATATATATTGCTAAACCATATCCAAAAATCAAAGATAATGGAATTGTAATTGTAAAGGCTTATCCACCTGAGGAAATGAAGATTTTTTCAAAAATTAAATTAAGCGATGAGCTCTATCCAGAAGAGTTTTATGTTGATAGCAGGTATCTTGTGGTTATTTGTGAAAAAGCCAAGATTGTAGATAAAAAACCTATTATTCAAAAGAATGTTTTTCCAGATATCGATTCAAATAAAGTCAGGGTTTTTGTGCCATATCAGTTATTGATAGAAACGTATTGTATTGTTTATGACATTTCTGACAAATCAAATCCTAAGGAAATAAGAAGAGTTTCAATTGCAGGAAAGTATCTGATATCAAGGAAAATAAGCACAAATCTTTACATCGTGACAGAAAAGCAATTCCCATATGAAATTTATGTTAAAAAGGCTTACTCAGAACAAGATTTCAAACCATATTTTACAGATAGTATTACAGGTGACTCGAAAAAGATATATATTGGTTTTGACAAAATAAAATATATCCCCGATTTTATAAACTGCAGTATTACTATTGTTGGAAGTTTCAATATTGAATCAAAAGATGAAATTTGTGTTGAGTGTGTACTTGGTGGAGGGGACATAGTTTACTGTTCGCAAGAAAATCTTTATTTATGTTCTGAGGTGATAAAAAAGGTTTACTTGACTGAAAAATTAGAAGATAATACAAGACTATGGCGATATTTTATAAGAAAGACAATGGTTTGTAGATTTGAACTTTCAAAAGGAAAAGCTACTCTCATGGCAGCAGGGGTTGTCAATGGAAAAGTGCTGAATCAATTTTCAATGGATGAGCAAGATAGTTATTTCAGGATTGCAACAACAGGCGAAAGACCTTATTTTCCTGAAGAAGGTTATGATTATTTTAATGCTGTATATGTTCTTGATAAAAACTTAAGAGTAGTTGGGAAGATAGATAATATTGCAAAAGGAGAGAGAATATATTCAGCAAGATTTATTGGAAAAAGACTATATCTTGTTACCTTCAAAGCGCTTGACCCGTTTTTTGTAATTGACCTTGAAGACCCTCACAATCCAAAAGTGCTTGGATATCTCAAAATCCCAGGATACTCAACATATCTTCATCCATATGATGAAATCCACATAATAGGATTTGGCATGGATGCAGAGGATTTAAATGAAAGATATGCAATTCCTCTGGGACTAAAAATTGCAATGTTCAATGTTGAGGATGTAAAAAATCCAAAAGAGCTTTTTAAGGTAATAATAGGAGAAAAAGGGAGTTATTCTGAGCTTCTTAATAATCACAAGGCACTTTTGTTTGATAAGAATAAAAACATTTTTGCATTTCCTGTAGAGGTTTACGACAAAAAAGGGCATAACTTCACAGGTGCTTATGTCTACAGCATAGATTTGAAAGAAGGTTTTGTTTTAAGGGGCAAGATTTCTCATGAAATTGATGGTAGATATTGTGAGAAGATAGACAGGCTTTTGTATATTGGGGATGTGCTCTACTCAGTTTCAAACTCAATGATAAAAGCAAGCTCTCTTGAGAACTTAAAGGAAATAGCAAAGGTGAGGTTGGATTGAAAAAGTTTTAATCTTAAAAAATGTCTGAGACTGAAAAAGAAATAAATTCAATTTTGCAATTTATACAATTTTAAAAATAATAATATAGGTTGTTGAATAAAAAATATTACCAACAATACATAAAATAAACAAAAGTTATTGATTCCATTCATAAGCGAAAGAAAACTTCTTACCTTCTAACTTTCTAAGAAGTTGCTCAAATAGAAAAGTAATTAGTATCCAATCAATATACCTTTTATAATTTCTAAATCCCTTGAGCCTCACATTCTCAAGATTATATTCACCTTTTAATTTGCTAAATAGTCTTTCAATCTTTGTTCTCTGTTTGTATAGCTTTTTACCCTCTTCAGTTTCTAAAAATCTTATGTTCTTGCTTCTAAAAACATTCTTAACATTGTTTTTATCTTTCATGTTTCTTTTGTTTATCCCAGCAACAAATTTAACTTTAAGCTCATTTGCTATATTAAACCATCTGCTACAATCGTATCCCGCATCTGCTAATACAATCTCACAGTTATAACCCCATGCCCTATACAAAAGCTCTTCTTGTCTTGAGTCATGTTCATTTGCCCCTGTTAAAATCCAGAAAAGTGGTATTACTTCTTCTTTACCTGTACACAAAAGATGTAATTTGTATCCCCTGAAAAATCCTATTGTAATATGTATACCTATTTTTGCTTCTGAATCATTTTTGGCACTTCTCAGCGGCGTAGAGTCTACTATCGCTATACTCATATCAGGTTCTATCTTAGCTATTAATATGTCTTTTATATCTTGCATGTATTCTTTTTCTATTTTTCTTGACAACTTTGCAAAATATGAATAGTCCGGACTTTCTTCTATACCTACTACTTGCTTAAACTCTGTGTCTTGATTTATTCGATATTCTAATTCTCTGAAACTCTTTATCCCCTTTTTAACTTTATAAACCAAACAAGCTATTATCTGAAACAGATTAAATTTCCTCGGTCGTCCCCTTCTATTTTGCTTTATCTTCCTCGATAAAACTTCAGTAACCTTTTTTATTACAAAAAGCAGCTTTAAAAATTTCTTATTTTGTGCTTTAATATTCTTAGTCATCTTTTTCCCCCTTGTGTTTTGTTGTGGTTTTCTCTTAAATTAAAATTATAACACAAGGGGGCTTTTTTCTTTTGTTACTATGTTTACTCTATATGGTTATATCTTTTATTCAACAACCTCATAATAATAAATAAAAATTCGTTTATTAATTTGTGTTTATAAGTCTTTTCACGATGGTATTAATAAATTGGACAAAAAAGTTTTAAAGGAGTGGTTATAATGGAAAATACAAGCAGAATTCCATTGCTGGGTGAGAAGTTCCCGAGCATGACGGTAAAAACAACTCACGGTATGAAAAAGCTTCCTGATGACTATGCGGGCAAATGGTTTGTGCTCTTTTCGCATCCAGGAGACTTTACACCTGTTTGCACGACAGAGTTTGTGGCATTTGCAAAAAGGGCAGAGGAGTTTAAAAAACTTAACGCTGAGCTGATTGGACTTTCGGTTGACCAGGTTTTTGCTCACATAAAGTGGATTGAGTGGATTGAAGAAAAGCTTGGTGTAAAAATTCCGTTCCCTGTTATTGCAGATGAGCTTGGCAAAGTGGCAACCACTTTGGGAATGCTTCATGAGGCAAAAGGGACAAACACAGTGAGAGCTGTTTTCATAGTAGATGACAAGGGAATTTTAAGGCTTATGATGTACTATCCTCAAGAGGTTGGAAGAAACATTGATGAGATATTAAGAGCGCTAAAGGCACTGCAAACATCAGACCAAAACGGTGTTGCTACTCCTGAGAACTGGCCAAACAACGGGTTGATTGGCGATAAAGTAATAATTCCACCTGCAGCAACAGAAGATTTGGCGAAAGAAAGGCTTCAAAAAGCCAAAGATGGCGAGATTGAGTGTTTTGATTGGTGGTTTTGTTATAAGAAGCTGTAAAATAAATAGCTTTGAGAGAGGCTATCCAAAAGGAGAGTGGATGGTCTCTCTAATTTTGTGTTTTTGGAATGTGAATTTTTCACTAAAAGTCAGGATTAGATTACTAACCAAGTATTTAAAATTTTAAAAGGAAAAAATATTTATAGAATTTAAGATAAATCCTTACTCTTGGTAAAAGTAAAAAAATGATATAAAATAATAAGTAAAAAATAAAAAGAAGAAAATTTGAGGAGTGTTTTTTATGTTTTTACCTAAAAAAGAAGAGATTTACACTTATGAAGATTATTTAAACTGGCCAAATGATCAAAGGATAGAATTAATTGACGGCAAGGTTTATTTAATGGCTCCTCCATCCACAATTCATCAAAGAATATTAAGAGAACTATTTATAAACTTTGCAATGTATCTTAAGGGCAAGCAGTGCGAAGTATTTAGTGCGCCTTTTGGAGTAAGGTTTCCTTCTGCAAATGAAAAAAACAATAAAGAAATAAAAACAGTTGTAGAACCTGATATTGTAGTAGTCTGCGACAAATCAAAAATTGACAATGAAGGATTAAAAGGTGCTCCTGATTTGATTGTTGAAATTACCTCACCTTCAACTGCAAGTAAAGATAAAATAGAGAAATTTAATTTATATGAAAAGCATGGAGTAAAAGAATACTGGATAGTTGAACCTGAAAATAAAATTATAAGTGTATTTACTCTACAAGAAAATGGTCGATATGGTAGACCTGATGTATACACTGTAGGCAATAAAATCAAAGTTTCTATCTTTGAAGATTTAATAATAAATTTAGATGAAATTTTTGGAGTTGTAGAATAATTTGTATATCCATCTCTTTATCCTTTCGAATATTGTTTATTATCAATTGATGTTTATTTTTGAAGTCTTATTTGATTTTTGGGATTTAGTTTTCGAAATAAGGAAGATTTAAGTTTTTCAAAGTTTGAACGAGGAATCGCTCAAGAATAACCATTGTTGGCTAAAGACATAAGGAGGTGTTTCAGAAGTTGTTGCTAAAAATTCATCTACAGTATCTTGACACTAACATAGGCAAATATAATGTTGAAACTGATAGCTAATCTTGTTATAATCAAAATAGCTATATTTAAAAAAAGGTGATAATCATGATAGTAAATGCTACCGAATTTAAAATGAGAGTTGGAAAATATTTGAAGATGGCAGAAAAAGAAGAAATAATTATAACAAAGAATGGTAAGGAAGTAGCAAAGATTGTTCCTATAAAAAAACAAGGCACACCAAATGCGGATTTTCTATATGGGTTTATGGAGAATTATCCAAATAAAGAGGTGACAATAAAACAAATAAGAGGGGAAAGGATAAGAAAATATGAAAGTTCTTATTGATACAAATATTATTCTGGATGTTATTTTAAAAAGGTCACCTTTTGAAAAAGATTCATACAAAGTTTTAAAGTATGCTGAAGAAGGACTTATTGAAGGCTACATTGCTTCATTTGTTGTCACTGACCTTTATTATTTTATTGCAAAGGAATTGGGAAATGACAAAGCGACAAAAGCAATAAAAGCACTTTTAAACATTGTTAAATTGGTTTCAGTAACAAAAAAAGACATTGAAAAAGCCATGGAAAATTCCACTATAAATAATCTTGAAGATGCTTTGCAGATTCAATGTGCTAAAAAAATAAAAGCGGACTTTGTTATCACGAGAGATAATAAACTTAAAAAGTTGATAATAAAAGCTATTTCACCTTCTGAATTTGTTGAAAAATTCCAAAGTGATAACTTTTAAAATTTTTATTTACCTCAAATTTGTTTGCTTCTTTCATTATACATTATAATTTAGAATATCTCAAATTTTCTTATTTTTTCAAAATCACATTTAACCACTTTTCATTTTCTTTACCCTTTCGAACATCATTTGTTATCAAAATTTCCAATATATCAAAATACCCGAGTTTTTTTATTAATTCAGAAAAAGACTTTTCATCATAATAGTTAAAAAACCTACCGTCATCCCTATATTCTTCTTTATCTCCATATTTAAATGATGCATACAAAACACCATTTGGTTTCAAAGCACGGTGGATTTTATATAATATACTACTGATTTCATCTCTTCTGACATGTAACAAAGAGGCACAAGCCCAAATGCCGTCAAATTCTTCATCAAAATCAATTTCTTGAAATGTCATATGCAGAGTTTTTTTTCCTGTGTATTCAGTTGATAATTTCACCATTTCAATTGAACCGTCTACTGCCACGACATCATAGCCTTTTCCCAGAAAATATTTCGTGTCTCTTCCTGAACCACAACCCAAATCAAGAATTTTACCACCTTCAGGAATGTATTTTAAAAATAGCTTGTATAAATTTTCCATATTTGCATCCTTTGTATTCATGAAAAACTCAATGGCATTCTCATCGTAGTACTTAATCGTCTGATCCATTTTCTATTCTCTCCTTGTAGTAACGTTTTACTCTATAATCAATGACGTCTTTGAAATGTCGAGTAAAATCTTGGTTTTTGATAAATGGTTCAAGGTCTTTGGAAAGATACAAAAATTGGTCATCTCTTTTGAGAAATTTTGAAAATTCATTATCGTTTAATAGAGCTTCTTCTGGATTTCTTCTTGAAAGATCCAACCAATCCTCTTTTGTCCACTCTTTGTATCCCTGTGTGCTTTTGTGCCTTGCCAAGTCAACTGCGTTTGAAGGATTAGAATAAAATTCTTTAAAGCTTCTGTAGATATCATCAGGTGTTGCGACAAGCTTTAGTTCTCCATTGTTATAAAATGCAAGAAGCAAAGGCATTTTATAACTTTTTGTCATACGAGTATTTTCAATACATCTAATAAATTCATGTGCGACGGTAGCGTACAAGGTTTTTTCGCTTTCAGTAAGTTCATTGTTTTTATAGAGAAAAGAAATATAATCTCTGAGTATATTGATGTTTGGGTCGCTATATCTCTTCATATTATCATATATAGCATCATCAACATACTTGAAAAAATCTTGACGCATTGGTCTATATCCCAAAAAATTCTTTATCCTTAAATATTCTTCGTATATTAACTCTTCGATTCTTTTTACAGCTTCAGCTTGTTTTCTAAAAATATCAATTATTCTGAAATCAAAGTCCACGATACAATCATCAGGAAAATCAAATTCATCATGAACAAACCGTGTCTTTTTAATCTTTTCGATGTCATATCTTTTGCCGCTCAATAAAAATGGTATCAAGTTTGCCTTTTTATAGTTTCCTATAAAATCCAATACAGTTAGATAGTATTTATCTTTGGCTTTTCTTAAACCTCTTCCAAGCTGCTGCAAAAATACTGTAGGTGATTCGGTTGGCCTTAAAAACATTACCATATCAATTTCTGGGATGTCTACTCCTTCGTTGAACATATCAACTGTGAAGATAACATTGATTTCACCTTTTCTAAGTTTTTCTATTGCTTGACCTCTAAAAGCTGCATTTTTGCCCTGTTCGCCACTGTAAACGGCACAGGATTTTACCCCATTTTGGTTAAAATACTCAGCCATAAATTCAGCGTGATTGCGTGAAGTACAAAACGCAAGAGTTCTTTTTTTGTTAAATTTTAGATAATTTTTGAGTATTAAGTCGGCTCTTTTGTGGATCATCAGTACTCTCTCAAGTTCATCTTCTTTATATTTTCCATTAATAATTGGAATATTTGAAAAATCAGTTTCATCGTAAATACCATAATAGTGAAATGGAACAAGAAAACCCTTATTTATAGCATCTTTTAGCCTCAGTTCATAAACAACGTTATAATCGCAGAGTTCAAAAACATCTTTGTTATCTAATCTTTCGGGTGTAGCGGTAAGTCCCAGTAAGAATTTGGGCTTAAAATAACTGATGATGTTTGAATAGCTTTTTGCAACAGCATGATGAAATTCGTCTATGACAATATAATCAAAGTAATCAGGTGGGAAATAACTTTCATTGAGATATTCTCCTTTTCCCAAGGTTTGAACAGAAGCAAATATTATATCTTTGTTTGTATCCTTAATTTCAGCATTAAAAAATCCCATACTGCTATTTGGTCGAACTTTTTCAAAAGTTTTTTTGGCTTGATTTAATATCTCTTCTCTATGAGCAACAAAAAGAACCTTTTGAAATTCCATTGAGTCAAATGCTGCCAGAAAAGTTTTTCCCACACCTGTTGCCAACACAACCAAGCCTTTGTTAAAGCCTTCTTCTCTGCTTTTTTTGAGTTCATACAATGCTTCAATTTGAGCACCGCGTGGATAATAGAATGGAATAACTTTTCCATTATTTACTTTTGATTTTATAAAACTTTGTACAGAGTATTCTGCAACCTCTTGAGCCACTTTCAATAGGTCAGAAGAAATATTTTGGTCTTTTTCTTCATGTTCTGATATATCACCATCTGCTTCATTAAATATTTCTTTTTCAAGTTGGATTTTTGGTTTTTTCCATTTGCGGCTGTATTCTTTTAATACTTTGTCAGTTATCTCTATACTTTGGTTATGAAAAATATTCAGAAATTCGTTTTTAAAAAAGAGAAAATCATCACAATTGGTCTTTTTTTCTATTTTGTAATTCCATTCTATTCCGCCGCACAGGGCTTGTTCTGAAAGATTAGATGAGCCAATAAAAACCTCTCCGTTGTCATTTTCATACTCAAATATGTATGCCTTGGGATGAAAAGACTTTTCCTCAAATTTATAAAATCTCAAATCAACATAATTTCCGAGTGTTTGTCTTATGAGGTAAAGAGCAGAGGGTTGAGTTATATTGAGGTACCTTCCAGTTACAATCCTTATTTTCGATCCTCTTTTTTTGGCTTCTATTAAGTCTTCTATGATTAACCTTACACCAGATTCCAATAGAAATGAAACAATGAAATTTATTTCAACTGCTCTTTTGATCGCCCTTCTGAGCTCTGTTAAAAAGTCTTCATTGTCACCAGTAAAGCATTTAACATTTTGTATACCTGCTTGCTGGCTCAAGGCTTTGTATCTCTGTTCAATCTTTCTATAAACATCTTTTATTTCATGAAATTCTACTTGATTGAGGTACTCTTCTATCTTATGCATCTTTTCAAACCTCATAATGGTCATTCCTTTTTAATTAGATTACAAAAAATCTAAGATTGCTTATAAAAATTATATTACTTTTCCTTAAATTGGTCAATGAAACAAAGGGCAAGGTTATTTTCCTTGCCCTCTTAACACAAGCCCTACCTTGTTTGTTTTCTTATCAATCACAGCATAGCCGAATTTGGGGAAGATAAGTGTATATTTATAGATCGAATAACCAGAAGAATTTAATATGGAATCGGGTGCATATCTAAACCTGTAGGTTTCAGTATCAACAAACATGTATTGGGAGTTCTTTGTTGAAAATTTTATTACAAAACTGCCTTTTGTATCTATAAGCCCTACATAATCCTTTGTAGCAACAGCAGCCATCTGAGCAAAAAATGGACCTGCTTTGGTATATTGAGGTTTTATAACAAACTTTCCAGAAGGATTAATATATCCCCATAAATTTGACTTCATTACAGCAGCATATCCTTCAGAGAAATTTTCTGCTTTGTCAAATTGAGGTTTTATAGCAACTTTAAAGTTTTTGTCCATAAATCCCCATTTTCCATTTTGTTTAAAAGCTATAAATCCTTCGCTGAGTTCTTTTATATCATCAAATTGGGGTTTAACCACAAAATTGCCATTTATATCAACAATACCCCACTTTTTATTTTTATAAACTGCTACTAATTTATTCGCTTCAACAACTTTGGCATTTTCATATCCTTCTTTACTTTTTGTATATACATAACCTCTATTAGTATGTCTTCCAAATATAAGGTAGTATTTGTTATTTTCAATTTCGTATGAAACATAATTAGGCGATAATTCAGCTAATTTATTTTTATCTGAAGATGGCGCAGAATTTGATTCATTTGCTAACATAGCCTGCACTGCCTCTGCAAATTTACTGTCTGCCAAAGCTTCTTTAAAAGAATTATATTTAAACTCTACAACCACATTTCCATTTGTATCAATAGCACCACACTTTCCATCTTTAGAAACAAGAATATATTCCAAATAAGAATCTGGCCATACTGCATCTTTCAAGTCAACAGTATTAAGAGAAAATTCTTTTTTGTTATCTGGGTTACGCATATAATGAACAAAGCACATTTTTTCAAACTGAGGAGTGACATAGATTTTTTTATCCAGATTCAGAAAACCATATTTATTATCTTTTTTACAAACATATATATTTATCCATGGATTTATAACATCAAGTGAGTCTAACTCTGGTTTTACAATAATTTTTGCGTTTGTATCTATAAATCCTGCTTTCCAGTTTTGCCAGATAACAAATATATCTTTATAGAATTTATCTTCAATGCCCATTATTGAGGCACCATCATAAACTATAGGCTCTATTTTATCAAACTGCGGTTTTAAAAGGATATTTCCAGATGAACTTAAAATTCCCCATTTTCCACCCTGAAGATAAGAAATCCAACCATTTTCCCAGAACATTACATTTTCAAACTGCGGTTTAATATATACAAAATTTCGAGAAGAGGCTTGCTGAGCATTTGTTAAAGTCAGAATGCTGATTGAAAGAATAAGTACCAGTAAAAAGCAAATAAAGATTTTGACTTTTTTCATAAAATTTTCCTCCTTTTTTGAAAGGTTTCATTAAAAATATTTTTTAATTTACATTTAAATCTGCTTATACCAGAAAATCAATATAAAATAAATCACTATATAAGGTATTATAATCATTTTTTAAAATAAATTCAACCATGTACAAAAAATACATAGTTAATATTTAGCATGAGATTTAGTACAATTAAATAGTGGGTATATATATTCTTGTAGCCAAAAAATATATTAGGAAGGAGAAGTGAAAAATTGAAGAAAAGCACAAAGATCCTTTTAGCTATTTTGGTTTTGATTGTAGTAGCTGTTATGTATACCTTTTCGACGTATAATAGCCTTGTTCGTTTGGCAGAAAATGTTGACAACAAATAGAGCCAGGTTGAAAATCAGCTGCAAAGAAGGTCAGACTTGATTCCCAACTTGGTCAATACTGTAAAAGGCTACGCAAAACACGAAAAAGAGATTTTTGAAACCCTTGCCCAGGCACGTTCAAAGCTCTTGAATGCAAATACAGTAGAAGATAAAGCAAAAGCAAACGATGAACTATCATCTGCAATTTCGAGGCTTTTAATGATAGTTGAAAACTATCCAAATCTCAAAGCAGACAGAACATTTGTGCAGCTTATGGATGAACTTGCTGGTACAGAAAATAGAATTGCTGTTGCAAGAAAGGATTACACAAAATTTTGCAGAAAGCCTCGTCCTTTTAGGACGGGGAGCAATAGCAAAGATTGAAAATGAAAACCGAATATGATATAATTGGATCAAATCTTTAAAAATAGCAGGATAGATTATAATGAATACCTACAAATCAACACGACATGCCAAATTTTTAATCAACTACCACTTTATTTGGATACCAAAATATCGTAAGGACTTTTTAAAAGACCATGAGGTGAAAAAGACAGTCGAAGAAACAATACAAGAACTGTCCAAGGCATACAAGTTTGATATTTTAGCACTTGAGATAATGCCTGACCATATTCATTTATTTATTTCAGCACTTCCAAGGTATTCACCGAGCGAACTAATTAACGTGATAAAAGGTGCTACTGGCAGGAAGATAGCTCAAAAGTTTCCCCAGTATAAGCAGAAGGATTCAGTGTGGACGAGGGCATATTTTGTTGTAACAGCTGGCAATGTGTCTTCTGAAACAATCAAAAAAATACATAGAAAGTCAGTGGAAGAAGGCAGAAAAAGATGGATAAGACATATATTCTACCTATCCCAGAAGAGTATCAGGTTTTGGCAAGAGAACTTTCAAAACAATCAGGAAAAATCTACTCTAAAGCTGTAAGTTTTCTAAAGCGAATGAATAAAAAAGGAATAAAGATATCACAAAAAACATTTGACAGGTACATGGAATGGTGGATACACCAGAAGGATTTTGTTCTTCACAGTCAGAGCAAACAGGCAGCATATCAGCAGGTATGGATAAATTATATTGCAACTTTTAGAAAAATACAGAAAGCAAAAAAGAAGGGGAAAGATACATCCAGAATAAGATTGCCATACAAGAACAAGAAATATAACAAAGTGGTGTTCAAAGAAAGTGCACTTCGTCTGAAAAACAATATTTTGATTCTCTCTAATGGGAAAGAACATGAAGCAATAGTTTTAAGAGATGTTGTGATAAAAACTGCTCCAAAATATGCAGAGCTAATCTATCATCACAGCAAGAAAAAGTACTATCTCCATGTAGTTATCGAAGTTGATGAAATGAAAAGTGAAAAAGGTAAGGGCGTTTTAGCAGTAGACCTTGGAGTAATACATCCAATGGTTTGTTTTGATGGGCAAAATGTTTTAATCTACAATGGTGGGGTTTTAAATTCTAAGCTGAGATATCGCAATAAAAAGATAGCAGAGTTTCAACAAAAACTTTCTTTGTGTCAGAAAGGGTCTAAAAGATTTAGAAAGCTTGAAAATGCGAAGAGAAAAGTTTTGAGAAAGCTAAACAACCAGATAAGAGATGTGTTGGAAAAATACACATCTCATTTGATAGGGTACTGTGTTAAAAATAACATAGGAACAATTGTGTTAGGTGATTTGAAAGGGATAAGAAATAGAGCAAAGCATGGGAAGGTATCAAATCAGAAAATTCATCAGTGGATGTTTAGAAAAGTGGCAAGAAGAATAGAAGAGAAAGCAGGGTTTGCAGGGATAGATATTGTGTATGTAAAGGAGAATGGCACATCCCAAGTTTGTCCTGTATGTGGAAGTAAAAATAAACCACGAAACAGGAACTATGAATGCAGCAAGTGTGGATTTAGATATCACAGGGATGGTGTTGGAGCTATAAACATCTACAAAAAGTATACAGGGACAAAATCCCTGGTAGTAGGGCGATTGGCTTGCCCCGCAGGTGTGAGGTTCAAATCGCACCTGTGTTGCCCGGTAGAATGGAATACCCATCTATGGGAAAAAGACCATTCTACCGAGAAGACAGCCTGAAATAAAGAGCTGTCAAGAATCCTCGTCCTTTTAAGGGCGGGGAGAAGTCAATGGTGGGGACAGGATCCGTGGGACAGAGACGATGACCACCACCATTTTGGCGGATTTGGCGGATTTGGTGGGTTTGGCAGAGGCGGTGGAGGTTCCGGTGGATTTGGCGGATTTGGAGGAGGCTCCTCAGGCGGTGGTGGGGCAAGCAGGTAAAAAAGCCCACTTTTTAATTTTGTGATATACTAAAATTAATACTACTTTTCTTTCAAAGCTATGAGAACTTTTTTGACAGCATAGTTCTATCGGCCCAGACATTCCTCACAGAACTTTCAGAAGATGAGCTCATGCAGCTTCTTGAAGAGTAATAGGTATTTCAAAGGGTGATTGTTATGGAAGAAATGCAAAAAAGTGATGTTAACACTTATTCGGATTTAAAAAGAATTTCTGAAAATCAAGTATATAGCTTGATTGATGGAACTTTGTTTTTGCATGCTGCACCAAGCTGGCAGCATCAGAAGGTTTTAAAAGAGCTGATGCTCATATTTGGTAACTATTTGAAAGATAAAGATTGCGAAATATTCTCAGCACCATTTGATGTGTTTTTAGAGGCAAAAGATGAGCATGAGATTGAAAGTGCCACAACCGTTGTTCAGCCAGACTTGACTATAATCTGTGACAAATCAAAACTTGCAAAAACAGGGTATATAGGTGCCCCGCAAATGATAATAGAGATAACCTCGCCTTCTACAGTTAGGTTGGATAGAGTTTTGAAGTTCAACAAATATGAAGCAGCAGGCGTAAAAGAATACTGGATTGTAGAACCGGAAAATAAAATAATCACTTGCTTTGTTTTGGAGCCAGATGGTCGCTATGGAAGACCAAAGATGTTTTCAGAAGGAGATATAATAAAAGTTGCTATTTTTCCTGATTTAGAAATAAATGTTGATGAGATTTTTAAAATATAACAGCGGGGCAAGCAGGTGAAAAGCCTGCCTGCCCAAAATTTTTGTTTTAAAAAGTTCACTTCTTCTCTAAGCCTGGGACTTTAATCTATCAATAGCACTTCTCAAGCCCGGGATAAAGGCTATTATCAAACACACGGCAAGATCAGGACCAAGATAAGTTGCATTGTAGATGGCAGAATACACAACCGGGCTTGTACCTTTTGGCGCGTATGATGCAAAAAATACAACTCCAGATATAAAATGAAATACAAACCTTCCAAAGCCACCTGCTAAAATTCCCAAAGGCAGATTTTTTCTAAAAAATCCTGCAAATCCGAGAGCACCAAAGGCCAGTGGATAGTCTAAAAGTAGCTGTGCCCAGTGAACAACATATGGGTCTTGTATTAGCTGCAGTATTCCATAAGCCATTCCTGCAACTATTCCCGCAAATGGTCCAAACATATAAGCATATGCAAAAAGTGGCAGCATGCTTGCAGGTGTAATTGAACCACCCTGTGGCATTCTGTAAAGCTTTATAAATGAAAGTATAAACGATAGTGCAATGACAACTCCACCGTACACAAGAGCTTTTGTTGAAAATTTTTGACGCTTTTGAGCGAGGTATAAAAAGATACTAATAAATATTAAAACGATGACTATCGTAAGCGAATACCATTTTATCTTTTCAAAATCTTTGAATATACTTGCAAAATAGCTCATTTTATTTCATCTCCCAAGCATATTTTTCAATTAATTATATCACAAAATGTATACTTAAAAAACAGACTTCATTCTGATATAATATTAAAGGGTTTTTAATATCTTATTTAAGGTAAAATATTTTAGCATATAAAAAAAGGAGAATGATACAAAAATGCAGCAAATCCGCGCGATAGTTGGCACCCAGTGGGGTGACGAAGGAAAAGGCAAAATTGTAGACTTTTTGGCCAAGGAAGCTGACGTTGTTGTCCGTGCTCAGGGCGGCAACAACGCAGGTCACACAGTTGAAGCTTTCGGCAAGGTTTTCAAGCTACACCTTATACCGTCAGGAATACTTTACAAGGATAAGCTCAACATCATAGGAAACGGAGTTGTTATTGACCCGGAATCTTTGATACAGGAAATAGAAAGCTTAGAAAAAGAGGGAATATCAACAGAGAACTTAAAAATTAGCGACAGAGCGCATCTTGTCATGCCATACCACAAGATACTGGATGAAGAGCAGGAAAGACAGAGAGGCGATGAGAGTCTTGGCACAACAAAAAGGGGAATAGGTCCTGCATACACTGACAAGACAGAAAGAACAAACCTCAGAGTTTGTGACATGCTTGATGAAGAGGAGTTTGTGCAAAAACTGAGAAATGTGTATGAGAGAAAGAACCAGATACTTACCCATGTTTACCACAAAACACCAATGAAGTTTGGAGAGCTTTTAGAACAGTTTATGAAGTATGGAGAAATTTTAAAGCCGTATATCACAGATACAATAAAACTTCTGAATGATTCAATAAAAGCTGGCAAAAAGGTTCTTTTAGAAGGTGCACAGGCAACAATGCTTGACTTAGATTATGGAACATATCCTTATGTTACATCATCGCACCCAACAGTTGGTGGATTTTGTATTGGAGCAGGGATTGCACCAAAGTACATTCAAGAGGTAATAGGTGTTGTTAAAGCGTACACCACAAGGGTTGGGAAAGGTCCATTTCCCACAGAGCTTTTGGATGAAATAGGAGATAGCATACGTGAAAAGGGAAGAGAGTACGGAACAACCACCGGAAGACCAAGAAGGTGCGGCTGGCTTGATCTTGTTGTTGTGAGGTATGCGGTTTTAATAAATGGAATTGATAAGATTGCCCTTACAAAGCTTGATACGTTATCCGGCCTTCCAAAAATAAAGGTTTGTGTTGGATACAAGTATGAAGGAAAAGTCTTAGATCTTTTCCCTGCGTCTTTGAGGGTTGCAATGGAGTGTGAGCCTGTATATGAGGAGTTTGAAGGCTGGAGCGAAGAGGAGATAAAAGGTGCAAAAGAGTATGAAGCTTTGCCAAAAAGTGCAAGAAGATATATAGAGTTTATAGAAAAAGAGACAGGTGCAAAGGTTTTTCTCATTGGCACAGGCCCTGCAAGAGAGGATATAATAATAAAAGACTAAAAGTTATTGCCAATAAAAAGCCATCCGAAAATTTAGTTGATTCGGGTGGCTTTTTGTGTTACTTTGGTGGTAGAGGAAGTGTTTTTTTGTGGGAATAACTTAACTTTTTTTGAGATTGGGTGTATAATAAAATTAAATTTTTGAGGAAAAGAGGATGGGAAAAGTTGGACTATCTTAAAAGACTCATGAAGTATTTGGACGACTGTAAATTATTGGTAGCAGTTGGCCTAATTTTGGCGCTGGCAGGGATATTTTGCAGTATGGCAGTGCCAAAAGTGTCAAAGCACATCATTGACGATGTTCTTGTTGCAAGGCACTTTGAAAAGCTTTACTATTTTGCTCTAATTTTGGCAGGACTTGTGCTTTCAAAGGCAATTTTGAATTATTTTCAGAGCTACATATTCGAATACACATCTCAAAAAGCCATCTATAAGCTCAGAGAGCAGCTCTACACAAAGCTTCAATACCAATCTTTTGAATATTTTGACAAAGCATCAACAGGAGCTATTATGAACAGAATGGTAGGTGACCTGGAGGCTATTCGAAACTTTCTCAACCAGGGCTTTGTTCAGGTAATTAGCATAGTCATTACATTAATATTGGCACTTTCTATAATGCTTTCAATGAACGTTTTACTTTCATTTTTGAGCTTAGCAACAACACCTCTTATATACTTTAACGTCAAAAGCCTTGCCAAAAAACTTCAGCCAACCTTCAGGGCGATAAGAGTGGCATTTGAAAAGCTCACATCAAAGGTGCAGGAGAACATCACAGGTATAAGAGTTGTCAAAGCGTTTGGAAATGAAGAGCTTGAAAAGAAAAGTTTTGAAAAAGTTGCATTTGAGTTTACAAGCAAAAATATACAGGCTGCTGATATAAGGTCGGTACACAATCCTCTTGCCAATTTTTTAAATGGACTAAACTCAGTCATAATTCTTGTTGTTGGAGGATATTTGGCTATAAATGGGAAGATTACCATAGGCACGCTTTTTGCTTTTGTGAGTTATGTGAACTTGTTCTCTGCACCCATTGGTAACATTCAAAACCTTGTGAACCAGTGGCAAAACGCCTTTGCATCCTTGGAAAAGGTGTTCGAGGTGCTTGACAGTGAGGTTTTAATCAAAAGTCCAAAAAATGCTATTCATCTTAAAAACATCAAAGGTGATATAAAGTTTGAGAATGTGTATTTCAAGTACAAAGATAAGTTTGTGTTAAAGGGAATAAACATTCATATTGAACCTGGTGAGGTTGTTGCCATTTTAGGTCAGGCAGGTTCTGGAAAGTCATCTTTAATAAATCTTCTTGCCAGATTTTACGACCCGACATCTGGCAGGGTACTCATTGATGATGTTGATGTGAAAAATGTAAAGCTTTGTTCTTTGAGAAGAAACATTGGAATAATAATGCAGGAGACATTTATTTTTTCTGACACCATCGCTGCAAACATAGCGTTTGGAAAGCCAGATGCGAAAGAAGAAGAGATAAAATGGGCTGCAAAGCTTGCCCGGGCAGATGAGTTCATTGAAAGACTTCCAGAAGGGTACTCTACCGTTGTTGGTGAGAGAGGGATAGGACTTTCGGGCGGTCAGAAACAGAGAATTGCAATTGCCAGAGCGCTCATATACAACCCAAAAATTTTAGTGCTTGATGATGCAACGTCAAGTCTTGATTTTGAAACAGAGGCTGAGATTCAGAATACTTTGAAAGAGGTGATAAAAGGAAGAACTACAATCATCATAACCCATAGAATTTCACAGCTTGTGGTTAGTGCTAATAAAATTTATTACATGCAAGATGGCAGAATTGTTGAACAAGGAACACATGAAGAGTTGATGAGACTCAAAGGTAGATATTACACAACATTCAAAAAACAACTGCTCGAGCGCGCAAACTCACTTCCTGCCTAAAAAGTTTGATAAAGGGGGAATTTTTCAAAATGGCAGACCCGGTGGCCAAAAAGCCAATGTTTTCTCAAGAAGAGACAAATTACGAATTAAAGATACCATATTTGAAGAGGCTTTTTAAGTTTCTTCTTCCTTACAAAAAATGGCTGGTATTGACTTTAGTATTCATGTTTGTAGCAACAGTTGCCGATTTGGTTTCTCCTTACCTTTTAAAACAGGCAGTTGACCACTATATCCCCAAAAAAGATTTCAAGGGAATTTTGATAATTGGAGCTTTGCTTGTTTTGATGCTTTTTATAAACAAAGAGTGCTCAAAAAATAAGATAAGGCTTGCAAACAGAACAGGGCAGATGGTTTTGTTTGATATCAGAAAAGCTCTTTTTGACCATGTGCAAGGTCTTTCTTTCAGCTTTTTTGACAAAAACTCGACAGGAAGAATTATTGTTAGAATTGTCAATGACGTCAATACCTTGAACAACCTATTTACAAACGGCATTGTGAATGTGATAACAGATATGTCAAGCTTAGTTTTGGCAGCAATAATAATGTTTTCTATAAATCCCAGGCTTGCAATGGTGACATTTGCAGTTGTTCCAATTTTTTTAGTAGTTCTTTTTACAACCAGAAACGCCATAAAGAGAAACTGGAGGGCTGTGCGAAGGAAAATTGCGAACCTAAATGCGTATATACACGAAAACATAAGTGGAATCAGGGTGATTCAGGCATATGTCAGGCAAAAGGTCAACAGGGCTATTTTCAAAGATGTCATAGACGATGTGTTTTTGTCATGGATGAGGGCTGTCAGGATAAACGGTATATTCTCACCTGCGGTTGAGGTATGTTCAATGATAGGAACGCTCATCATCTACTTTTACGGTGTAAAGCTTCTTAAGATAAATGGTGTTACAGTTGGAACTTTAATTGCTTTTGTGAGCTATTTAGACAGGTTTTGGCGACCGGTTGTTACACTTTCTAACTTTTACAATCAGCTTCTTGTTGCAAGCGCATCGTCAGAAAGGATCTTTGAGGTGCTGTCTGTTCAGCCCGAAATAAAAGAGGATAAAAACCCGGTAGAGATATCTACTTTTAGAAATTCGATCGAATTTAAAAATGTGTGGTTTGCGTACAAAGATGAAGAATATGTTTTAAAAGATGTGTCGTTTGAAATCAAAAAAGGAATGATGGTTGCGCTTGTGGGTGCAACAGGCTCTGGCAAAACCACAATTGTAAATCTTCTTTCAAGGTTTTACGACCCGCAAAAAGGCAGTATCCTCATTGATGGCATTGATCTTAAGAAAATTAGCTTTAAAAGTTTAAGGAAACTTATAGGTATTGTCCAGCAGGAACCATTTTTGTTCTCAGGTAGCATCCTTGACAATATTCTGTATGGAAAGCCAGATGCCAAGTTTGAAGAGGTTATAGAGGTTTGCAAGTTCTTAGGCGCGCATGATTTTATATCGCAGTTTGAGGATGGTTACTTTACACAGGTAAATGAAAGAGGAACGCGCCTTTCAACAGGGCAAAAACAGCTAATTTGCCTCTCGAGGCTTTTGCTTCAAAACCCCCAGATTCTTATTTTGGATGAGGCAACGGCTTCGCTTGATACACATAGCGAGCTTATGGTGCAAAACGCTCTAAATAGAATAATGAAAGACCGCACTTCAATTGTGATCGCTCACAGGTTATCTACCATAAAGGATGCAGATTTAATAATTGTAATGGACAAGGGCAGGATAGCTGAAATGGGTACGCACGAGAGCCTGATAAGGAAAAAAGGCATCTATTATGAACTTTGTGCAAGCCAGATAAGATTTGTAAAGGCAGGGTGATAAGAGGAAAGAAAAGATACTGCGAATATATTTTTGGTATTTACAAATAACAAGAAAGGTCTTATAATATTAAACCGTGTTTAATTTGTGTGGGCCATTAGCTCAGTAGGCAGAGCACCAGCCTTTTAAGCTGGGTGTCCCGCGTTCGAGTCGCGGATGGCTCACCATTTTAATTTAAAAGCTTACAGGTGGCCCCGTGGTCAAGTGGTTAAGACACAGGCCTTTCACGCCTGTAACAGGGGTTCGAATCCCCTCGGGGTCACCATTTTGTTTATGAGGAGCTGAGTATCTTCCAGATAGGGAGATGAAAGGCTCCAGGCATGTCCTGCTTGCCAGATGGCAACTGGGATATGCTGAATTTGAAAATATGATATTGAATGGATAGGCAGGAAGTTAATTCTTCCTGCCTATTTTGTTTTTATCTTCTAATTTCCAACTGGCACTTTTATTTTGCAAAGCTTGAAGTGACAAAAGCTTCTAAAAAGGCTGCAAATACTACCAGGAAAGCTCCACATACAGCCAGGGTTAAAAATCTTTTAAATGCAATATTTGGCTTTGGTCTTTCCTTTGAAGAAACTGCGGCTTCAAGGAAGATTGCCGAGGCTGCGCTGCCTATTATGAATGCTGCAATTTCAAATATCCCATGGGGCAAAATCAAAAGCAGTGTCTTTGCCAAAGATGTCTGTTTTGCTGAGATTGTAGCAACAGCTCCAACTATGAAACCATTTGAAAGCAACACAAACACAGATACAAGCCCAAATGTCAAGGTTCCAGCTGTGATGATTATAAGATAAACTTTCATGTTGTTCTTGAGGATTGCAAGAAAGAGAAGGTAAGGGCTTTTTGCGTTTTTCAAGATGCTTTCAAACAGTTTCCTGATATACTGGTTGATGAATTTTTGCATTTCATCACCAAAATAAAGACCTGCAACAATGCCAAGGATACAAGAAAGTGTAAAAATCAAAAATGATATTAGAATTAGTCTTTTTTCAGCTTTAAAGGTCTGAACAACAAATTTCAACTTGTTACTTCCCTCCTCAAATGCTTTGAAACTCTTTCAACAAAATGATAACAAAACTTGCAACTTAAGTGCAATTCCGAGCAGAAGAAATTTTTTCACAAAATTTTAATTAACTTATTTGAATATTTGGTATATAATTATTTCTGATATAAATTTACAGGAGGTATGTAAACATGAAGATAACATACCTTGCACATGCAAGCTTTTTGATAGAGACAAAATCGGGGGTAAAAATTTTAACAGACCCATACGACAGTTCTGTTGGCTACACGGTGTTTGAGCTATCACCGGATGTAGTTTTGACATCGCACAAACATTTTGACCATGGTTACACAGGCAGCCTAAAAGGAGATTATGTTCTTGTCGACAAGGAAGGCGAATTTAACGTCAAGGGTGTTAAAATAAAAGGCATAAAGACCTTCCACGACAAAGAAAAAGGGCAAAAACGAGGAGAAAACATTGTGTTTGTCATAGAGGATGAGTTTTGTGTTGCACATCTTGGCGATTTGGGCCATGAGCTTGCAGCACCTGAGCTTGAAAAGATGGGGAAAGTTGATATTCTGCTCATTCCTGTTGGCGGCGTATATACAATTGATGCAAAAGAGGCTTTCAATGTTGCAAAGGCTGTAAATCCAAGAGTTATAATTCCTATGCATTATAAGACAGAAAAGCTTAAATTTGACCTTGGGAAGGCAGAGGAGTTTACAAAGCATTTTGAAGATGTTGAAGTATTAAATTCATGTGAGATTGAGATAAATAACCTTCCAGAAAAGCAAAAGGTTATGCTGCTTAAATACAAAGGATAAAGGAGAATTTGCAAGATGCCAAAAAAAAGTGAGAAGAAAAGTATATCTCAAAGAGCAAATAAGTTTGGTGAAAGTGAAATCTCAATTTTTCCCGGCAAAACACTTGCGATATACAAAGCATTTGTGCTTTTTGCCTTTTGTGTGCTTGTTTTGATGAGTCCATATTATAGAGGGCTTTATTTTGACTATGAGCTGAGTGTATTTCAAGCAATTATGGCTGGAATATTTATCCTTTTTGCAATATATCTTTATCTTTCAAAAGAGGGTTTTTTAGTAAATTCAAAACTTGAACTAATGCTGCTTCTTTTTATGGTTGCATATATTGTTCCCTACTTTTTTGCAGCAAACAGAAGGCTTGCTCTTGGAGAATTTTTCAAGTATGCATTTTACTTTGCAGTTTTTTATGTTGCATCGAGAATTTCAAAAGGCAAAGCAGAAAAGCTTGCAATTTTAAATAGCCTTTCTCTCTCAACAGTAGGTGTTGCGTTCTTTGGGTATCAAGCAGCGGTAAAGTTAATACCAGAGACTGCCCGCCCTCTTGGTATGGCAATGAACGGGCTTTGGGTTGGGAATATGATAAACTCAACACTGCAGTATCACAACACGGCAGGAACTGTTTTGGCGTTCGGATTTATAATCTCTTTGATGCTGGCAATATACAGTGAAAATAAGCTGCTTAAAAGCTTCTATTTTGCCTTTTCAAGCTTTATATTTACAGCGTTTTTCTTTACATACTCAAGAGGCTCATATATTACCCTCTTGCTTGCTCTTTTAGTGTTTTTCTTGCTTTTGCCGAGAGAAAAAAGAATTTCGCTCATTTTTAACATAGCGATTGTTGGCGCTTTTGTTATTGCTTTTTTGAATAAGGTTGGGGCAAACCTAAACGAACATGGGAAAGTAAAACTTTGGCTTGTCTTGCTCTTCCAGATGCTTCTGGTTTTTGTCCTGACATATGCTTTTGGATTTGTGGAGAGAAGACTGTATAGTCTTAGCAATAATATTTACATAGCTGGGGCAATTGCTGTTGGTATTTTAGCTATCATAGGTTTTGCTGTTGCTCTTAAGATGCATTTGATTCCTTCAGACATGGTTGCAAAAATCAAATCTATAGCTATGTTCTGGAAAGAAAGAAACTTTGTTGAAAGAATGGTGTTTTACAAAGATGGATTAAAGATATTCTTGAAAAGCCCTGTATTTGGCTATGGCGGTGGGGCATGGGTATCGCTTTATTTTATGTACCAGTCTTATTTATATTTTACAACCCAGTCTCACAACTACTTTTTACAGGTGCTTCTTGACACGGGGCTCTTAGGATTTTCTATCCTGATAGTATTTTTGTGGTTGTTGTTTTCATCTTCATTGAAGGCTTGGTTTAAAAAAGATGGCAAAAACAATATATTAATAGCAGGAATTGTGGCAGCGGCTGTGCAGCTTTATCTTCATTCAATCCTGGATTTTGACTTTTCACTTGCTTCTGTGCAAGTTTTGTTATTTGCAGCTTTAGGGGTATTAGTTTCAACCTCTTTACAAATTCTTCAGAAGCATAAGCAAGAAAAGGTGATTTACACGAGCAGAAAGACAAATTTTGTGCCTGCTTTGCTGGCAATATTTTATCTATTTGTGATAGTAATTTCACTGAATTTCAGACTTGGAAATTACTATGCAAATATTGGTCAGCAGGCACTACAGACAGGGAATTTGTCTGCTGCATATTCGTTTTTGTCAAAAGCTGTCACATACGACCCACTCAGCTCCAATGCGCTTTCAGACTATGCGGTTGCTCTATACAGAATAGGTGACCAGAACAAAGACGCAAATTTAATTGCAAAGGCAGATGGTTATTTCAAACAGGCAATTGTAAATGACAGGTTCAATGCAAAGATAAGGTTCAAATATGCCATATATCTTCTTGCTCATGGGGCAGTGGATAGCGGACTTTCACAGATAGAAGAGGGGATAAAGCTTCAGCCTCTTCAGCCAGCAAACTATGAACTCAAAGCTGATGCATATGCAAAGGTTGGAGATTATTACCTGGGGAAAGGTGATAAAGAAAAAGCGAAGAAGTACTATGAGGTTGTGTTAAAGATTCCTGAGGAAATTGAGAGAGTAAAGAAAGAGAAAGAAAAAATGCCTGAAGTAGTAAAACAAGATCCAAACTCTCATAAGTTTGGAATAACAGATAGAACTTTGCAAATAGTAAATGAAGTCAAAAAGAAAATATAATTTTGAGGGACCCTAAGTGCGCATGAAGAACGATAAATTTATCATTTGGAGGAAACTAATTAATGTTATGTGTCGTTGACTGTCGATGTATCAATTTAGAAAGAAATCACGGTATAAGTAGATATACCTATGAGATTATTAGAAATGCTCCGAAGAACATCAAGCAACATTTGATACTTCTTAGTGACAAAGAAAATTTTGATGTATTGGCTAAGGCATTTGATCAGGAAGTAAGAGAAATTGTGCAAATTAAATCGCCTTTTTTGTCTTCATTTGAGAATATAGAAATTCCAAGTATTTTAATAAAAATCCAAAAAAGGACAAAAGAACAGATAGCTTATTTTTCACCTTCATTTTCGTCGCCGCCAATAGTAGATAAAAGGATTAAAAAGTATATAACTATCCATGACTTGATGCACTTGGACTTTTACTCAAGTTTAAAGAACAAAGTATATTATTCAACATTGGTAAAGTATTATATTAACACAGCTGTTTACGTATTTACTGTTTCGAACTATTCTAAAGAGAAAATAATTAAATACTATGGCAATTCAGAGAAGATAAAGGTAATATATCCTGGAATTGATGTGAATACTTTTAGGAAACTGAAAGATGAAGAAATTGAACGTCTTAAAGATGTGTACTCTTATCTACCTGAGAAATTTTTCTTGTTTATAGGAAATAACAAAAAACACAAGAATTTTTCATATGCTTATGAGCTTTACAAGTGTTTAAAGAGATTTTATCCAGCACATAAATTTGTATCGAATGTATGGGATAATGAAAGTGACAAAGACATTATTAGATTAGAAAAGATTGATGACAATTTACTCTGTTTTTTGTATAACAGATGCGAAGCCTTTTTATATCCTTCCTTATATGAGGGCTTTGGGTTGCCACCTTTAGAAGCTATAGCATGTGGTGCAAAAGTTATAGCTTCGAAATGTGCGTCTTTACCAGAGGTTTTGGGTGAACATGCAATTTATATAGATGTGTTTAAATCTCCTGAAGAGAATATTTTTGAAGTGATTGAAAAGCTCAACCAACCAAAGCCTGAGTTTGAAGTTATCAGTCGATATATTTCCAAATATAATTGGCAGGACTTGAGCAGAAAAATATTCGATTTTATATTTTCATAAATTATTGGAAATTATTCTTGTTTAATAAAAATACAGAGGGTGATAATGTTGCAACAATTAACAAAAGAATTATGGCAAGAAGGCAAAATAAAAACCATGTTTAGTACAGCAGGTATTATATTATATGTGTTTTATATATTAACAGGCAATTTTTCAAGAATAATAAAATTATCCTTTTTCCCCCGGTCAATATCTTTGATAGAGGTTAGTATATTGGCATTTGTTGGAATATTTTTTATCTATGAATTGACTCTTCTTAGAGAAGATAAAAATTTACTCAAAAAAGTGAGCTTGAACGATTTGGATACAGTCGAGGTATTGCTAAGTTTAATGTTACTTTCTATATTGGTGAATTACATAATTTACAAGTTCAATATTTTACCACTACTGTACTATTTGAGATTTTTTTCTTTGGTATATTTTGCATTCATAATTTATTTGTTCTTAAATTTTAAAAGAAATATTAGCAAAATAGAATGGTTTTATACTCAGATTGGGTTACTACTCTGTATAATTGGATGGATTATCTACTTTATTGAGCCAGATACAGAAAGATTGAATAAATTTTTTGAACAACAGGGAATTTATCTTAATCTTGATCCTCATAAATTTAGATTAATTGGTAATATTTTCGATCCTAATTTTTTTGGGAATATATTAGTTATGTTTATTAGCATCACAATGATAAGTTTTCTCAGTGAGAGTTTGCAAGACAAAAAAAGTTTAATCCAAAAAGTCATTTTATTAATTTTTTTTAACGTTACGTTGTTAAAGACTGTATCTCGGAGTTCGATTTTAGGCTTATTTCTGGTGGTATTTTTTAATACTGCTTTGATAGGGAGTTGGAGTTTTGCTAAGAAGAAGATTGAAATTTTTAAAAAGCTTATATTAGTAGATAGCATTTTGCTATTTACGACGTTATTGGATAAAGATTTTTACAAGATTTTTGAACGAATAAAAAGTATTCCGGTAGATAATTCTGCTCATGCACGTATACAAAGCTGGAATAGTGCGCTGGATTATATTGAAAAAACTCCAATTAAACTATTGATAGGGGATGGGTATGGTTTTCTGAATATAAAATATGGCTTGCAATTTATTGGCTTTGACTCTTCTTTTTTAAATTTAATTTTATATTGTGGTCTGTTAGGAACTGTTTTTTTCTTAGTATGGTTGTTTAAAAAGATATATAAAGTGTATCAGAATATAAGATATGAAGAATTGGATGTTAAATTACACTTTGTGAATTTATTCTCTCTACTACTTACGTACTTTGTAATAAGCTGGTTTAATAATCTTTTGTTCTACCAGTTTTGGTTGGTGTTGTTTTTACCATATTATTATTTTTTAACAGATTACGGGAGAAAGGGATAGAAATGAATATTGGTGTAGATGCTAGACCCTTGGGGAAGATTAAAACGGGAATAGGGTTTTACCTTTATAACTTGCTTAAAGTATTACCTGAAAAATGTAGTGATATCAACTTTTTTCTTTTTTCTGATAGAGAAATATCTTTAGACTTTAATTACCCGAACGTGAAGACTGTTGTAGAGAGTGATTATAAACTTCTCAAGGGAACTCTGTGGTATATGCGAAGAACAGATTATTTGATAAAAAAGTATAATATCAATGTATTTTGGGGAACCCAAAATATTTTGCCGTTTATAAGAAACAAAAATGTAAAAAAAATCTTGACAGTACATGATTTAGTATGTTATAAATATCCACAGACCATGGAAAAGTTAAACTATTTTATCAATAAAGCATTTATACCTCATTCAATTAAAAGCGCTGATAAGATTGTTGCTGTTTCCAATTCAACAAAGGAGGATATATTAAGTTATTTTAATGTTGATCCAAAAAAGATATGTGTTATTTATAATCCAGTGATTGTTACTGATATGGGTAATATTAATGAGGAAGAATACTTATCAAAATATAATCTTGCTAAAAATAAATACATCTTGTATGTAGGTACTATAGAGCCTCGAAAAAATACAGAAATTTTGTTTAAAGTATGCAAAGAGATTTATAATAAAACAGGTATGCCAACTGTTTTAGCAGGAAAAATAGGTTGGAAAAGTAATGAGATTATTCAATGTATTAAAGAATATTCTAAGGTTGGATGCCTCAAATATTTAGAGTATGTAAGTGATATAGAAAAAAACCTACTTATGAGAAACTGTTTTATTTTCGTATTTCCTTCTTTTTATGAAGGATTTGGAATGCCAGTGGTTGAAGCGCTTAAAAATGGAGCACTTGTACTTGTGTCTGATACATCTTCTTTAAAGGAACTAATAACCATAGATGAACTTAAGTTTGATCCATTAGATTGCAAGCAACTAAGTGAAAAGATAATAAATTTTTATGTTGACAACGAGGCTTATACGAAATATAGAAAAAAAATGCAATGAGTTATCTTCAAAATTTGAGAATAATCAAGTAATAGAGAAATATGTTAAATTATTCTACAATTTAAAGGATGGTGCAAAGTAGTGAAAGTATTATTTGTTCCTCCACCTTTAGCTTTTCAAAATATAGGTGGAGGAGAAATTCAGATGTTGAAAACAAAAAAGTATCTTGAAAAGTTATTCAAGTTGGAAATAGCAATATTTGATGTTGTAAACACAAAACTTGCTGATTATGACATAATTCATTTTTTTGGCTCAGAATACATTCTTTTTCCTCTTGTGAATGCAGCTAAGAATTTGAAAAAGAAGGTAGTAATATCGCCTATTTTCTTTGATAATAAGCATTATCTTTCCTATAAAATAGCTACTTTTATTGGAAAAATATTACCATTTAGAAGTTCTGTACTGGATAGGTTAGAACTTCTAAAGCTTGCTGATTGTTTATTGCCCAATTCCTTTTTGGAAGCTGGTTATTTGAGAAAGGCTTTTAATGTTCTTCCTGAAAAAATTCATGTGATACCAAATGGAATAGATGTTGAAGAAATAACTGGTTATTTAGATACCATAACGCCAGAAGATGAGGAGGATTTCAAGAAAGAATATAATATTAATACGCCTTACTTTCTTTATGTTGCAAGATTTGATAAAAGAAAAAATCAATTAAATCTTATAAAAGCATTTAATAAATTGATAGCTCGGGAAAATAATATAAAACTTATTTTGATAGGATCACCAAATCTTGATGAGATAGAATATTATGACCAATGCAAAAGAGAAGCTTTAAAAAGTAAGGGAAAGATAATTTTTCTACCTGCTTTAAAACATAGTGATAAGAAATTATGGATTGCTTATAAATGTGCTACTGCTCACATAATGCCAAGTTTATTTGAAACACCAGGTTTGGCTTCGTTAGAAGCTGCTTTTTGTGGCTGTAGACTGATTGTTACAACTGGTGGTGCTACACGAGAATATTTTAAAGATAATGCGCTATATGTAAATCCGAATGATATTGATGATATTAGAGAAAAAATGTTGGCAATTTTAAAAGATACAAAAACTAGGGAATTGCACAGAAAGTCGGAAATGTTAAAACAAGAGATTTTGAAAATTTACAATTGGAAGCAAATTGCTGAAAGTACATACAAAATATATGAAATGATTGGAGGAGTTCAATGAAGGTTGCAATAGTGCATGAATGGCTGACTACTATGGGAGGTTCTGAAAAGGTTATATTAGAGTTGAAGAAATTATTTCCTGAAGCCCCCATATATACTCTCGTATATAACAGAAGAAAATTAGGAAAGTATTTTGATAAGTATTTAATAATTACGTCGAATTTGCAAAAAAATCCATTAGCTCACATTAAGCATCAACTGTTTTTCAAATACATGCCAAGAGCTTTTGAAAGTTTCGATTTGAGTGATTTTGATTTAGTAATAAGCTCTTCATCAGCCTTTGCTAAAGGGGTTATAACATCACCCAATAGTGTACATATATGTTATTGTCACACACCACCAAGATATCTTTGGGATTTGACACATGAGTATTTGAAAGACTATAACCTCATAATCAGAAGATATTTAGAGCGGAACTTTCATTATCTTAGAATATGGGATACCATTGCAGCAAACAGGGTTGATTATTTTGTTGCAAATTCAAATTATGTGGCAAACAGAATAAAAAAGTTTTATAAAAGAGATTGCAAAGTAATTTACCCACCTGTGGATACAGAATATTTTACACCAGCAAAAGACAAAAATATAGAGGATTATTATCTAATTGTATCCAGGCTTGTCCCATACAAAAGGGTTGATTTAGCAGTTGAGGCTTTTAACCAAATATCTAAAAAATTAGTAATTGTAGGAGATGGACCAGAATACAAAAAACTAAAATCAATTGCTAAGCCTAATATTGAATTTTTGGGTTATCAGCCAGATGAAACTGTAAGAGATTTATATCAAAGGTGTAAAGCTTTAATTTTCCCAGGCGTAGAAGACTTCGGGATAGTTCCAGTTGAAGTGCAAGCATGTGGCAGACCGGTGATTGCTCTCAAGAAAGGAGGAGCTGTTGAAACGGTCGAGGAAGGTAAAACGGGGGTTTTTTTCGAAAGGCAGGATGTTGAGAGTTTGAAAGAAGCAGTTTATAAATTCGAACAAGATATTGAGAGATTCGACAAGGACTATATTAGATCTCATGCTGAAAAGTTTAGCGCCGAAAGATTTAGAGTGGAATTCAAGGATTTTATACTCAAAGTTACTGAGTATGAGAGAGGGGAAGGGATGGGAGGAAAGGTATGATAAAAAACATAACATGTGTAATATTGACAAAAAACAGTGCGAGAAATATTGAGAATATAAGAAATGTCTATCATTTATTTGAAAAAATCGTTATAGTAGATGATTACAGTGAGGATGATACGGTCAAAAAGATAGAAGAGATAGATACAGAGAAACGGGTAAAGATATGTAGAAGAAAATTAGATAATTTTTCATCCCAGCGAAATTATGCATCAAGTTTAGCTGAAACAGATTGGGTATTCCACTTAGATAGTGATGAAAGAATAGATGATATGTTAATTCGTGAACTACATATGATTGATGGAAATATCAATAATACTTATTTTATTGCGTTTAAGGTTAAAAGAAAAAATTACTTTATTGATATGCATATTGGAACTGAGGATAAAATCAGATTGTTTAATAAGAAAAAGTTGTACTTTAGAGGTGAAGTTCATGAAGATTTAGATATTAAAAGTGAGGATAAAATTGGTATAATAAAAGGTGCTATTTTACATAAATCATATCAATCGATTCAAGATTATTTTAGAAAATTGGATCTATATATGAAATTAGAAGAAGAAAGATTAAAGCAAAGTGAAAAAGGCTGGTTTTACATTTTAGGACGTCTTGTTAAGAGAACGTTTGAACATTTTAAGACATTGATTAAAAATGTTATAGCTAATAAGAGTTTTTTAAAACCATTATTGTGGTTTTGTTTATGTGAGGCATATGATCTCTTGTATTTTTCAATTTTTTTATATGTAAAGTATTTCAAAATATCGAAATAATACAGGGATAAATAGTGTAAAAAATACATGGATAAAAAGGATGATAGAGATGCATAACTTGGGACGACTTTATATAAAGATAGCAAAGATTATTGATATTCCAGCAATTTTATTATCATTTATTTTATCGTGGTTTATAAAGTTTAATAGTGGCTTGTTTAATAAGCCAGCCTCATTGGATATCCAGACATATCTGTTAATTGTAGCTTTACATGTACCTTTGTATTTATTTTTTCTTACAGTGTCCGGGAAAGAAGGCAAGAGGAGTAATTTTGAATTATTTTCTGATTTTATAAGAATTTTACGATCAAATATATTTGCTCTGCTGATTATAGTGATGATTTTCTATACCCTAAAACTTATTGATTTTTCAAGAATTTTTCTTTTTATCTTTGTTATTTTAAACTTTCTTATGTCAATACTTCAAAGACTTATTTTAAGAAGGATCTTGTTCTCACCAAACTCAAAGATAATTTCAAAAGAAAGAGTGCTTTTTGTTGGGCAAAATGAGATTTCAGAAAGATTAAGCAATATCTTCGAAAGGAATAACTATCAAATCATTGGTTTTGTTGTAAATGAAAGCGATCCTATGAATGAGAGAGTTGTAGGGAAAATTAAGGACATAGAAAGCATTGTAAGTAACAACCATGTTGATGAAATAATTATAGTTCTTCCTCTTAATCAAGAAAAAGAAATAAATTACATCGTCGACATTTGCGAAAAGTATGGTATAAGAACATATTTAGTACCAGATTACTTTAAATTTATACCATCAAAAGCAGAAATAGAAAAGATCGAAGAAATACCTTTAATAAACATACGCTATTCCCCGCTTGATGAATGGCCAAATAGATTTCTAAAAAGGACGTTTGACATTGTTGTCTCTCTACTTGGTTTAATCCTCTGTCTTCCTTTATTCATAATCATAGCAATTTTAATAAAATTGACCTCAGAAGGACCAATTTTCTTTACCCAAGAAAGAGTAGGCTACAACAGACGCATTTTCAAAATGCACAAGTTCAGAACCATGTTTGTTCAAGATCCTGATGAAGAGAAAATAAGATGGACAACAAAAGACGATCCAAGAAGAACCCCAATTGGTAAGATATTAAGAAGACTTTCTTTAGATGAGCTTCCGCAGCTTTGGGATGTTCTTGTTGGTAACATGAGTTTAGTTGGCCCAAGGCCAGAAAGACCGTATTTCGTGGAAAAGTTTAAAGAAGAAATTCCAAAATATATGATAAAACACAGAGTCCGACCTGGAATTACCGGATGGGCTCAGATTCATGGACTCAGGGGAGATACTTCAATTGAAGAGAGAATAAAATATGATATCTGGTACATAGAAAATTGGTCTTTCTGGCTTGATATTAAAATTATTCTAGCAACCATTTTTGGTGGCAAGTTTATGGAAAATGCATATTAAATAATCAAAAAAAGTTAGGAGACGATAAGAATTGAGCATGCATGTACCTGTTATACATAACGATTTAAAGTGTGGTGATAATTTATTAGAATTACTTTATGCAGAGGCTAATGAGCACTTGAGAGAAAACGACAAAAAAAGAGACCAAATTTTGATTGTAATTGCAACTTTGAGTGGAGCTATATTTGGCTTTTATGAAAAACTAAAAGGGCTCCCATTGGGATATAAGATAACTATGATGTTATTAGTTTTAATGTTATCTATTTTTGAACCTTTTATTTTGATTACATACAGAAAATGGCATATAGTTTACCATTTAGGCGCCAAAGTTTTACAGCAGATTATGTATATTGGTGTGGAAAGGGTTTCTGTACAGCTTATAAAAAGGCTATTAGAAGATAATATAAAAAAGCCTACTCTAACACGATTTATAACTACTACTGAAACCATGATTTATAATCTATCCCTTTTTATGAATATTTCCAACATGTATATATTGTTTTATTCATATGGCAAATTTCATCCTGGTTTCATAGTAAGCATGTTTATGGGATACTTAATTTTATATAACTATATTCATTTTCGTAATATAAAGGAACTTTTAAGCAAAATTTTGACCGAAAAAGGCTACCAGGAGATATGGCTTTTAGATTTTATAAAAGACCTCTCAGCAGATATTTATGAGAATAAATATTTAAAGATAATTGTTGATGACAAAAATGTAGTAAAAGTAATTAACAAAAATAATGGATGTGTTGTTGTGCCAATTACTTCTGCAAATAAGATTATATTGATTGAAATATTTCGTGATACAGTAAATAGAAATGTTTTAGAATTACCGCGTGGCTTTGCAGAGGAGTCGGAAAGTACAGAAAAAGCAGCCCTAAGAGAACTGGAAGAAGAAATTGGAGGTCAATGCAGCAGAATAATTAAAATAGGAAGCTTCTATCCTGATACTGGATTATATAAAGCTGAAATAGACGTATTTTTAGCTTTGGATACTAAATACGCCATTAGAAAACATTCCCTTGCAGAAAATATAAGAGATCAAGTTGTTGAATAAATAATTATACCATTAATGTTATTATATAGAACTATAAATTATTCCACGTGTATTTAAAAGAAAATTTACAGTTTTCAATTTTTTGAATATAGACCTCTATCAAATAAGTAATCATTATCCAGTCCACATGCCTCTTATATGTTCTAAAACCTCTTAACCTTATTTGTTCTAAATTGTATTCTCCTTTTAACTTCCCAAATAATCTTTCAATTTTTGTCCTTTGCTTATATAACCTTTGTCCTTCCTCACTTCTTAAAAATTCCATATTTTTTACCCTCAAAATATTTTTTACATTACTAAAATCCTTACTATTTCTCTTATTTACCGCCGCTACAAACTTTATCTCAAGTCTATCTGCCACCTCAAACCACTTCGCACAATCATAACCTGCATCCGCTAATATTACTTCAGGTCCAAATATCTTAGCTTCATACAAAAGTTCTACTACTTTACTGTCATGGATATTTGCACGTGTCAACCACCATACTATAGGTATAACCTCATCTTCAACTGTTGCCAACACATGTAATTTATACCCATTGTAAAAACCTAAACTAACACATACTCCTACTTCTGCCTCTTTGTCACCCCTCGAGCTTCTCAAAGGTGTGGAATCTATAGCACAAACTTTTGTCTGCGGAACTATTTCTCTCACTAAAATTCTTGCTATCCCTTCTATATACCCTTCTTCAATTACCTTTGCCCATTTCGAAAAATATGAATGATCAGGGCTCTTCTCTATCCCTATAGCCTTTTTAAATTCTTCATCTTCATTTATCTTGTATTCTAATTCCCTGAAGCTGTTTATCTTGTTTTTGACTTTGTAAACAAAACAAGCTATTATATGGCTTAGCTTAAATTTCTTCGGTCTTCCTCTCCTGCTGCTCTTTATCTTTAATCCCAGGGCTTTTATTACTTTCTCAATTGTCATAAGTATCTTTAAAAATTTTTGTTTTTGTGTTTTAATAAAATTAGACATTGCCATCCTCCTTTGTTAGGTGTTTTTAGTCTTCTCTTATCGTAATTTTACCTCAAGGAGGATGGCTTTTTATATATCTATTTATTGTCTTTTCTGTTAATCCCTTTTATTCAACAAGCTAATAAGAGATATTAAAGAATTTGATATAACAGAAATTTACTTAAAACTACTAAATGGAGAAATATTTGATAGTTACACTGTTACAGCATTAGTATTTGCCCTTAGGCATATTTTAAATAAAATTTAAGGAAGAAATTCCAAAATACATGATAAAACATCGTGTTCGACCGGGAATTACTGGTTAGGCACAGATTCATGGACTGAGGGGTGACACCTCAATTGAAGAAAGAATAAAATATGATATTTGGTACATAGAGAACTGGTCTTTTTGGTTGGATATAAAGATCATATTGGCAACTATCTTTGGCGGAAAGTTTATGGAGAATGCATATTAGAACCTGTGCTTTTTGAAGGAATCAAAAGCAGTTGAATATATAATTCCAATCTGATACAATATAAAAAAACAGATCCTCTTTGGAGGCACTGAAATGTCAGAGATGGAAATGTTAGAGAAAATAGTTTTAGGGATAGAAGAGTTAAAAACAGATATGAAAGAGGTAAAAATTAGACTTGACAGGGTTGAAGAAAGGCTTGACAGAGTTGAAGAAAGGCTGGACAGGGTTGAAGAAAGACTTGATAGAGTTGAGGAACGGCTTGATAAGCTTGAAGTGAGGCTTGACAGGCTTGAGGAAAGAGTTGGTGAGCTTGAAGAAAAGGTTGATGCTTTGGAAAGAGAAGTTTCTATTGTTAAAAATGACATCAGAAATATGCAGGCAGAAATGCAAAGTTTAAAACAAGCCATATTAGAAAATACAGGATGTATAGATACACTTTTCAATGCTTTTGGAGGGGTTATGCAATTTAAAGCAGATATAGAGAATTTTAAAGCTGAGATAAATAGATTTAAAGAGGAAGCTTCAACTAAAGTAGAAAATCTTGTTGAAGTTACTAACAAAATAAAAGAAGAATATGGTAGACATGACATTGATCTTAGGATTATGAAAGAAAAAATAGGAATTTTAATATAAACTACATAAATAAATTGTTTTTGTATATTACAAGAAAAAAGGGGCAGTTCAAGATTAAAAGCCCCTTTTAATTATTCTTTTAATAAATTTTTGTAATACTCTTCAAAATGCCCATAGGTTTCATCATCAAATAGGCAAAACACAACCTTTTCAATGCTTGTTTTTATGCTGCTCAAAAAATCAATAGCAGTGTCAATCAAAATCTTTGCGCACCTGTCCTTTGGAAATCCAAATATGCCACTTGATACAGCCGGAAATGCTATACTTTTTAAATTATAAAGGTGAGCAAGATACAGGCTATTGTATATTGCCCTGGAAAGCTTTTCATCCTCATTGCCTTCACCATAGATTGGACCGACTGTATGTATTACAAACTTGCATGGAAGATTATAAGCATTTGTTATAACAGCATTTCCTGTTGGCAGAAAGCCAATCTTATTTATAATCTCATCTGATTCTTTTTGTATCTCCTGCCCACCTGCTTTTACAATTGCAAGAGCAACTCCACCACCGTGGCGCAGGTGGCTGTTTGCCGCATTTACAATTGCATCAACATTTTCTTTTGTGATATCGCCTTTTTTGATGGTGATTTTTTGGAAAATTTCTTTCGTGGACAATTTATTTTCACCCCCAGACTTCAAAAATTTTTTTGCTGAGTTGGCTGCTGGGCTTTGTTTTTGCTTATAATTTCGTCAAACACAGCTTTTGTGTCAATGCCAAATTTTTCTAAAGAGGAAAGAATGCTCAGGCATACAGTAACTTGAGTAAAAAGGCTTGCAGCAAGTATTTTTCCGCAATCTGTGGTTGGGAAGGAGGAATATTCGTCCAAATTTCTTTTTATATCTTGAGATACGCTATTGTAAACTTGAACAAGCTCGTCAAACGATTTTTTTTCGGGAGAAATCTTTATAAGAGGTTTTTTCTTTCTAAAAAGAAATAACAATTTATTGTAAATTATTATAAGGCCTATGCCAAACAAAAGTCCAAGTACGAAAATCAAACTGACCTTCAAGTAATCACACCCTTTCAAAAATTATTATACATCAAATTTATAAAACGTATCAAAAGCTTTAAATGTTACATTTAATTGGCTTCACCTCCTTTCTCCCTTGATATTTCACTTTAGCCTTTTGCAAAAACGCTCAAGATGAGCGTTATCAAGCTTTACATAGAATCAAAAAAGACTGGTCACCCTCCTCATAATTGTAGTAAAATATGATTATATAAAACAAATTTTCTACTATGAGGAGGGTTCCAAAATGTTCAACACCAAACCTAAACAACTTTCTTTCATAGACCTATTCTCCCACCTAAAGGCTTCGGCTCTCTACAAGCCTGAAAGCCTCTTGGGCTTGTTCAATAAATTCATTGACTTGTCACATTATATACCTTCTTCTTTCTACAATGCCTACTACAAATATTTCGGTAAGCATAGATACTTCTCTTTAGAATCTATGCTTTGTTGCTTCCTCGTCCAAAAATTGCTCAAACTCAATACTTTAACTCAGCTTCGTGCTGTCTTACTCAACTCATTCGAACTTCGCTCATTTTGTAATCTTCATGGCAATGTCCCTTCTATCTCTACTCTCTCTCGCTTTAGAAAAATATTTGCAAGTGAAATCCATAAACTTTTTCAAAATATCTCTATCCATGCACATAATATTTCCATCCAACAATGCCCTCAAGATTCTTCAATCTTAATCTTCGACACAACAGGTATTGTCCCAAAGGTTCGTGAAAACAATCCTAAATTCATTCATCTACTGCTGAAAAATACCTCAAAAGCTAACCCTGAACTTCCCTCTGAAAAAGTCTACTCTCTCGTTTATTCTTCTTTGCCTAAAACTGCTAACGCTAATTCTAACATCCGTCTTATGTTTGTAAATGGCCATTTCTGCTGGGCTTTAAAATTTGCAGTCATTACCAACGCTCTCGGTATCCCTTTAGCTTTAGTACCTCTGTTTAACTATGATTCCCCTTCCTCTGACCCACAAGAAGCAAAAGCTATCTCCGACTCTAAAGGTTTAATTCCTTCGCTCGAAACTTTATTCTCTTATATCCCCAAAAATTTCTCCACTTTCATCGCCGACAGTGCTTTGGATTCCCACAACATATACTCCACTTTAAAAAATACCTTTAACTTCTCCAAAATCGTTATTCCACTAAATACAAGAGCTTCTAAAAATACTACACCTACATCAGACCCCAATATCGTTATTTCTGAAGATGGTATCCCTATCTGCAAAAAGTTCAACAAACCTTTTAAACCCGAAGGCAAATGTCAGGGTAAAAATCGCTCTTTGCGCCTTAAATGGACTTGCCCTATGTCACAATACAAAGATGGCAAACGCATCTGCTCTTGCCCTCAGCCTTGTACTACCTCTAAATCGGGTAGAATGTTCTATACATACCCAGATAACTTTCGCTCTTTCCCAGGTATCAACAGAAATTCACAAGAGTTTTTTGACCTCTACAAAAAACGTGTCGCTGTAGAGCAGACTATTTACCACCTGAAATCCTACATGGGCTCTGATACTATCTCTACTTATGACCATATTTCTATTTTCTCTGATTTCTTGCTATCTGCCATTACTTTCTCGCTCTTGTTTATTCTCGCTCACAATATCAAACTCTATTGCTCTAAATTGACTATCAAAAAACTTAACAAGCTCAAAAAACTTATCGCTTAATACTACTATTTTTTAAATCTATTTCTTACAAAAAATTTCTGGTTTTGTTTTTACTTAACCTTCTAAAACAAGGAGTTAAGAAGGCTTAGGATATTATTGTCTTTTTTGAAGTTGTTAATTTTTGTCATATGTTTGTTGCTGATTATTTTTGTTGGTATTGATAATATTTGGTTTTCACTTCTCTTTTCTTTTTGTATCTTGATTGTATTTCATGTTAGTATTGGTGCCTTTTACCTTCAATCACCACCTATTTTGCAAACGCCTACCCTTGATATTTCACTTACCAACTTGCAGTTTTTATGCACTGATTTTCTTTATAGGGACTGTTGTTCTACCGTTTAGGACAAATCTGTCGTGCTGAAAAAGCGACTTGAACAAGAAGGGAAGGTCATAGAACTTTCTTTGAAGATGAGGCTTGTCTTTGTAATGATGAAGGTAAAACGGTTTTTTGGAACTCTGGACGTATTCAATAAGCCACTCATCGCAAATGGTTCTTACTCTAACAAGATTTGAATGTATCTCATAACACTTAAAGCCATATTCTTGAGCCAGCTTTGTTGCCTCTTCAAAGAGCCAATTGTTCTGGCTCAAAGCTATTATCACACTCCTTTAAAATCAGTTTTTAGATTTTCTCCACTTTCCTTGTTACCATTTTCCTCTTTTCGATAGCCACAAAAAATAATTATATTTCTCAATAAAAATTTTCAAAGTTCAATTTTTATGCGAAGTTGTGAAAATAGACTTTTGTCACACAAAAAATACATATTGACAAATTTTAATAGAATAACTAAAATGTAAATTGTATTTTTCATCTTGATAGCAATAAAAACATTTAATGGGAGGTAAACAAAAGATGTATTCTTTCCGCAGAGGAGTTGCAGTAATAGCGATTTTTGCTTTTATATTTAGCTTTATCTTCCCGGTTACATTTGTTCAAGCTGCATTTAAAGATGTAAATTCAAACTATTTGGGCAAAAGACCTTATCGAAAAGTGGAGCAATACATATCAGGTTGTAAAAGGATATTCTGACGGCACTTTCAAACCTTCCCAGTATATAAGCAGAGCTGAGTTTGCTAAGCTTTTAGCCAATGTCATAGGAGAAATTTCTGTAGATACTGGGTTAAATTTTAAAGATGTAAAAAAGACAGATTGGTATTATTCAGCTTTTAATTCACTGTCAAGATATATAACTGGATACAACGACCAAACATTAAGACCTAACAAAAATATAACAAGAGAAGAGGCAGCTGTCATATGTGCCAGAGTATTTGGGATCGAACAGGTCAATGACAACAATGTGCTTTCTGCTTTTAAAGATGCAGATGAGATCTCTTCATGGTCAAGAAATTATGTAGCTGCGCTTGTGCAAAAAAATTATATAAAAGGATACCCAGATAGCACATTTAAACCCAAAAAGTTTATAACTCGGGCAGAGGCATTGAGTATCTTAGACAATATCATAGGTTTACTTTTACATAAAGAGGGATATTACACTTCAAAAGAAGTAAAAGGCAATCTTGTTATCAACAAGTCTGGTGTAAGAATAAATGGCTTTTCAGTAAACGGAAATGTAATTATTGCGGAAGGTGTGGCTAAGGGAAGTGTAAGAATTGAGAATTCCAATATTAATGGCAGCATTATAATTCGCGGTGGCGGTGAACACAGTATAACTTTAGAAAATGTAAAAGCACAAAAGGTAAGAGTTGACAATATTCAGGCGGCTACAAGAGTTGTAGTTTCAGGAAATTCTAATATTGAAAAAGTAGAAGTAAAAGAAAATGCAATAATAGAGAATTTGTCCAAGTTACCAATAAAAAGCATTGTGATTAGTTCAAATGAATCTTCAAGTATTTCTGTTTCTGTAAAGGGAAATGCAGAGAGCGTTGAAATTATTTCGGCAAAGGCAGAAGTTAATATAACTCAAGGGAATATAAATAAGGTTATAATTCAAAACCAAGCAAATTTAAAAGTTGAAACAAACTCGAAAATACAGGAGCTGACTGTAAATTCGCAGAACGTTAAAATATTGTCACAGGGCATGATCGAAAAAATACAAGTAAATGAAGAAAAGGTATATGTGAATAATAATGAGGTCACAAAAGGGCAAATAGTTACAGTTATAGATGGCAAAATGGAAAAAATCCGAAATCAGCAGCAAACTTCAAGTCAGAGTAATACAAGCAGTACTAGTTCCCCAACAACATCAAATAGCACTGCTTCACTTTCAGAAGAAGGCAGCCAGACTTCTGTTGGAAGTATAGAAAGCACAACTCTATCTGGCTCTGGACAAACAGGTGGGACACCTTCTGGTCCAACAGGCAGTTTGCCATCAGGTTCAACAGGTGTGTCAAGCTCAGGAAATGTTGCTTCGGTTTCTGTTGACAAGGAAACAATCTTAGTTGCTCAGGACAATACTGTCAGTGTTACAGTGAAAGATGCTCAGGGCAATCCTCTTTCTGGCAAATTAGTAACAATTGATGGCAAAAGTAGCTATACAAATTCAAACGGTGTTGCAACAATTTCACTGAATGTTTCTGAGAGCAAAGAATTAATTATAAATGTGGATGGTAAAAACTATGCTGGCCTTTTGTATGCAATCAAACCAACAGAAGGTGTTATAAAACTTAAGTTAAAAACAGGTGCTGATATTTATGAAAACCAGTTTAATGTAAAAATTGTGGGGCAGTCTTCACAGTTTAGCCAAATATTTCAGGCAAATACAACTGAATTAGGTGTAATTGTGCCAGTAGGAAATGATTACAAAATTTTAGCATGGAAGTATGCCACTGAGAAGGGGCTTATTTATGCGTTGATTAGCAGTGTAAATGTGGTAAACGGAATGAACAGAATTGTTGTTGACACAACAACATCTGAGTTTGTAAATGCGACTATAAGCTTCTCTTACGAAAACAAAATGTTGACAGATTATGAGTTTTCAGTGGCAAATAGTACTTACAGTGATGTTTTTACAACCGATGATGTAAAAGTAAATCTCCAGAACAACCAGATAAATATAATTGCAAACAAAGGCACGTATACAATTAAGATTGCAAAAGAGATAAATGGCGAAAAATTGTATTTTGTTAGAACATGCCAGCTAAATACCTCAGGTGCTACTTTAAAGTTTGCTTTTACCTCACTTAAAAAATTAACATTTACATTTAATGGATTGTCGAACTTAACTTCTGTTGCAGAGAGCGTGTATGTAAAGCTAAATAACCAAAGATATCAATTGTCTGATGATTTGAGTGTATATTTGCCCAAAGGAACATATACCTTAGATGCGGTTGAGGTAGAAACTTTTGATACTAATAATTCTCATTTAAAGTACACTTTTGCTGTGGATGAAAATAGATTACCTTTGTCAATTGATCTTACTTTACCTGATGAAGAAGTTACCAAACAGGTAGATTTTAACATAAACGAAAATGAAAGTGACTTGGTTGTTTGTAATATAAATGATGAAAGAATAACCGGCTTAAAATCAGGATCTGTTGCTGTTTTGTACGAAAATATAAAAACACACAGTGGTTACAGCTTAGATGTTGTAATAGATGGTGCATATCCTAATTTCCTTGGACTTGAGATACCTTACGGTACAAACATAACATTACAGGATGGTATACAGCTTCAATCTCTTAGCGTATTGGCAACAAAAATATTAGAAAATAAAGTTTGCGCGACCTTATTCTATGTACCCAGTGATACAGCAGATGGCAACTATAATTTAATGATTCAAAAAGATTTAGGACCACTTTATGAAAATCTTGTCTTAGAAAAGAGTTATTCTTTTGAAATTAGTTCAAATGGTGATGCTTCAGGGTATGCGGAGAAGACTTCTAATGTATCAGAAATAGTTGAAAAGGTTTCATACAAAATCGACTCAACTGCTGATGATGTAATATTTATAAGTTTGCCTGCAAACCTACAAATAGCTGACTATAACCAGTTGTGTCAGAATATTTTCATGAATTTAATGAGAAATTACCCGCTGGCATTGGATTATGGAGTAAATGACGTTATAGGTATCAGATTTTTCACAGGCAGTGCTGAAGACGTTATGATGTTTATAATTCCTTATATTTATGAAAAACAAGAAAGAATTGCAAGAAGACAAGCAGTTTTACAAAAGGCTCAAGAAATAGTTCAAACAGTAATAGACCAGACATATAATGACTATGACAAAGTTTTGGCATTACATGACTATTTGATACTTCATACAAGGTATGATATTGAAAGCTACCTTAACCATAGTGGACCATTTGACATTCACACCGCATATGGAGCGCTTATAAATGGACTTGCGGTGTGCGATGGTTATGCAAAAGCAATGTATGTACTTTTGAACACTGCAGGGATAGAAACAATTGTTGTATACGGTGAAGCAGGGGATGTGGCAAGCAAAGTCGGGCATGCATGGAATATGGTAAAGCTTGATGGAGATTGGTACCAGCTTGATGTAACGTGGGATGATAGGGATAGTCTTGGAGGAGTGGAAATTGATTATAGCTACTTCAATGTAACAGATGATGATATTAGCTCTGACCACTGGTGGGACAGAAACTTATATCCAACATGTACAGCAACTAACTATAAATATGGAAATTACTACAAAGCAGAAATAGTACCGGAAGTTGTTTACTATAATTTGCCGAACATTGTGCAGATTGTTGTTAAAGACTACAAAGGAAATCCACAACCAGAAAGGCTTGTTACAGTAACTTACTATGACTTTACTACGCAAACTGATGAAGTTGCATTTGTCGGATATACTGACCAAGACGGAAAAGTTGCATTTAACGTTACACCTACTGAGTTTACAGCCTACAAAATCTATGTAACACCAAGAATGGAACTAAAAGGCTATATTGATGTTATTGAGAAATTAAAACCGGTCACGATAAAATTTAATTTAAATGGCACAGAAGTAACTCAATTTGGTTTAGTTAGAAATGGAATGGAACTTTTCTATACTAATGATGGACAAATTTCTGTTGATATGAGCGTATATTTTGATAACGATGTAACACTATTTGGAGAAGGTTTTGTAGTAAAAAGAAGCTTGAGCTTTGATGGTTATGACTCAGAAGAAGTTACTGTTTTCAACGATATATATTACGATGCATCTGTACAGCTACATGTATATGATGGCACGGCTGACATTGTAGGTGCAAGTATTTACATTATCGACAAAGATACTTACAAGGAGTTATTTGTTGGAACCACAGATGCAGCTGGCAGGTTGCCTCTAATTATTACTAAAGGAGAATATGTTGCAAAGATTGTGTATGGAGACGGAGATGAAGACGTCAAAAACTATGCATATGCAAAATTAAATATCTTCGAAGATTCCCAAATAGATCTTGATTTGGCTAAGTTCAGCACTGTCCAATTTATACCTCACTTTACTGAGGGTGGATTGGGCTTAAATGATAGACTCTACATTGGATTTGAAACATCTGCATCTTATGCCAAGATTGCAACTTTTATAGGCAAAAGACGTGAAGCCAAATTTGCCCCTGGTGATTATGGGTATGTTTGGGTTTTTGCACACAATCCTTACTATGATGACCCAAGGTCATTGGGATACAAGCCAACAGAAAAGCTTGTTATTTCACCTTATCCGCAGATTATAACTTATGACCTTGGCATTGATGCAAGAAAAATTGCAATAAAAAGTGTGTATAAGTTCAATAAGGATACTTGGGAGTTTGAGCCAACCACATTAGATAGTATTTACCAGGGCGATGTGTTGAAATTGGACATTTATATTCCAACTTACAGTCACTACATCATAGGAGAAACCGGCGTATGCATGGAGATGGTGCAAGAGAATCAAAGAAGTATATACTTTGTAGCTTCTGCTATACCGTATCCAGTAACTGCTGTAATAAAAGCACAGGATTTGAATGAATATAATCTTGAAGAATTCTTCCTGGGTTTTGATGATAAAGCAGATACATGGAGCATCATCTTGGCAGGTGTGAATGGTGATTTGAATTCCACTCTGATTATAAATCTTCCATTTGCACCGTACGATGGAAATTACACATTGCAATCTCCGATTAAAGTATATCAGGCTCAAAATTCTTCGAGCGGTGGTTCACCAAGAAGAATATTTATAAAGATGCTTCAGCTAAAAAATAATTTCAAGCAGATAAATTCCATAAAAAAGTAAGGAGAAATGAGGGAGAGACAAATCTCTCCCTCATTATTTGTTTGCAATATTACAAGGCTGTACATAATATTCAAAAAACAGTAAACAAATTTTAACTTGATAAGAGAAAATAGATGCATTAAAATATAAAAGTTATAGTGAAATAAAGGTTGACAATAGAAAAACAAATTTTTAAATATATCTCTTTCCATGGAGGTTTTTAACTATGGAAAAGCAAGTAAAATACATTTTTGTCACAGGCGGGGTAGTGTCCGGGCTTGGCAAAGGGATCACAGCAGCGTCAATTGGCAGACTTTTAAAAGCGCGCGGCTTAAAAGTTACAATGCAGAAGTTTGACCCGTATATAAACGTTGACCCTGGAACTATGAGTCCATATCAGCACGGAGAGGTCTTTGTCACAGACGATGGGGCTGAGACCGACTTAGATCTTGGTCACTATGAAAGGTTCATTGATGAAAACCTTACAAAAAACAGCAATGTCACAACAGGGAAAATTTACTGGTCTGTAATTCAAAGAGAGAGGCGTGGCGATTTTCTTGGTGGCACGGTTCAGGTAATACCCCACATTACAAATGAAATTAAAGAGAGAATCTACAGGCTTGGCAAAAGCAACTCAACAGATGTTGTGATAACAGAGATTGGTGGGACTGTTGGTGATATTGAAAGCCTTCCATTTTTGGAGGCAATAAGGCAGGTTGCAACAGATATTGGAAAAGAAAATGTTCTGTATGTTCATGTAACCCTTGTTCCTTACCTGTCAAAGTCTGGAGAGTTGAAGACAAAACCCACACAGCACAGTGTAAAAGAGCTTAGATCAATTGGCATTCAGCCTGATATTATTGTTTGCAGAACAGAAAAGCCACTTTCACAAGACCTCAAAGCTAAAATTGCACTGTTTTGCAATTTAAAACCTGAATATGTCATTCAGAACTTGGATGCAGAAAGCCTGTATGAGGTGCCTCTCATGCTTGAAAAAGAGGGTCTTGGTGAGATTATATGTGAAAAACTTGGTTTTGCCTGCACAAAGCCAGACCTTTCTGACTGGATTGAGATAGTTGAAAAAGAGAAAAACCTTAAAAAGAATGTAACAATTGCCCTTGTTGGCAAGTATGTTGAGCTTCATGATGCATATTTGTCTGTTGCAGAGGCACTAAAACATGCAGGGATTGCAAACGACAGCCATGTTGAGATTCTGTGGATAAACGCAGAGGAAGTTACTTATGAAAATGCCAGCGAAAAACTCAAAAGAGCAGATGGGATTTTGGTGCCGGGCGGATTTGGTGACAGGGGTATTGAAGGCAAGATTGCAGCTATAAGATATGCAAGAGAAAATAAAATTCCGTTTTTTGGAATATGCTTGGGAATGCAGTGTGCTGTGATTGAGTTTGCAAGGAATGTGCTTGGGTTAAATAGAGCAAACTCAACAGAGTTTGATGAAGAAACACCATATCCTGTGATTGACATCATGCCAGAGCAAAAGGACATATTCACAAAAGGCGGTACTATGAGGCTTGGACTTTACCCGTGCAAGCTTGAGGAAGGCACTCTTGCCCACCGAATTTACAATGATGAGCTTGTATATGAAAGGCACAGACACAGGTATGAGTTCAATAATGAATTCAAGGAAAGATTCAAGCAAGCCGGCATGGTATTTTCAGGAATATCGCCAGACAGAAGGCTTGTAGAGATAATAGAGCTGAAAGACCATCCATGGTTTTTGGGCGTGCAGTTTCATCCCGAGTTCAAGTCGCGCCCGCAAAGACCTCATCCAATCTTTACAGATTTTATAAGAGCATCTCTTGAGCACAAGGCGAAAAAAGAGGGGGTATGAAGACTTTTAGACCCCCCTCTTTTTGTTTCGATAGCTTCCCAGAATAGCTTTATCTTCGCCTTCGTCTGGTGTATGTGAGGTCCAAAGTTTTTGGCCTTTGCTGCCTTGGCAGCTCTGAAATAAGGTATATAACAAAAAGATGAATTAGAAATAGCACAAGGTTTAGTCCCACGTGTATGTAAATGTAAAGAGGTCTTTGAAGAATTACCATTTTGGAAGATTCTCTTGCAAATTCTACAAATCCCATCAGGTGTATTGAAAAAACCTGCAAAAGCAGTATCAAAAAGTTTGGGAAGCGGACATTGAACATAAATAAAATGGCAAGGATGCATGATATAATAAAGCCTGGCAGAAGCAGCAGGGTTGATGTTGTGTAAAGTCTTAAAACAATTGTTATTAAGAATATAACAAGCAGGCATATTGATGACCAGGCAAGAAGAAGCATGCTGCTGCTTGAAAACAGGTTTGTGCCTGCAAAAAAGCAAAGGTATATCAAAAGCCAAAGGAATATTTCAAATGCCACGTTTCTATTTTCCATAGTATTATAGCTCTTAAAAGTATATTTTAAGAGCTCTTTCCCTCCTTTTTTAGCAGCGTGAGAGGTTTTAATTTTAGAAACTACTCCAAAATCAATTATACATTAAAATATCGAATTAGTGTATAATTAAATTATCGAGGTGGTAAGATTAAAAACCTTCATCTAAAAAGAAAAGGGAGGATATAGGAATCTCATGTCGAAAGCACATATCCTTGTTGTTGACGATGAAAAACCAATTGTTGATATTATAAAGTTCAATTTGGAAAAGGAAGGCTACAAAGTGACAGCATCGTATGACGGTGAGGATGCGTTAAATAGAATAAAAAGTGAAAACTTCGACATGGTTCTTTTGGATGTAATGCTTCCCAAGATTGACGGGTTTTCTGTGTGTAAGAAGGTTCGTGAGTTTTCGGATGTTCCCATTATAATGATAACAGCAAAGGCTGATGAAGTCGACAAAGTTTTGGGTTTGGAGCTTGGAGCAGACGATTACATAACAAAACCGTTTGGCATAAGAGAGCTTATTGCAAGGATTAGGGCAAACTTGAGAAGGACAGCCCAGAGTTCCACGCAAGATGGCAAGGTGTTAAAAGCAGGGGCTTTGACCTTGAACCCTGAGACGTTTGAGGTGAAGAAAAACGGCAAAGTTATTGAGCTTACCGTAAGAGAATATGAGCTTTTGAAGTTTTTGATGTCGCAAAAAGGTCAGGTGTTTTCAAGAGAAGAGCTTTTGGAAAAGGTTTGGGACTATGAATACTATGGAGATGTCAGAACTGTGGATGTTACTGTAAGAAGACTGAGAGAAAAGATAGAAGACAACCCGTCTGAGCCGACTTTTATTTTGACAAAGAGGGGAATTGGCTACTACTTTAATCCGAACATATAAAGGTAAGGGGAATAAAATACACGATGACAAGAAGCATAGAAAGCAGGCTCATACTTGTTTTTGGGCTTTTAATTTTGATGGTCATGTTCATATCAAGTTTTTTTATCATAGACAGGACAAAAAACTACTTTTATGAAGATGTCCAGAAAAAGATTGAGTTTATGGTAAGCTCATCACTCATCAGGCTTTTAGAGGATAAAAACCTGACACAGGAAAGAATTCAAACTATCGTCGACCAGTCGATGAAAGAAAGTCAGTACGGGTTCATGATTCAAAAACTCATTGTGACAGATAGTAGAGGGAAGGTTCTTGCATCTTTCCCGAGGATGGATATTAGTTTTTTCCCGTCAGATGAGATTTTGACAAGCCTTGCGGGCTACAAGGTTGTAAAGCGGGAAGTAGAGGACCAGGCGATGGTTTTTGCATTCCCGATAAAAAGTGGCAGGTCGGTAGAAAGGGCACTGTATTTGGAGGTGTCTGTTCAGAATATTCTTGCCACGGTCACTGACATCAAAAACATACTTCTGATGGCTTATATTGTTGCCATGATATTTTCACTCTTTATTGGTTTTCTATTTGCAAAGACTCTTTCTAACCCGCTCAGAAAACTTACCAAGCAGGCACTTGAGATGGCAGAAGGAAATCTTGATGTGAAGATTGAAATTTCCAGCCAGGATGAGATTGGTAAGCTTGCAAGCGCTTTTAAGGTCATGGCGACAAACGTAAAAAAATATATATCAGAGCTTGAGTTTGAAAAGCAAAAGCTTGAAAGAATACTTCAGAACATGTCGGATGGAGTTTTGGCTGTAAACTCTAAAAATGAAATCATTCATATAAACGAGAGTGCCAAGAAGTTTTTGAAAGGTGATGTTGAAAGGTTCTTAGAACATGTTCAAAGTGATAAAGATTGGGGCGTCACACAGCACATATATGAAGTCGATGGGTGGACGCTGGAAATCAGCACAGCAGCTTTTATAGACTCTTACCAGGGCACTGGTACAATATTTATCCTTCACGATATAACCCAGCAGGCAAAGCTTGACCAGATGCGAAAACAGTTTGTTGCAGACGTGTCTCATGAGCTTAGAACTCCAATCACAACCATCAAGACATATTCTGAAACTCTTTTGGATGTTGATGATGAGGCTGTGAAAAGAGAGTTTTTGGGTGTGATCATAAAAGAGTGTGATAGGATGACAAGGCTGATTTCTGATCTTTTGTATCTTTCGCGACTTGACAGTGGTGAGAATATTTTGAAAATTGAAGAGGTAAATGTTAGTGAACTTGTAAGGTTTGTGTGTGAAAAGATGAGGATTCATGCAAAGAAGAAAAACCAAAAACTTTTATGTAGTGCAGAGGAAAACGTGGTGATTGAGGCTGACAGAGACAGGCTTGAACAGGTGCTGATAAATCTTATAAACAACGCTGTTGTCTATGTCCAGGAAGGCGGGCAAATAGAGGTTGGGCTTGAAAAGGATGAGGAGCATGTGAAGATAACTGTAAAGGACAACGGGCCAGGAATTCCTGAAGATGATCTTCCGCGCATATTTGAAAGGTTTTACAGGGTTGACAAGGCAAGGTCGCGAAGCCTTGGTGGTAGCGGGCTTGGTCTTTCGATTGCTGATGAGATTGTAAAGGCACACGGCGGGAGGATTTTGGTTGAGAGCAAAGAAGGGGTTGGTACAACCTTTACTGTTGTGCTTCCCGTGAAAAGGGGTGTGTAACATCTTTTGTAATGCGCTCTTAACACGGTTGTAACAAATTTGTAATAATAAAATTGTATAATGTAAGTAGGATGATTGTAACTTGACGGTGAGGCTGAAATGAAAAAGCTTGGGCTGGTACTGGCGATGATACTTATTTTGTCAATAGGTACGGTGGCTTTTGCAGATAGCAGCAAAACATCTGCCAAGGCAAAGAATATAAATTCAGTTGAGATAGATGGGAACAAGGTGACAGCAACTGCATCTTCTCTTGTTGAGATAGCAGAGTATGATGTTGAGCTGAGCACTCCAGTATTTGTTTTATCTGGTAAAGGATCGGAGGGCGTGGAAATTTGCATATATACAAAAAAGGACAAGAAAGAGGCATTTTCGCAGAGCAATCTTGTTGAAAAGTTTACGGTGGGCAAGTCGGGTTATTTTGCTAAGAAGATCAGTGTAAATGAAGGTACCACATATATTCTGGTTGTTGCAACAAAAGATAGTGACACTCAGCTGAGCCTTCTAAAAGTCTCATACGAAAAGAAAGAGAGTTTTCTTGCGAAGGTTGAAAAGGCAATATCAAATTTTATAAGTTCGCTTGGCAAATAAAAAAAGAGGGTAAGGTGGATGAGAAAAAGTAAGGTAGAAGTTATAAAAAGCATAGTGCTGAGTATACTTGTTATACTCAGCATTTATTTGTATTACAAGGTTTATTTTGACTACAAGGTTGAAGACATTGTAAAAGCAGTTGACATTTATCAGAATTCTCAGTCAGATCAGGAACTTTTGAAAAAGGCAAGGAAAATTCTGGCGTCCCCAAAGGAGATGTACTTGAACATTTCCAAAAATGTAGCTGTCAGAATACTGAGCAATCAAGCTCAATATTCGCAGGTGGTTTTAAAATTCATAGAAGGAATTGAAAAATCGCTTGTAAAAAAAGAGTTTGAAATAAGCTTAAGAAACATTTCTGCCAACTTTTTTAAACAAAAAAGGGTTTTAATTTTAAGCTACGGATATCAAATAGACTTCAATACTTTTGTGTATGAGCTGACAAAAAGAAATATTGGTAATGCTGCGCAAGGCTTTGAGTTTAACAGGATTTTCATTGAAGAAAATGGCACGGGTACAGTACTGTACTTTTTCAACTCTCAAAAGCAAAGAGCAGTTGTGATGAGGTTTTCTCAATTTGGCTTTATGCCTTTGGAAGATTCGATTGAGAAGGATCTAAAGCTTGTATATTCATGGTCAGATAGTCTTGGATTTACTGAGATTGCCAATAAAGACATTTTGATACCGGTTGAGTTTTCAGATGTCCAATTTTCTGAGATAAAGACAAGGGAGAGTAGCTACAAAAAAGAGCTGATTGTGCGACGACTTTTTCCAGATACAATCTTGACAAGGAAAAATATCTTGAAAAATGGTGATGTGGTAATAACAGATGAAAGAAGAACTCTTCAGCTAAAGAATGACGGAAGATTTGTTTTTGAATACTCGGAAAGTGTCTTTGGCGAAAAGGTTGACTCTATTTCTGATGCGCTGATGTTCTACCTGAAAACATTTTACACAGAAGAGGACTTGAGAATTTGTAAAGTTGAGCTCCAAAAAGAAGGTGACTTTAAGGTATATCTTACGACAAGAGCAAATGGCATTGATGTGGTTGCAGGAGATGAAGAATTTTGTGCTAAGATTGAAGTGCAAGGCGGAAGGCTACAAGAAATTTCGGGGCATCTTTTTGACATCCTCAAGGTGAGGACCTCTCAGATAAAGGTTGACGGTATTGCAGCAATTGACACTATAAAGGAAAGAAAAGGAGATATTTTTATAGAAGAGATAGACCTTGAATATATTTCGGGTGGGGCAAGCTCATACCCTTACTGGAAAATAAAAACCCAGAGCGGGGTTGTATATGTTGAGACAATAAAGTAGTAAAAGGAGACTTGCTCGTGAAGATGAACTGGGCAAAAGCAAAAACAACTGCAATTGTGGTGTTCTTCTTGATATCTGTTTTTCTTGTCATAAAATATCTCAACCTTTTTCCAAAAGAAGAAACTTTGACAGATCAGCAAATAAACATGGCAAAAAGTATACTTTCACAAAATTCTATAAAACTCTCTTGCAGTATTGATAGGAAGATTTATTATGTGTCGAAGCTTGGCGTTGCCATTGAGAGCAAGTATGATAATATTGTGACAAAGCTTTTTGGGAAAAGGGTTGACAGATATCAAAATGAGTTTGAAAGTAGCATCTACCACCTCAAAATCGTAAACCAGACACTTTTTTTGGAGTCCAAATATTATCAAGACCCGTTTGAGCTTTTTGACATAAAAAGGGGCGATTATATAAAAGACTACGATGGAAGCTTTGTGCAGGTGTACAAGGGCTATCCCATTTTTGATGGAAGGCTAACAGTAAAAGAACAGGGAAGTTCTACCTTGTACATCTTTACAAGAGTCAATCCCAGAAGGTTTGAGATTAAACGAAGCAGAGCAATCTCAGCCTTGGAGGCAATTTTTAACCTTTTGAACCAGCAAAGAGGCATAAAAGAAATTCAAAATATAAAGTTTGGATTTTATTTGAAAGATTTCAACATCATCCAAGGCCAGGCAATTCCTGTTTGGCGGATTGTTGCAGACGGCAATGTTTATTATATAAACGGGTTTACGGGGATGTTGGAGTAAGTAGCTGAGAAGTAGAGAAAATGAGCAGGGCAGGGGCTTTATAAACTTTTGAGCCTCTGCCTTTTTGTTTTTGCTCAAAAATCTTAAATTTAGATACCACTTCTTAAAAAAGCCCTCTTTTTTATAGACTTTGCCCCATTTTATAATAAAATCAGAAAAATAAATTGTAGCTTATGTAATATAAAAAATATTACCTTTGCAGAAGGAAGGCGATATGTCATGGAATCAGCTATTTCAGCAAATAAGCAGCGTAGCCGCCAAAGTGGTTTTAGAAGATTTTTGCACAAATTAAATGAACAAAAATACCTTCAGGCAATGGCAATACCTGGTGTAATTTGGATGATTATTTTTAACTATATACCAATGTATGGAATAATAATTGCATTTAAAGAATACGACATAACTTTGGGGTTTAATAAATCTCCATGGGTAGGTCTAGCTAATTTTAGGGAATTTTTTGCTGATGAAAGATTCTGGCTGATAATAAAGAATACAGTGGGAATAAGCTTTTTTAAACTTCTTGTTGGATTTCCTCTTCCCATATTGTTTGCAGTGCTTCTAAATGAGCTTGTGTCAGTTAGGTTCAAAAGAACTGTTCAAACAATATCTTACCTGCCTCATTTTATATCTTGGGTTGTGCTTGGCGGAATACTTATGAACTGGCTATCAGAAACAGGTCTTATAAATATAATTTTAACAAAAATAGGAATATTAAAGCAGCCTATAGCTTTCTTAGCAGAACCAAAATATTTTTGGGGAATAACAGTTGTATCTGAAGTTTGGAAGGAACTTGGCTGGAACGCGATAATATACTTAGCTGCAATTGCTGGAATTGACCCCGAACTTTATGAAGCAGCAACTGTCGATGGTGCAGGAAGGTTTACAAAGATGTTCAAGATAACCATACCGTGTATCTCTGGTACAATTGCTATTATGTTTATTTTAGCAGTAAGTGGGCTTATGAACTCTAACTTTGACCAGATATTTGTTCTCAGAAATCCGCTTAATGCAGATGCTTCAGATGTAATTGATATTTACGTTTACCGAATGGGAATAGAAGCATTCAGATTTTCGTATGCAACTGCAATAGGACTTTTTAAATCGATAATTGCGTTGATATTACTTCTTACTGCAAATGGAGTAACAAAGAAACTTACTGATAAATCATTATTCTAAATTTCTGTATACTGCAAACTTGATTTGTGAAAAGAGGTGTAAAAAGATATGAAAATCAAATCTTCAGTTGGGGATAAGATATTTAACATATTTAATGTAACATTAATGCTTATAATATGTTTCTTAACATTATATCCAATTTGGTACATCATAGTATATTCATTTAACGAAGGAAAAGATGCAATGCTTGGCGGTATTTACTTTTGGCCGCGCAAGTTTACGCTGGATAACTATAAAACAGTGTTTAGCAATAGCGACATAACAACGGCGTTCATGGTAACAGTGGCACGAACAGTTATAACAACCACGCTGCATGTATTTTTCACTGCAATGGTTGCATACGCCTTTTTGAGAAAAGAGCTCATGGGAAGAAAGATTTACATGGCAATGGGAACAATAACCCTCTTTTTTGGAGGAGGTCTTATACCATATTTCCTGCTTATTAAAAGTTTGGGACTATACAATACCTTTTGGGTGTATGTAATACCTGGAATGTTCAACTTTTATAATCTCATTATATTTCAAGCCTTTTTCAGAGAACTTCCCATTGAACTTGAAGAGTCTGCAAAAATTGATGGTGCAAACGACTTTATAATATTTACAAGGATAATACTTCCACTATCAACACCAGTTTTAGCAACAATAGCTCTTTTTGTAGGCGTTTATAACTGGAATGACTATTTTATGGGGGTTATATTCATTAACAATCCGAAGCTTCAGCCGATACAAACATTTTTGTACAAGGTCATAGCCCAGACAACATCTAATCAGATGCTCGCATACGCACCAGGTGGGATTGCAACCAGAAATGTAACTTCTCAATCTCTCAAAATGGCTACAATGGTTATTACCACCTTGCCAATTGTGTGTGTCTATCCATTTTTGCAGAAGTATTTCGTTAAAGGTCTTTTAATTGGTGCTATAAAAGGATAAGAAGGTGCAAATAAAACTTATCAGAGGCGTTGACTGCACGTTATGTGCAGTTAATGAAAAATAAAAAAAATATACAAAAAGGAGGTATTTTTAGCATGAAAAAGCTCAAATTCAAAAGACTTTTTGCTGTGCTTGTAGTCATTGCGTTTGTTGCAAGCTTAATTCCATTTGCGATTGGCAGTGCAGCAAGCTCTGTCAAGCCTGGCTGGAAAGAAGATAGCAAAAAACCAATCACATTTGATTGGTACATCAACTTTTCATGGTTTGGGACAAAATGGGGTGGAAATGCAGTTTCTGACTACATCACTAAAAAGACGGGCGTGAAGATTAACTTTATAGTCCCTGCAGGAAATGAAAATGAAAAGCTCAATGTTATGATTGCTTCAAACACACTGCCAGACTTTATAACTCTTGGCTGGTGGGAAGAAGCAGTAAGAAAAATGATATCAGGAAAACTTGTATATGCTTTGGATGAGCTTGCAAAGAAGTATGACCCGTACTTCTTCACAGTTGCAAACAAACAAAGACTTGGCTGGTATACTCAGCCGGACGGTCATGTTTATGGCTATCCAAACGCATCTTACACACCAGATGACTTCAAAAATCCAAAGCTCAAAATATATTCAAACCAGACATTCCTTGTAAGAAAAGATATGTACGAGGCTCTTGGCAAGCCTGACATGAGAAAGCCAGATACATTCTTGAAAGCTTTAGCTGATGCAAAGAAGAAATTCCCAACAGTAAACGGTCAGCCACTTATTCCGATTGGATTCCACGAATTTACAGACACAGGCTGCTACTCACTTGAAAGCTATCTGTGGAACTTCTTAGCACTGCCTCGTGAAAAGAATGGAAAACTTTACGATATTGTTACAAATCCAGAATACATCAGATGGCTCAAGACATTTAATGAAGCTTACAGAAGAGGGCTCATTGCAAAGGATGTGTTCATTGACAAGAGAGCGCAAATGGAAGAAAAGATTGCTCAGGGAAGATACTTTAGCATGATTTATCAGAGAACAGACTTTGTTGCTCAGCAGCAAGAACTCTACAAGAAAAATCCCAATATGGTCTATATAGCAGTTGACGGTCCTGCAAACTCAAAACTTGAAAAACCAAAGCTTGCAGGTCCTGGCATCGCGGGATGGACTCTCACCATGATTTCAAAGAATAACAAAGATCCAAAAAGAGCCATAAGATTTATGAGCTACTGGCTCAGCCCAGAAGGTCAGAAAGATTTCTATCTTGGACCAAAAGGTGTAACATGGGATGTAATCAAAGGCAAAGAGCAGTTCAAGCCAGAAGTAGTAAAACTTATGCAGACAGACAGACCAACATTTGACAAGAAATATGGTGCAGAGCTTACCTATTGGATGCTTGGCGACTGGCCATATGTATCTCAATGGGACCCTGGCATGCCACCATACCTGCAACAGATGGCTGACTGGACAATTGGCAAAACAGTTAGCTATGCTCAGTATGATGGACTTGAACCACCAGCTGACAGCCCAGAAGGTATTATTGCAAGAAAGGTTGCTCTCAAGTGGGGGCAGACTCTGCCAAAACTTATAATGGCTAAATCAAGCGCAGAGTTTGATAAGATCTTCAATGAATTCCAGAACTACAAGAAACAAGTTGGTTATGACAAGGTACTTGCTTATCAGCAGAAGAAGTTAGAAGAGAACAAGAAGAAGCTGGGAATTAAATAAAGTCTGTTGCTTTGTTACAAAAGAGGAATTTTTCAAGACTCAAAAGGCTGATGGTTTTTCATGCCATCAGCCTTTTTTAAAAGCAGGAAGGTATTGTTGTTTTGAATGGTCTTATAGGTGCTGGTATAATGAGAGTATATATTAAAAAGATGAGGATGAAATGTAATGGATAGTTCAAAAATAAAACAGCTTGTAAGGAGCATATTTAAATTGAACATTCGTCAAAAGCTCATTTTAACTTATGTTCTCATAGTTGCACTGCCGCTTTCAATCCTTCAGGTAAATGCTTTTTACAGGGTAAGGATTATGACAGAAAAAGAGTATATAAACAATGTCAATTTTGAGGTCAGCAAACTCAAAAATGATATTGTGAAAAATGTAGAGCAGTTCATCAAAGCGACACAGTTTATTTTAAACAACCAGGAATTTATTGAGTTTGTATCCACGTACCAGGAAAGAAGTATCGACGAGATTTTTTCTTTTAAAGTGAATGTTCTTGACAAGATAGAATATCTTCAGTATGTGAATTTCAATATAAACAGGATAAGATTTTTTACAAACAACTATTTTATTCCTGAAATGTGGCCCACATTGTACCAGATAGAGAGGTTAAAAAGTTTTAAATTTACAGATAGATTCTTGTCTGATACAAAACAGACATCGCTTTGGAAACTCAACAACACTGATATACTTGGTCCGCCGCTTAACAATGAGGAAAAGGTGGTGTCGCTGTATACAAAGGTTACAGATTCAGTAGGGAACTTGATTGGCATAATTGAAGTTAACATGAAAGTTGATGAATTTTTTGCGAGCGAACTTTCGCGGGAAAGTGACAATTCGGTTACAATTGTTATTTCTGACGATGGAGATGTAATTTTCAGTAAACAGACACCTGCTTTTTTAAAAAGACTCAATATTAGTAGTAAAAAGCTTGTTGAAATATTAGAAAAAAAGAGCACAGCTAAAAAAGATGAGGGAATTGTTCATTTAAAGATTAACAGAAATTCAGCAGCATTTGTGTACACTCATATTCCTGTCCTGGTTATAAAACTTTACAAGCTCATTTTATTTGACGAACTTGCACAAAAAATAAATGGAATAACACTTCAGATGCTTGGGCAAGTATTGATTTTAATTATTGCTTCATCGATCCTGATTTTTATTTTAATCACTCTGATTCTTAAGAAGCTAAGACAGGTAATTCTCAGCATGAGAGCTGTTGAGAACGGGAACTTTGACGTCTCAATTGACATAAAGGGTGATGACGAGATTGACGAGCTTGCCCAGCATTTTTTGAACATGGTGGAAAGGCTCAAGATATTGATTGGAGAGATGGTCAGAAGAGAGGTTGCCCAGAAAGACGCTCAAATAAAGGCTTTGCAGTCCCAAATCAATGCTCATTTTATCTACAATGTACTTGAAAATATCAAGATGATGGCAGAATACAGTGAGAATTATGATGTTTCAGACGCGATAACAAAACTTGGCAAGATGATGAGATACAATATGAGCTGGAAGAAGAAATTTGTTACTCTAAAAGAAGAAATAGAGAATATTCAAAATTATATTTCGCTCATGAACATAAGATATGACAAGGAAATAAAGCTCCTTGTAAATGTAGATAATGAAATTTTAAATATTGAGGTGCCAAAGCTTATTTTGCAGCCGATAGTTGAAAATGCAATAAATTATGGAATTGAACCAAAAGGCGAGGGTGGAAGCATTTTTATAGACGGAAGCATAATTGGCAATTACATAGTCATTTCAATAATAGATGATGGGCTTGGGATTGAAGAGGAAAAGCTTGTTGCAATTCAAACAGCCCTGGAGAATGATACAGAAGCGGAATGTTATCATGGACAAGGAATAGCTCTCAAGAATGTAAACGAAAGGATAAAACTTGCTTATGGAAAGGAATTCGGAATTAAGATAGATAGCAAGTTTGGCGAGTTCACAAAGGTGACAATAACTTTGCCATACACCAGATTTTAACATTTATTCTTATTTTAAAAGAGGCGGGAAGAATATGAGAAAGGTGTTAATTGTCGATGATGAAAAGCTTATTCGAAAAGGCATCAGAACAATTTTAGAGAGAAATGTTGCCGATTTAGATGAAATAAAAGAAGCATCAAATGGAAAAGAGGCTCTGGATCTTCTCTTTTCAGAAAAATTTGACATTTTGATAATAGATATAAGACTTCCCCAGATAGATGGAATATCTGTTTTAAAGAAAATCCAAAATTTGTCTCATAAACCCAAAATTATCGTAATAAGTGGATATGATGAGTTCAGTTATGCTAAGGAATGCATGCAATATGGAGCAAGGGGATATATTTTAAAACCTGTAGATAAAAAAGAGCTCATTGAAATTGTAGAAAAGGTCAAAAATGAACTTCAAGAAGAAGAGAATAACTTAAGGCTTATATCCTTGCAAAAAATTATGAGAGCAAAGATGTTTGAGTCAGAGATAAACAATATCATCTTTTCAGGAATGGATATAGACAGGTTTAAAGAAAGGTTGAAGGATATGGAAATACCAGCAGATGAAAAAGTGATGGCTGTGTATTTTCTTCTACCCGGAAGTAACCCTGACCAAAACGATTTTTCAGCAGAAGAGGACAAGTTAAAGCTCAGCAAAATATTGCCGGAAGGAAGCCATGTCTCTACCATATATAACCAGAGAAAAGACATTTTGATATTTACAAGAACAGCTTTTTGCTATGAGGATATAAAGAAAAGCTATGAGTCTTTGACGGGCAGGAAAGTTTACATGGGCATTTGTGACTTGCAGGAAAGTTTTGAGAATGTGAAATTACTTTATGAGAGGGCTTATAAAGCAGCATTCTACAGCTTCATTTTGAGCAAAGATATTGAATTTTGGTCACAGATTTCTTGGCGTGAAAAAGAAAAGCTTTGTCAATCTGACAGGATTGAAAAGTTGAAAGAACTTATCCTTGCTGGCAAGCAAAAAGATGCAATTAGGTTTTTGGAAAGCATTTTTGATCACCACTTTTTTAACAAATATTCGGCAGATAGCATCTTGGCACTTTCCGAAAAACTTTACACACAAATTGTAGACTGGTTTTGTCACCACGTGCCTAAAAAAGTGCTTGACATCCATGAATACCAAGTGCTTGTCAGCATGTTCAATTTTACAACCATATCTGACTATGTAAACCACTTCAAAAAGTTTGTTGTTGAGGCAACAGAAATGGTCAGTGCATTGAAGGGAATTTTGAATGTGAAGGACGAAATTGATGAGGCTATTAAATTTATAAATCAGAACTATCACAAGGATATAAACATGGCAATGGTGGCAAATCATGTATCGCTAAATTATTATTACTTTTCAAGCATCTTTAAAGAAAAGATAGGGATGAGTTTTTTGGACTATTTAAACAAAGTGAGGATTGAAAAAGCCAAGGAACTTCTTGTGAACACCGATTTAAAAGTTTGGGAGATAGCCGAGAAGGTAGGTTATAAAAATCCCAAACACTTTGCAAGAATATTCAAAGACATTACAGGGCTTACCCCGAATGAATACAGAGATGCTCAAAAAAGATTGCAAGAATAGGAAGCTTATTGTAAAACAATGATAATAACATATGCACGCATCCGATTTTAAAAAAAGACTTAAAAATAGTAACTATAACTAAAAAATGATGCCTTTTTTTGTTTGTATGATTTTGATAAATCTAAGGTATGAGAATATCAAATTTTTGAGAGGTACGAAGGCGGATGCGAGCAAAAAAGTTTGTTGCTAATATTTTGTTGTTTGCATTTTTAATTATGAGCATTTTCCCGGGAGGAATAGCAAAAGCCAGCTCAGGTCAAATCTTCAAGGACATTTCCACTAATTTTGCAAAGGATGATATAACAAGATTTTATCAGCTTGACCTGATAAACGGGTATCCTGACGGAACTTTTAAACCAGCTAAGAATATCTCTGTTGCAGAATTTTGTAAAATCTTGAACAGTTACATGGGATTTGTGCAGGAAGCTCCGCTTGATGTGAGCCTAAGAATTAACCCTCTTACATGGTATTACAGAGAACTTAAAAAAGCTCAGGCTGCTGGTTACTTGACATTGTTTGTGAAAGAAGGGAAGCTTGATCCAAGCAGGTTTGTAACAAGACAGGAAGTTTTTGCTGCTGTGGCAGCTGCTTTGAATCTTGATAACCAGAAAGCCGATATTTTAAACAGCTTTTCAGATGCTCAAAAGATTGAACCAAGGTATCTATCGGGTGTGGCAGCACTTATCAGTTTTGGATTTGTTAAAGGCTATCCAGATGGGACATTAAAGCCAGAAAAGGGGATAACCAGGGCTGAGATTGTCAAGCTTTTGAGTGGCATAGGAGCATTAATAGTTACAAAACCGGGGGAATATAGTTTGTCGAAAAATGAAGGATTCATAATAGTAAATAGTAGCGATGTGGAGATAAAAGATGTTTCAATAAAGGGCAATATATATATAAATCAGAGTGTAAAAGATGGCTCTGTGACTTTGGACAACGTGACTGTTGATGGTGGAAAATTGTTTGTATTTGGCGGTGGCGAAAACTCTGTCAAGCTTGTGAACACAAAAGTTAAAGAAGTAGTTGTTGATAGTAAGCTTTCAAAGACAAATATTGAACTTTATAAAAACAGCCAAGCTGAGAACATAATTGTGTTGTCATCAGCAAAGGTTACACAGGTGTCTGATGAAAGTTCAATCAAGTTTATTACATTAAAACAGAGTGGAAATCAACCTGCAGATGTTGAAATTAAAGCAAACTGTGAAGCACTTTATGTTTATTCTCCAAACAGCAAGGTAAATATCAAAAATTCTAAAGTAAAAAAACTGGTTGCAACCGACCTTGCTCAGAACTTTGCACTTTCAATGGTCAGCTCGAAGATTGACAGTGTTGAGTTAAATAGCAATGGGAGCTTAAATATCGATAAAGAGTCAGGTATAGAAAAACTTGTTGTCAAGGCACTTGCAAAGGATGTGAAGATTAGTTCAAATGGCAAGATAAACGAAGCATCTGTGTATTCAGAAAGTGTTGTGTTAAACGGAAAGACTTTGTCCAAAGGCGAAAAGGTTGACATAAGTACTGTAGAAAGCAAACAACCTTCATCCTCAACGGCTTTACAGAGCACATTGTTAGCTCAATCTTCAGGCAGCACTTCTTCCACTACAGGCAGCAGCAGTCAAGGTTCAACAGGTGGAGGGACAAACCAGACAGGAAACAATAACCAGAACCAGCAGGGTGGCAATCAAACACAGCCGACATGGCAGCTTGTCTGGGAAGATGATTTTAATGGAAACTCAATTGACACGACAAAGTGGAACTTTACAATTGGTGCTGGCGGATATGGTAACAATGAGCTGCAGTATTACTCTTCAAGACCAGAAAACGCAAGAGTGGAAAACGAAAATCTAATAATTGAAGCAAGAAAAGAAAACTTTGAGGGAAGCCCATATACATCTGCAAAACTGACAACCCAGGGCAAATTCTCATTCACATATGGCAAAGTTGAGGTCAGAGCAAAACTTCCAGAAGGCCAGGGTGTGTGGCCGGCTATCTGGATGATGCCGGAGGATATGAATATATATGGTGGGTGGCCTGTTTGCGGTGAAATTGATATAATGGAACTTTTAGGTCATGAGCCAAACAAGGTTTATGGAACAATTCATTATGGTAATCCTCACACATACCATGGCGGCAATTACACCTTGCCGAACGGTCAAAAGTTTTCTGACGACTTTCATATATTTGGTCTTGAGTGGGAACCAGGGAAAATCAAATGGTATGTAGATGGGCAGCTTTACTATGAAACAAGCGACTGGTTTTCAAGGTCTTCAAACGAGGCTTTTGATTATACCTATCCTGCACCGTTTGACAGAGAATTCTACCTCATACTAAACGTTGCAGTTGGTGGTAACTGGCCAGGGTACCCGCCACAGGATGCAAATTACTTCCCGCAGAAAATGGTTGTTGACTGGGTAAGAGTATACAAACCAGCAGGAGTTACCTACTCTGACAATGTAGCAAAGCCACAGGAAAGCATAACCTATCCTCAGGATGCAAGACCACCGCTTAGCGATGGGAACCTTATTTATAACGGTAGCTTTGACATCGACAGCCCAGATGTTGATGGCATAGAAGGTGTTGCTAACACAGATTACTGGCAGTTTTTGCACCTGCCTGACTTTGGCGGAGACGGCACAATTGAAAATATTGGTGGATCTGTGAAGATAAATATAACAAAGCCAGGTTCACAAACATATTCTGTCCAGCTAATTCAAAGGCCAATTTGTTTGATAAAAGGCAAGACATACAAATTGACATTTAGAGCAAAGAGCGAAGGTTCAAGGACAATTGAGGTCAAGTTTTCAAGTGGCGGTGGAGATAACGGCTCTACCTGGATTGACTATGCTGTAAAGACCTTCAATTTATCTTCTGACTGGCAGGATTATTCTTACATCTTCACAATGCAAAGCAGCACATACGCAAAAGCAAGGATTGAATTTAATGTTGGACTAAATAACCTTCCTGTTTATATAGATGATGTGAAACTTGTTGAGTACGATGTAAATGACCCAAGCGCAATCAAAGAACCTCTGCCAAACGGCAACCTCATTTACAACGGCACGTTTGACCAGGGCGATGGCAGGTTTACAGCATGGGAATTTGTAAAGGAAACTGCAGCAGATGCAACGTATACCATTGGTTCAAAGCCAGAAGAGAGGTATTTCAAGGCTGTTATAGCAAACGGTGGACAAAACTTTTCGGATATCAAACTTGTTCAGTCTAACATAAAAGTTGGCGCTGGTGAGAATCTCTTGCTTGCATTCTCAGCAAAAGCTTTTGAAAGTCCAAGACAAATAAAGGTTTATATATCTGACCAGAACTTCAATCCAATTACAGAGGTAAAAGTAGTTTCACTTTCGCTTGACTGGAATGCATACAAATTTAACTTAAAATCAATTGATAATTTGCCAAGCGACACAAGAGCTAAACTTGTGTTCGAAATTGGATCAAGCAATTCAGACGTTGCAATAGACAATGTCTCACTCAAAAAGGTTCTTCCATCAAGCTTTATAGTTGTTCAAGCTGAAGACTTTGGTTCACTTACAAACGCAACAAATAATGGACAGTATGTAGCGTTTTCTCAAGGTGGAGTAGCAAGCTTTAGCGTCAATATTCCAAAGAGTGGAGAGTACCTTGTATCCTACAAATTGAAAGCTGGGCAAGGGTCAAGCCTCAAGCTTATAGTAGGAAGCACAGTTTACGATGCAGAAGTTGCTCCAACATCAGGAAACTGGGCAGTTGTATCAGATACAGTTTATCTTGATTCAGGTGAAAATAATATGCAGCTTTTGGCAGACAATGTTGATTTGGATTACATCGAATTTTCACCGAACTTTATCAAAAACGGAGACTTTTCAAAAGACCTTGACAGCTGGACGTACTGGATTGGCAATGGTGGATCTGGCGCTGCTGAAGTATCAAGAGGACAGCTGAAAGTTTCAATTACAAACATAGGTCTTGCCTTCTGGAGTATTCAAGTAATTCAAGGGCCAATGACTCTGGAGAGTGGCAAAACATACAGAATTTCGTTTGACGCAAAGTCAACATCTGCAAGAGATATGTTTATAAAAATAGACGACTCTACTTACTATGGTCATCTTGAAAAATACGTGCCACTTACAGATAAGATGAAGAACTATACATTTGACTTTGTAATGGATGCAACAAGAAGCGATATAAGGCTTGTAATTGGACTTGGAACAATGTCACCTGGTGGCGCAAATCCGCAAACTCAAGCTCATACAGTCACAATTGACAACGTTGCAATAGCCGAAGTTTCAGAAAACTGCGGATATTTTGAAAGAGAAGTAGCAGAAATCTTGACGGGTGAAGTTCCATCAGAACCACAGCAGTTTGTTGGGGATAAGCTTTTACCTGATGGAAGCTTTGACACACCAGATACGATAAACAACTGGCACTGGTGGTCAAGTGCGGGTAACAATGTTTCGATGTCCATTGAAAATGGAGAGCTAAAACTTAGCATCAGCTCAATTGGCTCAGACCCATGGGACCCGCAGCTTTACAGGGAAGGAATATCTCTTGTAAATGGCAAGAACTATAAGATTTCGTTCAAGGCAAGGGCAACTTATCCGCGCAAGATAAATGTTGCAATAGGAAAACCGCTGACATCTGACCCATGGTTCATAGAATACATGCCCAAAAAGACAATAGATATTACAAGTGAGATGGCACAGTATGAAATCTACTTTGCCATGAACAATCCTACAGACCTTGGGGCAAAACTTGCGATAGAAATTGGAAATGTAGCAGGGTATTCGCAGGTGCCGTTTGACATCTACTTTGATGATATCCAGATCGAAGTTGTAGATTCAATCCCGCAGGAAACTGCTCCACCCGTGCAGCATACACAGAAGGTTGGAGACCAGATCATTCCAGATGGCACATTTGACACAGGTGTAGGTGAGTGGGTATACTGGAGCGGCGACCAGTGGTCAGGTGTATCGGATATGCAGGTGACAGCGGAAAATGGTAAATTGAAGGTTCATCTGAATTCTGTAGGATGGCAGCCGTACAGTGCTCAGGTTGCAAGAAAGAACCTCACACTTGAAAACGGACTTACCTATGAGCTTAAATTCAAAATGAGTGCATCACAGGCTACTAAAATTCAGGTAAACATTGGAAAAGAGCTGTCAACTGACCCGTGGTTCATAGCTTATGCACCAACAACTGTATTTGATATCGGAACCCAAGATCAAGAGTATACTCTCAGATTTAAAGTTACACAGCCAACAGATGTAACAAAGGTTGTGTTTGAGTTTGGACCTATAAACGGTCAGTACCCTCCTCTTCCACTTGACATATATCTTGATGATGTGACATTGACTGTTGTGAGTGACCAGTAAAAGAATTAAAACCAATGTGAAACTGTTATTTTGCCAGAGGGTTGCAGGGCAAGGTATGGTCTTGCAACCCTGTATTTTAAATTAAAAAAAGAAGGGGGCAAAGAAATTGCAGGCAAATCCAAAGTACTATTATGATGAGAAAACAAACTCATTTTGCATAGAGAATTATCAGCTTTCAAAACCATTTTCAAGTTTTTTGCCCGGGATTGCCGGTATATTTGGAATTCCTCTTTGGTGCTTTTATGTAAACAGGGGACAGTGCATAGTATCGTTTGGGACAAAGAACAAAGACGGTAGCATTTTAGAATTTTTGCCGGCAGACAGGGCTTACAGGCTTGCATCAACACATGGGTTTAGGACTTTTTTGAAACTGAACAAAAACCTCTTTTATGAGCCTTTTCAAACAGAGAATTTACTCAATTTTGCAAAAAGCAAGATGTCCATTTTTGCTGACCATCTTGAGATTTGCGAAGAAAATCCAAATATTGGTATCAAGACAGAAGTGAGGTATTACACACTTCCAAACAAGAATGTGGCTGGGCTTGTGAGAGAGCTGAAGATAATAAATGTATCAGAAAAGCCTATAGATATTGAAGCTTTAGACGGACTTGCATTGATTGTCCCATATGGAAAGAACGACTTTGCGCTAAAGAATATGAGCAGAACAAGTGAAGCATGGAACTTTGTAGAGAATTTAGACAAAAAAGCTCCGTACTTTAGATTTCATTCATCTGCTGAGGACACAACAGAAGTTGTTGAGATAAAAGAGGGCAATTTCTTTGTAAGCTTTGACAATACGCACGGCAGCTTTGAAAGATGCGATGTAGTAATTGACCCCGAAATTGTTTTTGGAATAAGCTCAGAAATAGTAAAGCCTTATGAGTTTATCTTTTCAGATAGGCTTGGCATATCAAATCAAGTTTTTGCAAACAAGACATGCTGTGCTTTTGCATATGCAAAGAGGACTTTAAAGCCGCACGAGGCTTTGAAACTCTGCAGTATCATAGGACATGCCAAAAGTGTTGATGAAGTAAACCACTTTGTTGACAGTATTGACTCAGCTGAGTTTTTTGACAGAGCGTTTGAAGAAAACAAAGGTGTAATCGATGCTATTCTGGCAAACAATACAATTGTGACCTCAGACAAAAAATTAGATGAGTATGCCAAAATGTGCTATCTTGACAATATCTTGCGCGGCGGTGTGCCTTTCACAATTGAGCTTGATGACAAAAAGGATGTCATATATCTGTTCTCACGAAAACATGGAGACCTTGAGAGAGATTATAACTTTTTTGAAATTCAAGACACATATTATTCACAGGGGAATGGCAACTTCAGAGATATCAACCAGAACAGGCGAAATGATATCTTTTTTAATCCAGACGTTTTTGATTTTAATGTATGGTACTTCATGAGTCTCATTCAGCTTGACAGCTATAATCCTCTGGTTGTAAAAGGTATAAAGTACAGGCTAAATAGCCTTGATCCTCTGGATAAATATGTGAAAAGCGGGAAAGAAGAGCTAAAAAAATTTTTCAAAAAGGACTTTTTGCCATATGAGCTTATAAAGTTTTTAGAGAAACAAAATATAGAAATCAATATCTCAAAGGAAGACTTTGTAAATTGCTGTCTTGTAAATTCGGAGAAGGTAATTGAAGCAGACCCTGGTGAAGGTTATTGGATAGACCATTTTACTTACAACTTTGATTTAATCGAAAACTTTGAAAGCATATATCCTGATAAAATGAGGCAGCTGCTTTTGCAAAGGAAGTATTATTACTATGACAATGAACATTATGTAAAACCAAGAAGAGAAAGAATAAAGATTATAGATGGGCAAATAAAACAGCACGGTGCATATGCACTTGACAAGGAAAAACAGGAGCTTATAAATTCCCGTGCTGACAAGAAAAGATATGTAAGAACCTACAGTGGCCTTGGCGATATTTACACAGGCAACCTTATTGAAAAGCTTTTGGTGATACTTCTAAATAGAATGGCAACCTTGGACCCATTTGGTGTTGGGGTGGAGATGGAGGCATCAAAGCCTGGCTGGAACGATGCACTAAACGGGCTTCCAGGAATTTTTGGTTCGTCTGTGTGCGAGACATCTGAACTTTTGCGGCTTGTGAGAATGCTGAAAAAGTATTTTGAGGTTTATCTTGAAGATGTCAAGGAAATTGAAGTTTTTGAAGAGCTCTACAGCTTTTTTGTAAAGCTAAAAAAACTTCTATCTCAGATGCAAGATAGAGAAGATACTCTTTTCTACTGGGATGAAAGTAATAACATAAAAGAAGAGTACAGAGAAAAAACAAGATTTGGCGTAAGTGGCAATATGGCTTGCATAAGCAGGGAAGAGATGTTGGAGTTTTTAGAGCTGTGCAATGAAAAACTTTCAAAGGCAAAAGAGAAAGCTTTTGATGCAGAAAAAGGGTTATTTTACACTTACTTTATAAACCAGCCTGTTGAATATGAGTATGATGCTCAAAAGCAGGAGATTAAGATTAAAAAGTTTTCACAAAAGAAGGTTGCATTTTTCTTAGAGTCGCAGGTAAGGGCAATGAAGGTGATAGATGATAAAGAACTGAAAAGAAAAATTTACCAAAGCGTAAGAGAAAGTAGCCTCTTTGATAGAAAACTAAAAATGTACAAAACAAACGAAAGCCTTGCAAATGAGACAAATCAGCTTGGCAGGATAAAAGCATTCACCCCTGGCTGGCTTGAAAATGAATCCATATTTATGCACATGGAGTATAAATACTTACTGGAGCTTTTAAAAGGTGGACTTTACACAGAGTTTTTTGAGGATTTCAAAATGGTTTTGCCACCGTATATGGACCCAGCGGTTTATGGAAGATCAATATTTGAAAATTCCTCGTTTATTGCAAGTTCAAGCAACCCTGACAAAAGCGTTCACGGGACAGGTTTTGTTGCAAGGCTTTCTGGCACAACAACAGAGTTTTTAAATATGGAGCTAATTATGCTATTTGGTGAAAAAACATTTGAATACAAAAATGGAGAGCTAATTTTTAAACTGTCTCCAAAACTGCCGGGCTGGATGTTTACGGAAGAAGAAAGAGAAGTTGAGATTGTGGTAAATGGGAATAAACAAACCATAGTTATAGGTAAAAACCAGTTGGCAGCAGTTCTTTTTGGCAGAACACTGGTTGTTTATCACAATCCGCAAAAGACTAACACTTATGCCCAAGATGCAAAGGTTTTAAAGTATATTCTGCATTTTGACGATAAAGTGGTTGAAATTGAGGGTGAAAAAGTGCCAGAGCCATATTCTTATGAAGTCAGAAAAGGAATGTGCAAGAAAATAGAAGTTCTTTTATAGCTTCAAAGAAGGCTACACTGCCGTCTATTTTTTCAGCGGTAGTGTAGTCTTTTTGACATTTTATATCAGGAGAGAAAGTAAAATGATTAAAAAGCTTTTAGAAAAGTGGAACGACATAAAGCTTAAAAACAAGCTTTTAATAGCTTTTGTGATTTTAATGCTTCTTCCCATGTCTTTGATATTTCTTCTATCTTATACTTCTCTGAAAAACTCCACATTGGAAAAATTTACCCTTTACAACCAGGTCCTCTTTGAAAATGCTACTGAAGAGGTTCAAAATTTCCTTGATGAGCTAAACAGCATAAAATACGACTTTATCATGGACGATAACCTCATATCAGACATTGGAAAGACTTTTGCAAGATACACTAATCACCAGGATTCTTTTCTGTACACCAACATCCTGACAAAGATGAGCCAGTTTATTTCGACAAAAGAAATTATTCAGTCAGTTCAAATTATAAACAAGAGCAAAGAAGTATATTTCTTCTCAAAACTCCAGGGTGATGTGCCGTATGAAAGTGATAAGCAAATCAAAGAAGGTTTTTTCAATGAAATAGTAAAGCAAGAAGGAAAGTATGTAAATAGTGGTTATGACAAGAGTCGAGATGTGTATGTAGTTGGCTGTGAGCTTTTCTCAAGAGATAAAATCCAGCCGGTTGCTGAGATGATTGTAAGTTTCAGCTTGGACTTTTTGAAAGATGTAATAGAAAAGTATCATCTGACAGAGGGTGGATTTTATGTTGCCGATAGAAGTTCTAATAAGGTCATATTCAAAACAACAGACAAATTTGAAAGTATCATTGAAAAATTGATTTTAAAAGATGAGACTAAGCTTGTTCCAAAGACCATTTTTTTTGAAGAAACTATACCAGATCTTAATTGGAAAATAATTTACATAGTTTCAGAAAGTTCTCTTCTGAATAACTTTTCGTACACAAAACGGCTTTTGATATTGAGTTTTTCTTTTCTTGCCATTTTTGCAATTTTGTTTTTAATTTTTATTTCCGAAAATATTACAGCTCCTATAACAAGGCTCATTTACCAGATGAGAAATTTAGAACAGTCAAAGCTTAAAAATAACATCAAAATTGCCCGCAAGGATGAAATAGGAGATTTGCTAAACTCATTTTATCAAATGCTAAAGAGAATAGATGAGCTTGTCATAAGGGTGTACGAAGAAGAGATAGCAAGGAAAAATGCAGAGATAAACCTTTTGTACATGCAGCTAAATCCACACTTTCTGTACAACACATTAGATACCATAAATGCCTTAGCTGAGCTTGGAAGATGCAAAGACGTTTCAGTGGTTGCTGTGTCACTTGCAAAGTTCTTGAGATCAAATATGGCAATAAATAACTCAACAATTTCTTTGGCAGATGAAATCAAGCAGATAGACCACTATCTTACCATTATGAAAATAAGATTTTCTGGAAAGCTCAGCTACAGGATAGTATATAGCCAGGAAGAAGTTTTGAAGGCAGAAGTTCCTCGGCATTTACTTTTACCGCTTGTAGAAAATTCAGTTGTCCATGGATTTAAAAACAAAAATGGGGATGCAAAAATTTTGATAAGAGCAAAGAAAATAGAAAACAGGCTCAAGCTTGAGGTGGTTGACAATGGCTGTGGAATAGAACTTGCAAAGATTGAAAAGATAAAAAATGCCTCGAACGATGGTATTGGAATTCCAAATATCATAAAGAGACTAAAACTTCTATATAAGGAAGACTTTGATTTTGAAATTAAAAGTAAAGTGGGGGTTTGGACAAAGATTATTATACAGCTTCCTTGGGATAAAGTTGTGAAGAAGGAGGAGAAGGAAAATGTGCACTCTTTTGATAGTGGAAGATGAAGAAATCTTGCTTGAAAGGCTTGTAAAAACTATAGACTGGGAGAGCATTGGGATTAATAAAGTCATCGGTATTGCTCGTAGCGAAGAGGCTTTAAATGTCCTGATAACAGAAAACGTGGATATAATTCTGACGGATATCAGGATGCCAATTATGGATGGACTTGATTTAGCAGAGTTTGTACACAGTAGACTAAAACATCCATTGAGTGGTTATAAAGAATTTGAGTATGCCCACAGAGCAATTAAACTTGGTGTTGTGGATTATATCTTAAAACCATTTACCAAGGAAGAGGTTTTAGAAACTGTAAAAAAAGCGGTTGAAAAAGTAGCAGCTGAACAAAGTAGGCAGCAACGTTTAGATTCCTGTGAGAACAAAAACATAATTGATATGGTCTTTGATTTTATTTTTGCAAATTGTTCAAAACAAATAAGCCTGAATGATGTAGCGGAGTATGTCCATCTTCACCCTGTGTATCTTAGCAGGCTTTTGAAAAACAAAACTGGAAAAACTTTTAAAGAGATACTCACTGAAGTGAGGCTCAAAAAAGCAGAAAAGCTTTTGAAAACTTCCAGCTTAAAGCATTACGAAATTGCTGAGGCAGTTGGATTTTCAGATGCCCAGTATTTCAGCCAAGTATTCAAAAAAGTATATGGTATGACACCTATTGAGTGGAAGAAGCAAGTTTTGGAAAATAAAGCGAGGTTAAAAATTTAAACAAAAAAGTTGTGTTTGTCTATATAGGCTATTGGGCATTTCACACTAAAATTAAAAGTGAAAAACAAAAATAAAGGGAGGTAAATTTTAAATGAAAAAGTGGTTAAAAGTTGTGGCTTTAGCTATTTTAGTGGTCTTTTCAATTTCAGTTGTTTTAGTCGGTCAAATGGGTGAAAAAAAGGTACAAGGTGCAACAAATGAGCTTACATTCTGGAGCTGGGTTTCTGACTCTGACACCATAAAACAGGTGTATGAGCAGGCTATCAAAGAGTTTAACTCTACTAACAAGTACGGTGTGAAAATCAAGGCTGTTTACACTCCAGGTGAGCAGTACAAAACAAAACTTCAAACAGCAATGGCAGCAAACAATCCACCAGATATTCTCAACATGTGGGCAGCTGGTAAGATGAAACCATATGTAGATGCAAAAAGGCTTTTCCCAATTAGCGACATCATGAACAAAGACCCACAATGGAAAAACAGGTATGTCAATGGCGTTTTTGACCTGACAACTTTTGGCGGCAAAATCTATGGTATTCCTCAGATAAGAGTTGCAACAGTTATATACTACAACAAACAAATCTTCGCAAAATACAAACTCACACCTCCAAAGACATGGTCAGAGCTTGTAAATGTTATAAAGGTTTTGACAAAGAACAATGTAATCCCATTCGCACTTGATGCAAGAGACCCGTGGATCTTGGCAATGTATGCAGAGTATATTGCAAACAGAATAGACCCGGACGCTTACAGAAAAGTTCAAAAAGATCCAAACGCATGGACAGACAAAGCGTTTATTGAGACAGGCAAGAAGATACAGGAGCTTGTCAAACTTGGTGCTTTCCCAAAAGGTGCAACAAGCTTAGATTATGTTGCAGCAAGAAATCTATTTGACCAAGGAAAAGCTGCGATGTATGTCATGGGAATATGGGATGTTGGGTATCTGTCAACTCAATCACCAGTCAAGAAATATGTAGGTGCATTCAAATGGCCAGCAATAGAAGGTGGAAAAGGCAATATAAACAACTTCCTCGCAGGAATTGAACAGGTCATTGCAGTAAGTTCAAACTGCAAGAACAAACAGGCTGCTGCTGCATGGCTAAAACTTTTATCTGAACAGAGATATGCAAAGGACCTGTTGGCCGAAAAAGCAGGGTATTTCCCGACAGTAAAAGTAAATCCCGACCCAAAGAAAGTTACAGGTCTGTATCTTGAGGTTTTGAATTTATTAAAGGACCAGAACACAAAAGATTCATTCACATACTATGATGTTATGTTTGGACCGATAATTGGCGATGGATTTAACAACACAATACAGTCCATTTATCTTGGAAAAGACCCTGTTGAAGCATTCAAAAAGCTTGCAGAGATTGCTAAAAAAGAAATGAAAAAATAAAAACTTTTGAGCCGAAGGGTAGTATGTGCTCTTCGGCTCAATCTAAATATAGCAAGATAAGACAAAAAGCCTAAATAGAAGAATAGAGAGGTGAAAAAATTGGAAAGAGCATTTGGAAATAAACTTGCTATTGCTATATTCATTGCACCAGCGCTAATACTTTTTACACTGGTTATTCCTCTTCCTATTTTGCATTCATTTTATATGAGCCTTTTTAAATGGGATATGCTATCTACAATGACTTATGTGGGCTTTGAAAATTATAAAGAGCTGTTTTCTGATGGAATATTTTTATCCTCAATTTGGCACACAATTGAAATAACAGTACTTTCATTAATTTTTCAGGTCACCTTAGGGCTTTTCCTGGCTCTGTGCATAGTTAACATAATAAAAGGAAGGAAATACTTTCAGAATGCTTTTTTTATACCTAATATCTTATCAAGTGCTGTAATAGGAATATTGTGGTTTTTTGTGTATAACTATGACTTTGGGCTTATAAATTCAATTTTAAAGAGCATTGGCCTTGATTCTTTGCAGCAAGAGTGGCTTTCGCAAAAATATGTTATCCTTGCACTGTCCATCACAACATGCTGGCAGTGGGTAGGATATCATATGATTTTGTATATCGCAGCTATTTCAGGAATATCACAGGATATCATTGAAGCAGCTATTGTTGATGGTGCGCAAGGGCTGAAAATGGTCACTAAAATAATAATTCCTCAAATTCGTCCTGTCTTGAGAGTTTCAATAGTTTTGATTATCACAGGTTCACTGAAGTACTTTGACATGGCATGGATAATGACTGAAGGCGGTCCAGATTTTGCTTCTGAGACAATCGCTACATATATCTACAGAACAGCATTTAACAAACTTCAGTATGGTCTTGGCAGTGCAGCGTCAACCTTTTTGTTTGTTGTAAGTATTTTAGTTACTGTTCTTATAAATAGGTTTGCTGCTAAAAGAGAAGAGGTGTACTAAGTTTTGTGAGGTGGTATGAAAATGTTTGCAAAATACATTAAACTTTCTCCTGTGGCAAAAGCAATAATATTCGCATTTTTGACCTTTTATTCAATATTGACATTATTTCCATTAATATGGCTTGTGTACAACTCGGTAAAGACCAACAATGATTTTCTGGCAAATCCTTTCGGTTTGCCGCAATTGTCCAAACTTCAACTTAAAAATTACTATGATGCATGGGTGACTATGGGAATTCAGAGGTTTACGATAAACAGTCTCATAATCTCTTCTGTAAGTGTAATTTTTTCACTTATTATAAGCTCAATGGCAGCATATGCAATTGAGAGGATGATATGGAGGTCAAGCCAAAAAGTTTTGAATTACTTTTTAGCCGGCATCATGGTTCCAATACAGATAATATTGATTCCACTTTTTATAAACTTTAAAAAGCTAAACCTTTTGGACTCACGCATAGGACTTTTGATTCCAACAGTTGCATTTGCCCTGCCAACTTCGATTTTTATTTTAACTGGATTTTACAAAACAATCCCACACGAATTAGAAGAAGCAGCTTTGATTGACGGCTGCTCTGTCTACAAGATATTTTACAAGATAATTCTTCCGTTGACGATGCCGGCTTTTGTAACAATTGCAGTCTTCAATTTCCTTGGCGCATGGAATGACCTTTTGATACCCCTGGTTTTGATACAGACACCAGAACTTATGACACTGCCTGTTGGACTTTTGAATTTTAGGGGGATGTATGGAGCTGAGCTTACCAAAATGTTTGCTGCAGTTGTAATCTCTGCAATACCAAGCATAATAATTTACTTTGTTTTGCAAGACAAACTTCTAAAAGGTATGATAGCCGGGGCTGTGAAGGGGTAAAAAGTGGAAATAAGGAGAAACCAAAATTAAGGGACTGGCAAATAAAGCAACGACCAGTCCTTTTTTGTTTGCCATAAAAAACTTTTTGTATCCAATAAATAACAATAATTTTACAAACCTTTTTGCATTTTTACCCACTTTAAAAGAAAGCAGGGGGTACTTATTATATAAATTGTCAAATAAAAATAAACCAATTTGAAGGGGGATTTGTGATGAACAGGTTGTTTTACTTAAGGAATTGGCGAATTGTGGGTATTGTGACAGCATTGATTTTCTTGGCTGGAATTGTTTTGGGAATTGCCTTGATTTCTTCAAAGCCGGCAAAAGCAGTTGCCTCTCAGACTGTTTCCATCAGAGTTGGTATTTGGCCACTTGACAATGATGAAGCAGGCAAAAAAGCATGGCAAAAGTATGAGCAAAACTTCAAAAAGAAATATCCAAACATTAAGTTGATTCCTGATCCATATTCATATTCGCCAGAAACATTTCTTCCAAAAGCAGAAAGTGGAGACTTGCCGAACATATTTTATACATGGTTTACAGAACCAAGAAAAATAATACCAGCTGGATATGCAGCAGATATTACAACATATGCGAAAAAATATGGGTATGACAAAGCAATAAATCCAGATGTTTTAAAGCTTTTGACTTATAATGGGAAAATTTATGGTATTCCACGTGATGGTTATGCTTTAGGGCTTTACCTCAACATGAACCTTTTCAAAAAGGCTGGCTTAGTTGACAAAAATGGCCTTCCAAAATATCCAAAAACATGGGATGAACTTAGAAAAACAGCACAAATCATAAAGCAAAAGACAGGAAAAGCAGGCTTTTTCATGCCGAGCAAGGACAATGTAGGTGGCTGGCACTTCACAGCTATCGCATGGTCATTTGGCGCAGAATTTGAAAAGAAAGTGGGTAACAAATGGGTACAGGGACTTGATAGCCCAGGTGCGGTTGCAGCATTGCAGTTCATCAAAGATTTGAAATGGAAATACAATGTACTTTTGCCAAACACACTGCTCAGCTGGGGCGATTGGATCAAGTACTATGGTACAGACCAGGTTGGAATGGTTTTGGCAGCACCAGACGTTATTAACCTGCCTGTTCAAGATTACAAGATGAGCAAAGATGCGATAGCAATTGTCCCAATTCCAAAGGGACCAAAAGGACAGTACACATTGATGGGCGGAACAGCAATAATGTTCTCATCAAACAGCACACCTGCACAGATTGATGCATGCTTTAAACTCCTTGAGGTTATAGGCATGTCACCTAAGGTTAATAAAGAAACACTTAATGCTATTGAAATAAGCCTCAAAGAAAAAGCAGCTCAAGGCTTACCAGTTGGTCCAAGAGCGCTTCCTGTTTGGATAAATAAAGAAAGAGTTCAGGCAGAGGACGCTATCTACAAGAAATATACAAATGTCAATATGGCACTTTTCAAACCATACTATGATGAAGCGTTCAAACACTTGAAACCTGAAGAACCTTACTATACTCAAGATCTTTACAGAATATTAGATGGGTGTATCCAACAAGTTTTGACAAATAAGAATGCTGACCCCAAGAAGATATTACAAGCAGCAGGCAGAGAATTTCAGACTAAGTTCTTAGATAAAGTAAAAGAATAAACCTACAAAGTAGCTTGAGGTTGGGGAGGAAGTGGTGAAAAACTACTTCCTCCCATAATTAAATTCTTTGTTAGGGTAGCAAATGTATGTATAAAGCTTTTAAAAAGGTGGGATTGGATTGTGAATAAGAAAATGAGTGGGAAACTATCAAACAGGTTATCCGAAAATATTTCTGGTTGGTTGATTTTAGCACCAAGCATAATTCTTTTTACTTTCTACATTTGGGAGCCAATGATCTATAGCTTGGTATTATCTGTACATGAAACAAAGGGATTTAGGATGGAGAGATTTGTTGGTCTCCAAAATTATATTGATGTTTTGAAAGACAACGTTTTTCATCAAGCTCTAATAAATACATTCTTTTACGTAATCTGGTCACTTATAATAGGGTTTTTAGTACCCATTGTTGTGGCTCTAATAATTAACGAAATGGTACATTTGAATTCATTTTTTAGGTTTTCCATATACTTTCCCAATATGGTTCCTGGGGTTGCCGCGCTTGTTCTGTGGGGATTTTTGTTTGACCCGAGCGAAGGTGGACTTTTGAATGCTATTAGGATAAAGCTAGGTCTTCAGCCTTCTGACTGGCTACAAAATCCCAAACTTACAATTCCTCTTTTAATATTCATCATGACGTGGAAAGCCGCAGGTTCAACAGCCCTAATTTATATTGCAAGGCTTCAGGGGATAAATCAGGAGCTGTATGAGGCTGCTTGCATTGATGGGGCAGGGATTTTTAGAAGAATTGTTCATATTACACTTCCTGAGCTATATTCCACAGCAAGAATGCTTTTAATAATGCAGATAATATTTGTCTTCCAGGTATTGTACGAACCACTTGTTTTAACCGGTGGTGGACCAAACAACGCATCGCTGTCGTTGATGCTTTTGAGCTACAACTATGCTTTTGTTGATTTTGTTGCTGGAAAGTCTGCAACTGTAAGTGTACTGGTTACTTTGATTCTAATGTGTCTCACCTTCATATATATGAAAGCTACAAAAGAAAATAATAATGTTTAAAAACCTTGCAAGGGGGCTCAGAAACTTGAGTAGATTAGATTCAAAAACAAGTGGTATTATAAATTTTTTAGACCTCAGAAAACCAAGTGTAAAAGCACTTTATTATATACTTTTGTTTATTAGCTGTTGCATTGCATTTGTGTGTTTAGCACCGCCTTTGTGGGTATTTCTATCAAGCTTGAAGAATATAAAAGAATTTGCTCAGGTGCCGCCCACAATAATTCCACATACATTTGAACCTCAAAAGATAATAACCACCTGGAAAACTCTCAATTTTACAAAGTACTATATAAACTCCTTCATTTTAGTAGCAGGAAGTGTGGTGTGTGCAATAGTTTTCAATGGCTTGGCAGGATATGTTATCTCAATCATCAAGCCGCGAGGGTATAGATTTGTATTCAATCTAATTTTATGGAGTTTGATGATTCCTGCAACCATCAATCTTGTACCTATTTTTAAGAATATAGTTGCGCTTAAACTAAACAACTCATACATTCCACTGTGGCTCAGCTATGGTGCAAATGCTTTTTATGTGCTGCTATTTAAAAATTTCTTTGATGAGATTCCAAGAGAGATCATTGAAGCTGCTAAAATTGATGGATGCCCTAACTTGAGACTGTTTTACAAGATTGTTATGCCACTTAGCGTTCCAATAATAATGGTGGTGACAATATTTTCCATAAATGCTTCATGGTCGGATTTTCTCCTGCCTTATATTGTTCTAAAAAACCGTGAAAGTTATACAGTTATGATAAAGATATATGAAATGTCTTTCGGGAACACATGGATGTCTGCTGATATGAAGATGTTAGCAGTGCTTTATGCAATATTGCCACCAGTGGTATTGGTAATATTCTTCCAGAAATATCTCACTCAGGGCGTTGTAATTGGAGGATTAAAGTAATTGATATTTAGAAATATTTGGACACAAAAATAAAAAATGAATGAGGTGTTGACAGAGTGATAAATAAAAAGGGTAGCAGATATGTAAAAGTAGATCCATGGTGCATCATAGAAGAAAATTTTGACAAATCAAACATGAGGGTTTTAGAATCTCTGTTTACTGTGAGTAACGGTTACATTGGTACAAGAGGCTACTTTGATGAGTTTTACACAGGGGATACTCACATCGGCACTTACGTTGCAGGTGTGTTTGAAGAAATATATGAAAAACCTTCGTACAAAGGAGTGCCAAACAGAACCCAGTTTGTTGTCAACAATGCAAACTGGCTGTACACAAGAATTATTGCAGATGGTGAGGAGCTTGACCTGAACCATTCTAATTTTTCGGAGTACAAAAGAGTGCTTGATCTTAAAAAAGGTATTTTGACAAGAGAATTTATTTGGCACACCGAAAAAGGGTCAAGTTTTAAGCTCAAGTTTGAAAGATTTATTAGCATGACTAAAAGCAATGTATGCTGTCAGAAGATAGAAATCACATCGTTGAATAAAAGTGGTAAGGTAAAAATCATCAGTGGGGTTGATTTTTCTCACAAGCACAGGATATATGACACAAACTACTGGGAGGGCTTATTTAAATCAAATGAAAATGATTACATCTCTATTGGATGTAAAACAATAAAGACCAACAAAATAAGCATTGCAAACTTTAAAATAGAGGCAAACAAGGCATGTGAGCAAGGAATTGTTGAAGGAGAGAAGATCATAGCAAAAGAGATGGTTTTTGATATAGAAGAAAATGAAACCATAGAGATTGAAAAGGTTGTTGTTATAAATTCGTTTGATAGATTAAATGAAAATTTGCAGAGCAAAAATGGAAAGCTTTGTCAGTCCGTATTTGGTCAATATAGCTATTCAAAGCTGAAACAAGAGCACGAAAGATTCTGGGAGAGGATGTGGGAAGAAGTTGATATTGAAATAGGGCAAGATAGCGAAAATCAGCAGGGTATAAGGTTCTGCATATTCCAGATGCTGCAAGCATACTCAGGCATGCAACAGGTTGTTGCTGGGATTGGTGCAAAAGGTTTAAGCGGTGAAGTATACAATGGCAATTCGTTCTGGGACAGTGAAGTTTACTGTCTTCCATTCTACCTATTTACAAACATTGATGCAGCAAAAAAGCTTTTAGAGTTTAGATACTATACCCTGCCCCAGGCACAACAAAGAGCTAAAGAGCTTGATTTGAAAGGAGCATTTTATCCAATCGCCACAATTGATGGCACAGAGTCATGTACGCTGTGGCAGCATGCGAATTTGCAGCTTCAGGTAAGTACAGCCGTTGCATATGGACTTTATCACTATTATATTGTCACAAAAGATGAAAAGTTTTTGTTTGAAAAAGGGACAGAGATATTAATTGAAGTTTGTAGGATGCTGGAGAGTAGGTGTCAACTTGGGCAAAAAGATGGCAAGTATGGCTTTTTTGGAGTAATGGGACCTGATGAGTTTCACATGATGGTAAACAACGATTTTTACACAAATTACATGGCAAAAAAGAGTTTAGAGTTTACAATAGAGGTCTTGAAACTACTAAAAGCCAAAGATGAAAAATTATATAATGAAATAACCAGAAAAACAAAACTTGAAAGAAATGAAGTTGAAAGATGGGCTGATATTGCAAAAAATATGAAAATAATTCAAGACCCTCAGAGCAAGGTGTTTGAACAGCATGAAGGCTATTTTAACCTGCCTCATATTGAACTTTCAACAATTCCCGAAGACCAAATTCCAATATACAAAAATTGGGCCTATGACAGGATATTCAGGTATGACATGATAAAACAGCCTGCAGTTTTGCTCTGCATGCTTCTTTATAGCTGTGACTTTTCTTTTGAAGAGAAAAAAGCAAATTATGACTATTATGATTTGAGGTGTATTCATGAATCGTCACTGTCTCCTTCAATTCATTCTATTCTGGCATGTGAACTTGGCTATTATGACAAGGCTTATGAGTACTTCAGGTATGCCACACGCCTGGACCTTGACAATTACAACAGAAACACTGAAGAAGGACTTCATATAACCTCGCTGGCTGCGGCATGGCTGAACATCGTCTACGGTTTTGGTGGTATGAGATCTGATACAGCGCCCATAAAGCTTGCTCCAATCATTCCAGATAACTGGAGTTATTATTCTTTCAGAATCAAATATAATGGAGCGGTATTAAAGATAGTTGTAGACCCACAGTATGTTACTATCAAAAAGCTCAAAGGTGCAGATGTTGAGCTGATGGTTTATGATAAAACCTACACCATAACAGAAGATGAGATTAAAATCCCGCTTCAGAAAAGGAGGTAAATTTGATTTTGAGCTGGAGAATTTCAAAAGAGGGGTTTAACCCCTCTTCAATAGAATTGGACGGTAGCAGATTTCTAATTGCAAATGGATACATGGGATACAGAGGAACCTTAGAAGAGTTTGGAAAAAATGAGCTTGTTGCGTGCACTGTTGCAGGTGTTTACGACAGGTATGATGATAAATGGCGAGAGTTAGTAAACGTGCCAAATGGACTTTTTGTAAAAGTGTATTATAACAATACCCTTCTTTCTCCAATGACTTTCCAAGATTGTGCTCACACTTATGGTCTTGATTTGAAAGATGCGTATTATTTCAGAAACACAAAGTTTTTTGTTGATAAAGAGAAGTGGATAAGAATAAAAACAAAAAGATTTGCAAGCAGCACAGATTACCATCTTTTGTGCTTAGAATATTCTATCACTGCAAATTTTGATTGTGAAATAGGAATAGAAACAGGAATTGATTGTGATATATGGGAGATAAACGGACCGCATTTTAAAGAGATGTCATTCCAAAATTTAGATGGAATTTATGTGACCCATCTAATAACCAATGAAGGTAAAAACCTCGTAGTGGCTGAAACAGCTGATCATTTAGATAATTTCATTAATGAGGAATACTTACGCTTATATGTAAGGAAAAGCAAGGTGAAATTGGCAAGTGATAAAGAGTTTAAGTTCTATAAATACATGTGCGTTACCCACTCACTTGAGTTCGAAAAACCGTTTGATGAAGCAATAAAAAGAATAAATGAGGCTAAAAACTTGGGTTTTGACTATTTTTTTGAAAAGCACAGAGAAAGATGGCAAGAAAGATGGAGCATATGCGATATCAGTATAGATGGTGATGAAAAGGCAGCGTTATCTCTTCGATTTTCCATGTATCATCTTCTAAGTATTGCTCCTTATCATTCTGAAAAACTTTCAATCCCTGCACGTGGACTTTCTGGGCAGATGTACAAAGGTGCAATATTCTGGGACACAGAAATTTTTATGCTTCCTTTTTTCTCATATACACTTCCAGATGTTGCACGGAATTTAGTAATGTATCGTGTACATACCTTGGATGGAGCAAGAAGAAAGGCAAAAGAGTACGGCTTTGAAGGTGCATTTTATGCATGGGAAAGCCAAGAGACTGGTGATGACGCATGTAGTCTTTTCAACGTCACAGATGTGATTACACAAAGATCCATAAGGACATATTTTCGGGACAAACAAATACACATAAGTGGCGATGTTGTTTATGGATTTTTTACCTATTACAATGCAACAGGCGATTTTTCAATCTTCTTAGAAGGTGCAGCAGAAGCTGTATTTGAGTGTGCAAAGTTCTATTACTCTTATGCGTATTATAAACCATTAAAAGACAGATTTGAAATTTTAGATGTTACAGGACCTGATGAATACCATGAAAGAGTAAATAACAATGCCTACACTAACAGAATAGCAAAGTTTACCTTTGAAAAGGCTATATGGTTATATGACATCCTAAAAGAGAAGTATCCAAATATCTTACAAGAAATTGACTCAAAAACATGTATTTCCCAGTATATTGAAAAAATTAAAGAAGCAGAGCAAAAGATGTTCCTACAAAAGCCAAATGAAGAAGGGATCATTGAGCAGTTTGACGGTTACTTTAAGTTAGAAGACATAGAAGTTGAAAAGCTAAAAGACAAGATGCTACATCCTTATGAGTACCTTGGCGGTGGAAATGGTTTGGCAACTCAAACTCAGGTGATAAAACAGGCTGATGTAGTTGTGCTTTTGAATTTATTTGAAAGTGAATATGAAAAAGAAATCTTAAAAGCAAACTGGGAGTACTATAACAGACGCACAGAACATGGCTCTACCCTCAGCTACAGCATGTACGGGCTTTTAGCTGCGAAACTTGGTAAGCTAAAAGATGCTTATGAATACTTTTTGAAAACGGCACTGATAGACTTAGAAGGAAATTACAAGCAGTATGTTGGGAACTTGTACATTGGAGGTACACATCCTGCCGCAAACGGTGGTGCATGGATGGCAGCAGTGTTTGGTTTTGGTGGAATTAGGGTAGAGGGGACTAAAGTTGAGATAGATCCACATCTTCCCGCACATTGGAAAAGCCTTAGATTTAATTTAATAATTCATGGAAACCTATTTGAGTTTGAGATTTCAAATAGCAAAATTCTGATAAAAAGCACCAGGTTAAAGGATTCAAAAAATAGAAGTTACAGAATTGTAGCAAATAAAAGTGAATTTATACATGAAATAGGCCAGTTGCTTGAAATAAATTTGAAAGGAGAATGAAGCATTGGTTCCTATCAAAGTTCTTCTAAAAAGGATAGAAGGTGCAATATTTGACTTGGATGGTGTCATCGTAGACACAGCAAAATATCACTATTCTGCGTGGAAAAAGCTTGCGAACATGTTGGGGTTTGAATTTACTGAAAAGGACAATGAAAAGCTCAAAGGTGTTAGCAGAAAAGAGTCGCTTGAAATACTTCTCAAAATAGGTGGCAAAGAAAATGAGTTTAGTGAAGCCCAAAAAGAAGAATTGATGGATATAAAAAACAGCTGGTATTTGGAGTATATCAACAAGCTGACAGAAGATGAGATTCTTCCGGGCGCAAAAGAGCTCATATTGACCTTAAAAGAACAAGGCATAAAAACGGGATTAGCAACAGCAAGCAAAAATGCAATGTTGATACTTGAAAGGCTCAACATAAAAGATTTGTTTGACGCAATTGTTGATGGTACGCAGATATCCCGGGCAAAACCTGACCCTGAAATATTCTTAAAGTGCGCTCAAAAACTCAAAATAGACCCACAAAAGTGCGTTGTGTTTGAAGATGCAGCAGCAGGCATAAAAGCAGCAAAACTGGCTGGAATGTTTGCAGTTGGAGTGGGTTCGTGTGATATGCTGGGAGAAGCTGATATAGTTATTTGCAGCTTAGACCAGTTAATAAAGGAACTCAAGTAACGGCAATAATTATATTAATATAAAAATATTGTAATAAAAGGAGGTTGCAAAATGATAAAAAAGCTATGTAGTTTAATTTTAATTATGGTTTTTCTTTTTAGTTCTTTTCCAGTTGCATTCGCAGACATCAGAGTAGAGACTCCTTACATGGAATACCAAGGAGATACTTTGAAGTTTTACTCTACAGTTGAAAGCGACATATATGGGGAACTTTCTATAGGGGATGAAGTATTAGTTTCGGTTTACGCAATAAAAGAGGATGGCAATAGCATTTTGTTAGGACAAGGGAAAATTGTTATACTTGATGTGTATCAAGACCAAACGGATGGTAAGGTCTACTACAATGGGTCGAACTACAACTTAATAGAAACCAGCATTCCAGTATCAAGTGCGCTGCTGACAAATTCCTCTAAAATCAAGTTTTATACAGCGACATTGAATAAAATCACTAATACATCTAATTCATCGTATTCTATTTTTGCACTTCCACCAATCATCCTGCCAAATCCTGCATCTGTTGATAAAACAGCTCTTGGAAATGCGGACTTGGAACTGAGCATGTATCTTCCTACATCTGTGCAAATATCAAAAATTGTTAAAGCAGCTACTCAGACCGAACTTAAAAAGGACATAGATTATGTTGTATCGAATAACAAACTCTATTTTAAAAATACCTATGTCAAAAATTTAAGCTTAGGTCAAAATGAATTTGAGATATATGACAACTTTGGGAATATAACAATTTTAAAAATAAATGTGACTGAGTCTGCTCACGTTCCATCAAACCAGCAAGGTTCAACTCCATCTCAGAGTTCTGGCTCAGCAGCAACAAATGCAGGTAGTAATCAACAGGGAAGTTTTCAACAACAGCCCGCAGAAGATAGGTCAAAATTAGAAAGTCCTATACAACTTTCAGTAGACGAGAATTTAAATACAGCAAATGCCACAGTAGACAAAGATACAATTTCTAAGTTGTTACTTTCACAAAAAGTGGAGGAGACGAAGAAATTAGTTTTAGATGTCAAAGCACAAGAAAATATAAGCACATATAATATGAACTTGCCAAAAGACACTTTGCAAGTTCTTTCTGACAAGGTGGAAAGTCTCAAGATTACAACACCAGTATGTAGCTTGGAACTAAATAAGACACTCCTACAAGATATAAAAGACAAAGAAGTTTCTGTCAAAGTGTCTAATAAAACAGAGAATATTGCCGAGAGCGTAAAACAAATTTTGGGTCAAAAACCAATAGTTTCAGTTCAAATCACTGCAGGGGATGCAAAATTAGAAAGCTTGGGCAAAAGTGCGGTCAAGCTTGAGATTCCGTACAAGCCATCGGCAATTGAAAAGGAAAATACTCACAAGCTTGTTGGTGTGAGGATTGATGGAGACAATATTGTAACTTTAAAGCAAAGCTTTTATTCTGCCCAGGATGGCCATTTCGTAATTTTTACAGATCATTTGAGCGATTTTTCTCTCCTTTACAGGGATGTTAGCTTTGACGATGCGTTCTATTCATATGCTAAAAAACAAATTGAGTTTTTAGCGACAAGAGATGTTATAAAGGGTGTTGGGAAGAACAAATTTATGCCTAAGAATAATATCACACGTGCAGATTTTGTTACATTAATTGTAAGAGCATTTGGACTTGAAGCTCGAGTGGACTCTAACTTTGATGATGTCCTTCCATCAGATTATTATTATCAAACGGTAGGTATCGCAAAGAAACTTGGCATTGTAAATGGTGTTGGCAACAACAAGTTTGAACCAAAGAAAAATATCACACGTGAAGATGTAATGTGCATATTGGCAAGAACACTAAAGGTTTTGGGTTTACTGATAACAAATGTTGAACCAGAAAAGGTTTTAGGCAAGTTTAATGATGCTGAGCAAATCTCAAGTTATGCAAAAGATGCAATCGCACAGCTTGTAAATGCTCAAATTGTAAGTGGTTACAATAACATGCTAAGTCCAAAGAGGAATCTCACAAGGGAAGAATCTGCTGTGCTTTTGTACAATATCTACCAGAATATTCTCTTGAGGTAAATTTATAAATAAACGGGGAGGGAAAAGATGCTATGAAAAGAAGGCTTGTTTCAATCATAACCATTCTTATTCAACTACTGAGTTTGATTGCATATGTGCCGGCAGTTCATGCCCAAGGCTTGCCTGATTTGATTGTTACAGATATTACGTGGCAGCCAGCAAATCCTCAGGCAGGCGACAAGGTACTCTTCAGTGTAACAATCAAAAATGTAGGTGATGCACCAACTCCAAGCGGAGTTGTCCATGGTGTTGGATTTCACATTGACAATGACTATACACGATTTTGGTGGACTGATAACTTCACAGGGCCCTTGCAACCTGGAGAAGAGAAAACACTGACAGTGACAGGTGGAATGGGTGGTCCTGATAGAAATCTGCCAACCTGGGATGCTATTGGTGGGCGTCATACCGTATGGGCGTTTGTTGATGATTACGACCCAAATCCAGGTGACGATATAACAGGTAGAATAAAAGAGAGCAATGAAGACAACAATGTGTTCGGGAAAGAAATACTTGTTACAGCTTCATCAAGTGGTCCACGAATTGTCAGAATAAAGAGTGCATGGACAGGCCAGTATGTTTATCAAGCAGGGGATAAACTTGAGTACAGCTATGACATACCTGCAGAAGATGCCCGTTCACAGTGGATAATTGAAGAGTTTGAAGGCAGTATCAGAATTAAAAATAGAGCAACGTACAATTATATTCACATTGAAAATTATGATTCAAAGAAATATGTTGAATGCGGCAATATAGATGATAGCTGGTACAGCGCACGCTGGGTACTGGAGGAAGCAGGAGGTTCATATAGAATAAAAAGTGCATACAAAAATACACAGTATTTGAATATAGAGGGAAATCCTGGTCATGTTGTTTTGAGTGAAGTCTACCCTGAATGGGATTCCGCGAAATGGATTTTGGAAGATGTTGATATTACTCAAGACTATACAGCACCACTACCTGACTTGGTTATTGAGGATGTATACTGGGAGCCGGCAAATCCTCAAGAAGGCGATGATGTTTTGTTCAAAGTAAAAGTTAAAAATATTGGCGAGGGTGCTGTCCAACAAGGAGAACAGATTGCAGCAGGTTTTAATGTAGATGGCAAAGCACCATGGTTTTGGACTGATCTTTACACAGGCGGTTTGGCGGTAGGACAGAGCATTGTCTTGCCAGTTATAGGCGGTACTGAAGGAAAGTATTGGAAAGCAAAGAGCGGAATTCACACTCTTTATTGCAATGTAGACGATTATGACCCTGACCCGAATGATGACAAAGTGGGTAGAGTAAAAGAGAGCAATGACAATAACAACTCATTCCACAAGCGACTGCCATATATTCCAAAAGCCCAACCAAAGGAAGAACCGCTGCCTCTTATATGTGGCGCAGTCTATGTTGGTGGAAAATTGAATGTTGCAAAAGATGTTTACCATAATGATACAAGAGCAGAAAATAAGGTAAAGCAAATAAGAGAGAAGTTTAATAATCTTAAGAACAACAATAATGTTGATGCTTCGTTATTTGATGAACTGGCTAAATATAAGATTGAAAAGGTGGTTGTTGGAACTCCAAATCCTGCTAACACCAAGCCAAGCAAATTTGCTATGTATTGGGATGAGAATTACTTATACGCAGTTGTTCGAGTTTATGACGCTGCAAAGAGAAAAGATGCACCAGATCCAGGGCAAATATGGAATAATGACAGTGTTGAGATTTATCTTGATATGGACAGAAACAAAGAAGATTCTTATACATCAGATGATTTCCAGTACTTCTTTGGCTGGAACTATGAACAGCCAATGGAATTTAAACACAATGCAATTCAAAATGTAAGATTTACTCAACATGATTTTGATGATGGTTATGGAATGTTAATCGAGATTCCGTGGACAACACTTGGCGTATCTGCTCAGAAGAACATGGTATTTGGTTTTGATATAGCAATAGATGATAACTACGCAAATCAAACCCGCGGGTGCCAATATATTTGGAATTCAAAAGATGACCAGGCATGGCAGTATCCAAATAGGTTTGGTGACTGTCAGCTTGTTTTGGGCCTGGGAACTCCAAAGCAGCTTCCACCACAACAAAAACAACAAGCTCAAAAACCAGAAGCACCACCATATCAAGTACCAGCTGGCATTGGAGCAAGCGTGCCATGGATAGAGCTTGAAGCAGAAAGTGCATCAACAAACGGTGATATCATAGGACCATCTTATGAGGTCAATGATGAAGCAAATGAAGCATCCAACAGAAGGTTTGTAAGACTTGATCAGGTTGGAGAATATGTAGAGTTTACTGTACCCAGTGAAGTAAATTCAATTGTTGTAAGGTACAGCATCCCTGATAGCGACGATGGTAAAGGAATTGATGCAACACTTTCGCTTTTTGTAAATGGTCAGTTTAGACAGAAATTGAACCTTACATCAAGATACAGCTGGGTATATGGAGCATACCCGTGGAGCAACGACCCATCTTTTGGTGCACCAAGGTATTACTTTGATGAAGTGAGAGCATTGATTGGGCAGGTTAACCCAGGAGATAAAATAAGGTTGCAGGTGGACAGTGGTGATGATTCGCCATACTATGACATTGACCTGATAGACATTGAAAATGTGCCACCACCACTTACAAAACCAGATAATTTCCTGGACATAAGAGATTTTGGTGCAATACCAAATGATGGAAAGGATGATACAAAAGCTATTTATGATGCAATTTTCGCTGCAAAACAGCAGGGCAAGGGTGTATGGATACCTGAGGGCGTGTTTGAAAAATTAGAAGGACCTGTTGTTGACAATGTATACAGTGGTTTTAGCGGCACAGGCTACGTAAAAGGCTTTGATGTAATTGGAGCAACAGAGAAACTACTCATAACAGGTATACCATCAGATGGAAATAATACAATGGAAATTCGATACTCAAATGCAACAAACACTAATCAGACACTATCGTTCATAGTAAATGGAAAGAGATATGAAGTTTCACTGCCGCCAACTGGTAGTTGGGATAGTTGGCAGACTGCAACAATTGATGTTGCGCTCAATACCGAAAGAAACCTGCTTCAGATAATTCATCAATATGAGGATACAGGGAATATTTACCTTGACTATGTAAAAGTGAACACTACCTTGTTCGAAGCAGAAGACGGGTGGCTGACATGTCCAATATATGTTGATAATGTGACAATTAGAGGAGCCGGCATGTGGTACTCAACAATAAGTGGTCCATACTCGCAATTTGTTCTGATGGGCAACAACTGCAAATTCTACGATTTTGCAATATTTGGTGAGACAAATTCAAGAATTGATGAGCTTGACGACAATGCATTCTCAGGCTGGGGAGGAACAGGATCTGTTCTTGAGAACATTTGGGTTGAACATAAAAAATGTGGATTTTGGGTTGGAAACTCTAAATACGGCAGAACTGATGGACTTGTTATCAGAAACTGCAGATTTAGAAACTTAATGGCTGATGGTGTAAATCTTTGTGATGGTACTATTAATTCAATAATTGAAAACTGCCATGCAAGAAATACCGGCGATGATGCTTTTGCAATTTGGTCTGCAACATACAACCAAAATGTTTGGGCATGTGAAAATAATATTATACGCAATAACACTGTACAACAACCATGGCTTGCACAAGGAATAGCAGTGTACGGAGGCAGTAACAATATTGTAGAGAATAACCTAATAATAGATGTCCCAACATCTGCAGGAATATTAATTAGCACTACATTCCCGTGCATACCATTTAGCGGAATAACAGAAATAAGAAGAAATAGTATCATAAGAGCTGGTGAGCCAAGTGGTAAATTGGGGGCAATAAGGATAATGTCTGACCAGCAAGATATATCTGGAATTGCAATAAAGGACCTTGACTTATATGATTGTACAGATGTGGGAATAAGGTTTATGGGCACAAAACAAGCAAATGGAATTGTATTTGAAAATGTTCGTATTAACTACACTGGTTCATATGGTATATACGCATCAGGTGAGACAAAAGGTACAGTTATATTTAAGAATGTAACAATTGACAATACCGCACTTGAGAAGGTAATGATAGAGACACCTAATATGAATGTTCAAAAACTTGAAGGTAACAACTGGTAATTTCTCTTTTCCCCCACTTTGCACATAACGCAAGGTGGGGGTTGTTTTTATAAGTTTAAACAACAACTAATAATTTGTAAATTTTTATATGATATAATTAGAAATATAAACTTATCAAGGAGTGTTTTAAGTGTATAAAAGCATAAAATATAGAATCACACTTGTAACATCTATCATATTCATCGGATTTATACTTTTAGTCGCAATGGCTTCGAACTTTATATTTAAAGATTTTTTAATGGATTATTACTACCAGCTATTGCAAAAAAATGACCAGAGCATAATCAATAATTATAAAATTTATGTAACGCTCATAGAAGAGTCTGCAAAACAGATTGGTACAAATAGTAAAGTGTTTGACCTGTTAAAAAACAATAATACAGAAGGCAATATAACGGAGATTTTAGATGGCATCAAATTATCTAATACAAGAATATTGGCAGTTATATTGTATGATACAAATGGAAGATATTACACTTCAAGCTATGTTGTAGACTATCCAACATTGAGTGAACTTTTAAAGGATAAAAGAATAAAAGAGTTTGTTGCCAATGATAAAAAGCAAAGCTTGTGGTTGATTAGAAATAGAGGGTTAGCCCCGTACTACAATAACACATATTATAAAAGCGCCTATGGCGTTGTAAGTTTTATTTCTAAAATATATGATGAAAATAAAAGACTCTGTGGATATCTTGTGATTGATATAGACCCTAAATATTTTTACCAGCGGCACTTTGGAGTTTCTGATCATGCTGACATTTCGGTTTATCTTTATGATAAGGATATTGGTCTGCTACCACGCCAGGATGAACAGACTCAAACCCTCTTAAAACTTTCCTCTGTTATAAAAAATAGAAAAATAGACACTAACACTTTAAAGAAAGAAAATTCGCTGATAAGAATTGACGATAACACATTACTTGATATAGTCAGAATTTTTGAGTCGGGATATATTGTCATTTTATATGACATAAGTGAATTTGGCAGGGATATTTTAACTTATACAATTCTGATAGTGATAGTAAGTAGCTTATTGATCGGAATGTCGTTTTTATCAAGTACCATTTTAACCCAAACAATATACAAACCATTAATAAATCTGGTTGACAAGATAAGAAAATACAATTATAGTAGCTGACATCATTCACTTTTAGCTTTTATTTTAATCAAAATGGTTGTGCCTTTGTTTTTTTCACTTGAAATAAACAAACCGTATTCTTTACCATATTCGATTTTAAGTCTTTCATCGACGTTTTTTAGCCCATAACCGCCTCTGCTGTTTTTGCTTAAATTATCTAATTCCGAAGGATCAAATCCTACTCCATTGTCTGAAACTTCAATATGTAAATCCTCATTAACTAACATACTTTTTACAACGATGAGTCCTTTTTCTTTCTTAGGCAAGATTCCATGTTTTATGGAGTTTTCCACAAGCGGCTGTACAGTAAATTTGAGAATCTTCATGTCCATTGTTTCAGGAGCAATTTCAAACTCAATGTCAAACTTATTAGGAAATCTAATCTTTTCGATAGCAACAAAATTTTTTACAAGCTCTATTTCATCAGATAATCGTATGTACTTTTCACCTCTATGCAAACTTATACGATAGAACTTGGCTAAAGCCATAACAATATTTTCAATTTCAGGCTGTTTTTTAATTTTTGCAATCCATGCTATGGCGTCAAGAGTATTATAAAGAAAATGTGGATTTATTTGTGACTGCAGTGCTGTCAGTTCAAGCTCTCTTTGTTTTTCCATATCATGATTGATTGTTTCAACTAAGTTACTTATTCGTTTGGTCATTTCTTCAAATGCAAGTTCTAACTCCCATATCTCATCATGTAAGTTTTTATATATGTAGGGCTTAACATTTTTTGTTTGACCTATAGAATTAATTCTATTTAATAAAAATCTGATGGGATTGGTCAAAGAAGAAGCCGCCTTGATTGCTATTATAACACACAATATCAATGTAATGAGTACAAGCCATATTATTACAACGTTGATTTTTGTAAGCTGTTCTTTTAAGTTGGATAATGGTAGAAGGCTTACAATAAACCATCTACAATTAAGACGTTCAAGATTTTCGCTGGGTCTGCTGATTGCAACAAGAAACTGCCCTTCGTTTATTGTTCTCAATGAGTAACTAAATTCTTTTTTGGCATCAGAAAGCCAATTTTCAAAGATGATGCTCCCCACATACTTACTTTCAGGATGGCTGATGATTTTGTTCTGCTGGTCTATAACTAAGGTGGAAACAATATCCGATGACTTGCTTTTGTTACATATCTTAGCAATACTGTTTTCATCAATCAGCATCAGAAGGTAGCCCAAATACTGACCGGTATAAAAATTATAATATCTTTTTCCAAGAACTATATAATTGTTTCCATTATCTTTTACTACAGGACCCCATACGAATAAGTTTCTTCTATCTTCTATATGAGAAAGTAACTCTTTTGTGATGAATAAAGAAGGGTTTACCTTGGTGTTAAAGTTAAATACCTCACCTTTCTTGGTTACAATTACAATGTCACCAATATAATCATTTATTCCCAAGGTGTTTAAATATGTTGTTAATTTTTTCTCTTTTTCATTGTACGATAAATTGGTATTAGATAAAAGATCATATATATCTTGATTTTGAAGTAGTCTTACCGAAGTAAGATTTATGTTGGTAAGAAGTAAATAGATACCTTCTTGGATATCACTGTGGATGTCCTTGAGGTGCTTGTAGTAGTATTTTTGGATTATGAACTCACTAAACATACGCGAAAAAGAGATTATAATGAATGTAAAAATCACTATACCCAGCACTAAAAAGAAGGTTATTCTACTTTTTAGTTTAAATATTCGCAGAAAGTTAATTTTCATCTTTCAATTCACCTGCAAAAGTATGATAATCTACAAATTCTTTTGGAGTATAACCCGTATATTTTTTGAATAGCTGACTAAAATATTTAGCGTCCTGATATCCCACTTTTTCAGCAACCTCGTAGACTTTCAGGTTTGTTGATAAAAGCAATTCCTTTGCCTTAGAAATTCTGTATTCAACGAGGCAATCATAAAATGTTTTTCCCAGTTCATCTTTGAACAAGTGCATCAAGTGGGAAGTGCTGATGTGAAGTTTATTTGCCACTTCGTCAATAGTGATATCCCTGTTATAGTTTTCAACAATCATTTTTAATGCATCTTTGACCTCTTTTCTGATGCCAATTAAGTCCTTATCCCGTGCACAGCCAATTATATTTAGCTCTGGCAAAGGAGAATAATTTGAAGCAAAGGTAGCTTCTCTATAAGCTTTAGATATATTATCCCATAGGTGTACATCACTAATTCCCACTGCCACAGTAAAATTATCATTTTGAAATTTTCTATTAATTTTTTTCATCAAATAACAAAATTCGTTTTTAAGCTGTTCATAGAGAGTATCTGTGTCACCATCAAGACCAATTATTATGACAAATTCATCTTCGTCTTTTTCCAGACAAATGCCACCATTTGAAATGCGTGCAAATACATTTTTTAATATTTGGCTATTTATGTACTCTTTTAGCATACGTAAATGTTCGTTTGCGGTTAAGGCACTCTTCTCATAATTTGTAATTCTAATAGTTATTACCATTATATTGTTTGAGTCAATCTTAAAATAAGAGAGAGTTTCTTTAATTAAACGGCTATCAGAAATCTTTCCATATACAATTTCTCTCAGTAAATTAACTTTTAAAGCTGAAATATTATTCTTAAAGCTATTGTAAGAGTCAATAAAATTTCTTTCGCTTTCTATCTTCTTTATTACCTTTTGGATTGTTTCAATAAGTTCATTGTTATCGATGGGCTTTAGTATATAATTTGTTGCACCATACTTTATTGCTGCTCTTGCGTACTCAAAATCGTCATATGCACTTATTACTATCAGGTGAGAATTAATTTCATTTTCTCTCAATTTTTTCATAAATTCTACACCATCTAATATGGGCATTCTAATATCAGTAATGATAATATCAGGATTGAGCGTTTTAGCAAGGTTTAGAGCATCTTCTCCATTATCGGCTTCTCCAACTATTTCTATTTGATATTTAGCCCAATCAATCGTTTGCTTGAGTCCTTCTTTGACATAGTACTCATCATCCACAATCATCATTTTGTACATCTTAAATCACCCAATTAATATTTTACCACAAACAATGTGCTGTTTTAATGAAAAGTTGTAAAACGTCCACGTGCCAAAAAAGTTAAACTCAAAACAAGATATTCAGATTTTAAAAGATGTTTTTTTGATTTATTATAATTACAAACAATATACAAAATCAAATTGATAAAAGGAGGTATTTTCAGTGAAAAATTTTAAAAAGATTTTAGCGCTTGTTGTTGTGATTGTGTTTATGGTAAGTCTAATAGGAATGCTTGACAGCACTGGAGTAGATGCAAAGACCGCAGAAAAGGTTAAAATCAGAGCAGTGACATATTTCACAGGTGCAGATCCATGGACAAACACATGGAAAGAAGTTATTAAAGACTTTATGAAGAAGAATCCAAATGTGGAAATTATCGATGAAGCAACTCCTACTACAAATGATGCTATACGAACCAAAATTAAAACAGACTTTGCATCAGGCAACGAACCGGATGTAACATTCTTCTTTGTAGGTGCAGACGCAGAACCACTACTAAAGTCTGGCAAAGTATTTATCTGGGATAACGAATTAAAGAAAGATACAAAATGGAGCAGCAACATTTACAAGAGCGCACTTGCATTTACAACTTACAATGGTCCCATCAAAGAATACAAAGGAAAAGTATATGCAATACCAACCATAGGCTTTTATGAAGGATTATATGTAAATGTCGACTTATTCAAAAAATACAATCTTCCACTTCCAACCGATTGGAATAAGTTTATAAAAGCGGTTAACACATTCAAATCAAAGGGTATAATTCCAATAGCAGGCTCCATACTTGAATCATATTACTTAATTGAAACATTTATCCTTTCTGCTGGTGGACCACAGGGACGCAATACTCCGTTCCATCCAAGCTGGGAAAAAGGATTAAATATAATAAAGGACCTGTATAAGATGGGGGCATTTCCAAAGGATGCACTGACTTTGCAAGATTCTCAGGCACAGGCACTGTTTGCAGACAAGAAAGCTGCAATGATGATAAATGGTTCGTGGTGTGTAGGTGGCTTGAAAGACAAGGTTAACACAAAGATAATGCCAGTACCAGTTGTGCCTGGTGGCAAGGCACATCCGACCGACATAATTGGCGGTTTTGGTTCGGGATGGTATGTGAGCAAAGATTTGAACGCAAAGAAGAATGGTTGGCCAGTAAAATTTGTAAAGTATATAACATCTCCTGAAGTTGAGGCTAAATTTATTGCAGTTGGCGGTGTTCCAGCAATTAAATGTAAGGTCCCAAATGTTACTCCAGTTGCGCAAAGCGGTTATGATATGATGGCAAAAGCTAACTCTGTTTCGATGCCAATTGATGCACAGATATTGCCAGAAGCATTTACAAAGATTAGAACGGATTTGGCATACGTTGTGACAGGGAAGAAAACCGCAAAGCAGCTTTTGGCTGAAGCTAAGAAGATTCAAGACAGAGTAAAGAAATAATTGTTAGCAGGCTTTGAGGTAGGGAGATTAGCCAAAGGCTAATCTCCCTAATCGTTAAAAATAACCAAAGAGTACATAAATTTAAATAAGGAGTAGGATAGAAAATGCAGATACTGAAAAACAAAAAATATGCAATTTTGCTGTTATTTCCGGCACTAATTTTAGTAGGTGTCTTTATCTACTATCCCTTGTTTGCAACATTTTATTATAGTTTTTTTGACTGGCGAGATTTTTCTAACTATAAAACCTTTGTGGGACTTGATAACTATAGGCAGATGATAGAGGATTATGCTGTAAGAAAGGCACTTGTAAACACTCTCATTATGATGGTATGTGTAATTGTGTTTCAGGTTGGTATTGCTCTTGTCTTGGCTTTGATAGTAGACAGCATAAAAGCGGGGTATAAGTTTTTCAGAACAGTTTTCTTTTTCCCTGTTGTAATTTCTGGTACTGCAATAGGACTTATGTTTTACTTGGCATATGGATATGACTATGGACTGCTTAATGCAATTGCGACTGCTTTTGGAGGGCAAAAAAGGGTTTGGGTTACTGAGAATTCTGCTTTAACAATGGTTTTAATACCAGTAATATGGCAATATGTGGGCTTTTACTTTGTTATCTTTCTTGCAGCACTTTCAAAAGTTCCACAAGATATATACGAGTCAGCCTTGATTGATGGAATAACAGGGATAAAAAAAGCTGTTTATATAACAATTCCGCTTATTTGGGATGTTATTGCGGTTTGTATATCACTTGCAATTGTTGGTACATTTAAGGTATTTGACATAGTGTATGTTATAACTGGTGGTGGTCCAATGGATGCAAGTCAGGTTTTGGGTACTTATTTATATAAGGTTGCATTTACAGGCCAAAATCAGGGTTATGCTTCTGCAATTGGTGTATTAATAATTGTTCTTGGTGTGATTTTATCGGCAATCTCTAACAAACTTACAGAAAGAGAAACAATAACCTATTAGGAATGAAAGGGGCTTATAAAATGAGTGGAATGACTAAAAAATTCAGCTTTGCTGACGTGATTAAATATCTCATTCTTGTCCTGTGGGCGTGTACAACTATTTTACCACTTTTATGGGTTTTAAATAATTCATTTAAGGAGAGCAATGAGATTCTTTTAAATCCAATGAAATTACCATCAAAGCTTTCATTTTTCAACTACAGTCAATTAATAAGCTATGGGAACATGAATATATTTAGAGGATTTCTTAACAGCCTAATTATTTCAGGTAGTGTAGTCTTATTGGTTTTACTTTTTGGCGGTTTTGCCGCATACGTCATTGCAAGATTTGATTTCAAGTTAACTGGAATTGTTAAGATTTTTTTCACAGGCGCTATGTTGGTGCCAGCATTTTCAATAGTAATCCCATCATTGGTAATATTAAGAAAATTAGGTTTAAATGGTAGTTACTTAGCACTGATACTGCCCCAGACAGCTGGGCTTTTACCTTTTGCAACTTTGACTTTAGCAGGATTTATGAAAACCTTGCCAGTTGAACTTGAAGAGGCAGCTATAATAGATGGTGCTGGTGTTCTTAGAATATTTTTCAGGATAATTGTTCCTTTATCTATTCCAGGTTTAGTGACAGCGGCAATTTTTGTTTTTCTGTGGTCATACAATGACTTATTTATGTCACTCATATTTATACCTATTCGAGAAAAGCAGCCTATATGTGTACTGCTTTCCCTCGTTTCGAGTATTTATGGAACTAACTATGGAGCAATGATGGCAGCATTAATTATTACAGTTTTGCCGGTTATAATCTTATATGTATTCTTGCAGGAATATGTAATCAAGGGTATGACAGCAGGTGCAATCAAAGGTTGATTTTTGGATTGATAGGGTATGATTAAAAAGTTTAAAATAATAGTGTAAGAGAGGGAACATTGCAATGCATAAGATGCTAAAAGAAATTTATGAACAACCTTCTGTGATGAAGAGATGTTTTGAGAGCAATGTGGAAATTATAAGGCTTATTGCAAGAAATGTTAAAGATAGAAACATAAACAACATCATATTTGTTGCACGGGGTTCGTCTGACAACGCAGCGACATTTGGAAAATATATAATTGAAATATTATCAGGAATTCCAGCAGGGCTTGCAGCACCATCAGTTGCATCACTTTATAAAAAGAATCTTCAATTGGAAAAAACCTGTGTGATAGGTGTATCTCAACCTGGGCAATCAGAAGATATTTGTAGTTTTTTGGATATGGCAAAAGCAAATGGAGCGATGACCATTGCTATAACAAACAATCCGAGTTCTAAATTATCGCTTATTGCAGAGTATAAATTAAATATGAATGTTGGGATAGAAGAAGCCGTTGCAGCCACCAAAAGTTTTACTGCAGAAATAGTACTTTTAGAGCTTTTTGCAGCTTTTTTGGCAGAAGACGATAAGTTGGTTTTTGACCTATCAAATATTGAAAACATATTTGAAGAAGTACTTGGCAAAGAAGAAATAATTAGGGAAAATATCGAAAGATTTAGATATATGAACGAATGCTTTATTCTCGGACGAGGTGTCAGCTTCCCTGTAGCACTTGAATTTGCGCTAAAAATTCAGGAAACAAGTTATGTAAGGGCAAAAGGCTTTTCAACTTCTGATTTTAGGCATGGCCCTTTGGCAATGATAGATAAAAACATACCTGTGTTTATAATAGCCCCAGTTGATGAGACTATTGAAGATAATATAGAGATTGCAGAAAGATTGACCAAAGAAGGGATTGATATAATAACATTTAGTGATTCGGATAAGCTAAATAAGAAAGCTTGTAAATACGTAGAAATAAAAAAGGATTTGAATAAATTTATAAAACCTTTGTTTGTAATACCTCTGATACAGCTTTTTTCATATTATTTGTGTGTGTTAAAAGGAAATAATCCGGATAAACCTCGACATTTAAGTAAGGTGACCATTACAAAATAAACGTCCGCCCTTTTCTATTCTCCAAGGGCGGATTTATTAAAACTTGTAAGTTCTAAATGTTTTGAAACATCAATAGGAGAGGTAAGCATGAAAAAGGTAGTAATAGTAGATGATGAGGAAATTATAAGAGAAGGTCTTAAGACTTTCGTTAATTGGAAAAAATTAAATTATGAGGTTGTAGCTTTAGCTGAGAATGGTACTGAGGGATTGTACATAGTGGAAAAATATAAGCCAGACATTATTATCACTGACATCAGGATGTTTGGCCTAAATGGACTTGAGATGATAAAAGAGATAAAAAAGAAAAATAAAAAGAGTAAAATTATAATTATCACCGCCTACCGTAACATTGAATATGCACAAGAAGCAATTAAACTTGGAGTTTTTAGATTGCTTTTTAAGCCAGCCAAAACTGATGAAATTGAAAAAGCTGTGCAAGAAGCAATTGAGGAGATGGAATATGAAAGAATTACTGATGACAAAGAAGCTTTAAGGCAGTGTGTACTGCAGGTTATTAAAAGACAAAAAAACGAGGGAGAAGAAAAACCTTTAAGCTTTATGGCGAGCAAAATATTAAGCTACCTTTTAGAAAATTACTACAAAGAAATTTCTCTGCAAGAGTTGGCTGAAGAATTTTATATCAGTCACTGGCACCTCAGCAAATTGATCAAAAAGGAACTAGGTTTGAACTATACTGATTTAATCAATATTATCAGAATTGAACAAGCGAAAAGACTTTTAGCAATTCCACGGTATCGCGTCAATGAAGTTGGCAGTATGGTTGGATATAACGATAACACTTATTTTTGTAGAGTGTTTAAGAAACTTACAGGAATGTCTCCACAAGAATATAGAAATAAATATTTTGTAAATTAAAATTAAACATGATGATTTTTATACCGAGAATATATCTACTTTGAAGCAGGAATTGTCAGTATAATTTCTGTGCCACTGCCAACTGTGCTATTTAATAAAAGCCTATATTGATTTCCAAACAAAAGTCTAAGACGCCTGTGAACATTTAAAAGACCAATTCCACAACTATCTTTTTCTGAAAAATCAGGTATTTTATTGAGCTTATTATTAATATGCGCAAGCTTCTCTGGCTCGATACCTTTGCCGTTATCTTTCACTTTTATGATCAGATTGTTATTGTACTCCTGAATTTCTATTAGAATTGTAGGGTCTTTTATACTAGAGTCAAAGGCATGCTTAATACAATTTTCTATTATTGGCTGCAACGTCATGAATGGGATTTTATAATTTAACAAATCATTGCCCTTTATATCTTTTATGAAATTTAGATTTCTGAGATGATTATTCCTCTTACAGACCAAAAATATATAACTATCAATATATTCCAATTCTCTTTGTAGTGACACTAAAGTTGAGTCTTCACGATTTATGCTGTACTCCAAAAGAGTAGCTAATGCTGTGATCATTTCAGAGATCTCTTCTGCTCCTAAGAATTTAGCTTTCCAATTGATAACATCCAGAGTATTGAACAAAAAGTGCGGGTTTATTTGTGCTTGAAGAGCTTTTATTTGTGCATCCTTTGCAATAAGCCGGGCTTTGTATACTTGGTTGATTAAATGGTTTATCTTTTCGGTCATTCTATTAAACGAAGAGATTAAATAACCAAACTCATCCTTTCTATTCGATTCAATTTTTATCTGAATTTCTCCATTTTCAACCTTTTTCATGTATTTAATTAGTTGATTGATTGGTGAAGTTATGTCCAAATAAATATAATTAATTAGTAGCAATGATAAAAACACAGTAATGATGAAGAGAATGAAAAGCGTTTTAGATACTAAATTTATTTCATTTAATAGGAACTTCTTTGAAAAAAACATATAACATGTCCAACCAGAAATAGGCACGTCAGACTTGACAAAATAGTAATTATTTTTGAACTTGCTGCTAAGCTCAAATTTGTGTTGTTTAACAATTAAATCTTCAAGGCCAGTTAAATTAGTTGAATTTGAAAAATTAACATAAATTAGCTTATCTCGGTATGCAAAAGCAATGGCATCATAGTTTTTTATTTTTAATGTTGTTATGGAGTCATACATTTTGTTTAAATTCATCTTAATAATAAGTAATCCAATTTCATCTAGGGTGTTTCTGTCGTATACTATTCTTCCTATGTAAACATCAGAGTAGAATTTATTAATTGGCTTTACATATATAATGGGCTTTCCTGCTGTTATTTTAGCTTTCTGGTAAATTGTACAAACATCTAGGCTTTCAAGCTTTTCATTCTCACGACTGACATAATAAAGACTATTGTTTACTGAAAAATTGAAAGCTATTAAATTTATATCATTTCTTGACAAAAGCAATGAGTTTAGATATCCTTCAAAATCTTTTTTAAATATATAATCAAAAAGTTCTGAATCATCATTCCTGTCAATCAATGCCTTATAAAAATTGTATATGGAGTTATCATATAAGACTTCTTGGGTAAAGTTATATATGTTTTGAGTATAATATTCTATGATACTTGAAATTTGAATTATATTTACTTCTTGAGATTTTAAAAATTTGTCTTTTAATATTTCAGTATATTTAAGATATCCTATATATCCCAGTATAAGAGTTGGTATACAAGTTATAACAACAAGTGCAAGAAGTAATTTAAACTTTATTGATGTCAGACGGAATAGAGACTTGATGTATTTCATCATTGCATATATCTCCTTTACTGAACTGATGTTTATATTTTAATTTTAACATGGAAGAAAAAAATGAGGTATTCTCGTTGAGAATTATTGATAACCCCAAAGAATACCTCATTTTTTATTTGTGATAAATCTTATCTGAGATTCAAAAACTCAGCAAATATCCTACACACTTCTTGTGCCTGTTCTTTATCATCCATTTCGCTATATATTCTAAGAAGGGGTTCTGTTCCAGAAAATCTTGCCAATACCCAACCACCATTTTTAAAGTATACTTTTACACCGTCAATATAGCTAACATTAGAGATTTCAAAAGGAAAATCAGGAAGATGCTTTTTGTCAAAAAGTATTTCCCAGATTTTTTCTTTTTCTTCAGGCTCAAGAGAAAAATCGTTTTCTTCCATATACAGTACCCCATATATTCGTTGTATTTCTTCAAGAATTTCAGACAGTTTCCTACCAGTTTTACAGATAAGTTCTACTAACAAAGTAGCGGCAAAGATACCATCTTTTCCTTTTATGTGGCCTTTGATTGTTAGACCTCCACTGCTCTCTCCACCTATTATCGCGCCGGTCTCTTCCATTTTAGCGCTTATATACTTAAAACCAACTGGTACTTCGTAGCATTTTTCCCCAAACGAACTTGCAATTCTGTCAAGCAAGTGTGTAGTAGCTAAGTTGCGCACAGCTGGACCTTTCCACCCTTTATACTTTAGGAAATAATAGTAAAGCAAGACTAAGATATCATTTGGGTGAATAAAATTGCCTTTTTCATCTACTATACCTACTCTGTCAGCATCGCCATCTGTTCCAATTCCTAAATCGTATCCTTTTTCAACAACTAAATGTTTTAAACGATAAAGTGTAGAAGTTGTGGGCGATGGCAGTCTTCCGCCAAATAGGGTGTCGTGCCTTTCGTGGATAGTATCTACATCACATCTTGCAGTAATTAATATTGTTTGCAGAGAAGTCCGTGATACTCCATACATTGGGTCAAGAAGTATCCGTAGTTTTCGCTTTTTTATTGCTTCAATATCAACCATACTAAGGATGGCGTCTATATAATCGTCAAATGGGTCAATTATCTCAATAAAGCCATTATCAATAGCCTTTTCAAATTTAAGACGTTTTATAGAATCACTTGGCAAACTATTTGCTATTGCTTCAATTTCAGAAGTTACCTCCAATGGCGCATCTCTTCCTTCTTCTATAAACAGTTTTATACCATTGTAATCTGCAGGATTATGACTTGCAGTTACTGTCGCACCAAATTTTGTATTGAGCTTTTTAACTGTGAACATTACAAGGGGTGTGGGAGCAACTTTGTTAATAAAGAAAATCTTTATACCATTTGCAGAGAGCACTTCAGAAAACCACCGAGCAGCTTTATCAGAAAGAAAACGGCGATCGTATCCAAGTACAATTCCATCTGAATCAATACCTTTTTCTTTCATATAAATGCTAACTGCCTGAGCTACCTTTTGAATGTTCTCCTTTGTAAAATCATCGCCTATGATGGCACGCCATCCGCCTGTCCCAAACTTAATCATGAAATTTTTCCTCCTCAAATCAGTATTGTAAATTAACTTTTACCCCATTACTACAATAACTTCATTGATACTACCCTTGGGCTGAACAGAAACAAAATTTTTTTCAAGATCTTTACCATTTAGCGTAATATTCTTTACTCCTTTTTCCACTCTATTTGGATTATGGACTGTAATCTTATATGTTGCTCCTCTGAATTTTCTAATTACCTCAAATTTGTCCCAATTGCTTGGTATACATGGGTCAATAACAAGACCGTCGAAGGTTGGTCTTATACCCAGAATCCAATGTGTGACTGCATGATAAGCCCATCCAGCTGTTCCAGTAAGCCAAGGATGTCTTGCTTTGCCAAAAGATTTGTGATATTTTCCATAAACGAATTGACAATAGCTGTATGGTTCTGATTCACGGATTTCAATGATGTCGTTTTGATTGTAAGGAAGGAGCGCATTATAAAGCTCCATTGCTCTTGAGCCCCGTCCAAGCTTGCATTCGGCAACCCATGCCCATGTATTTGCATGGCTAAAAATTGCCCCATTTTCTTTAATTCCTTTATAAACTCTTGTTACAAAACCAATCTCATCATTTGGTTTTGAGTATGGAGGATGTAAAAGGTGCAGACCATATTTAGAAAAAAGATATTCATATACAGCATCCATTGCTGATATTCCACGCTCATAGTCTGCAACACCAGATACTACTGCCCATGCATTTGATTCTAAATAAATTTTTCCTTCTTCACATTCATTGCTTCCAATTTTTAAGCCATTTGCTGTTATTCCGCGTAAATACCATCTACCATCCCATAGCACATCATTGCAAACTTTTTTAATATTTTCTGCTAAGGCCGAATATTTTTCAACATCTTCTCTTTTTCCAAGATATCTGGCAATTTCAATGAAAGATTGCAAAGCCCAGTAATGAAGCATAGAGACCATTGCACTTTCACCATCGCCAAGGTTTAGGCAGTCGTTCCAATCAGCTCTCAATCCCTTGGCTATTCCATGCGGGCCTACATGTTTTGCTGTAAAGTCAATAATTCGTTTCATGTGTTCATAAACCGAGGCTTGGCCTTTATCAGCAAAAGGAATTATCATATCAAGAAATTCAATTTCACCAGTTTCTTTTATATATTCACTTATTGTGGGAATAAGCCACAACGCATCGTCTGAGCAGGCATCTTCAATTCCATGGATTATACTATCTTTTTTGGGTTTGGGCACTATGGTGGGAGATTTGAATTTTGGTTTTGGCGTATCATCCTCTTCAAACCACTCAGGCTCAAATAGATGCAGTCCATACCCTTCACTTGTCTGAGCTTTTAATAGCTCAATAATTCTTTGTTTGCATTTTTGAGGATTAGTATGCGGAATTGACATTGCATCTTGAGCAGTGTCTCTATATCCAAGACCTGTCCTTCCACCAACTTCTATAAAAGATGCAAACCTTGACCATACAACACATGTTTCTGCTTGATATAAATTCCAAATGTTTATCATTGTATTCAAGCCCTCATGAGGTGTTGTGCACTGAAAAACAGAAAGTTTATCATCCCAGTATTTTTTGAGTTCATAAAAGCTATTGTCGACATTTTCAAACTTACTATATTTTTCTTTGATTTCTCTACCTTTATTTCTATCTCCCACGCCCAGCATGAAGATAAATCTTTTTTCTTCACCAGGTTCTAATATAAATCTCTTGTGCAGAGAAGCACAGTGGTTTCCAGTAAGATCCTCACTGTTTGAACACATACCTTTTTCAACAGCAATTGGGTTTGTTTCTGTTCTGTAATTGCCTATGAAAATATCTCTTACACAATCAAAACTATCTGGTTCAAAGTTAGAAGCGAAGAAGTGGTACATATCGGGTATATAGAAAAAGTCGTATTCTATAATACCGTCTTTGTAGCTTGAACCACTTGCATAAAGACTCATTTGAAGATTTTGATTGTCAATTTCTATATGATGATATGAAAACTCAGCATAAGTAAAAATACTCAGTTTTCTTCTGCTAATTCCTGTATTTTTTACTCTAACATCCCAAATCTCAACTGCATCATCAAGAGGTATAAAAAGCCACTGCTCAGCATGAATATTGTTGTAATCGCAGATGAACTTAGAATAGGAAAGACCATGTCGGCAAACATATTTAGCAATGCTCAAACTTTTTCCTACTGGTTGCCATGAAATACTCCAATAATCTCCTGTCTCATCATCTCTTAAGTAAACATAGTGACCAGGTCTGTCAAGAGGTACACCATTTTGTCTAAATCTTGTTATTCTGTGGTATTGAGGTGTTTTATAAAAGCTATAGCCACCTGCATTATGTGAGATTACTGTACACATATCTTTAACACCCAAATAGTTTGTCCAGGAAACAGGGATATCAGGACGCTCGATTACGTATTCTCTATTTTGGTTGTCAAAGTAACCGTATCTCATAAATTGTTTTCCCCCTTTAATTTTAAGGTTGACATTTTTATGTCTTCTATCAGAATAATAGCATTTAAACATATTTGAAATCAAACAGAAAAATCAAAAAATATCAATATAAAACAGTTAAATGCACTAAATAACAAGAAAATTAAATAAATAGCAATATAATTAAGTAAAATTAAAATTGTAAAAATTATATGCATAATTTAAAATATAATTTAGTGTTACTTTACTTTGTACAAGAAGGGAGATTTTTATGGAATTTAGAACCTTAAAAGAATCAGAACTTGAAAAATGGTTTTACCACTGTGCAAGTGTTTTTGGAGAAAATCGAAATTTAGATTTTTGGCTTGATTATTTTAAAAGACATTATTTCAATGACCCTTTCAGAGATATTAACAGCATTTTTGTTGCAGCAGACGGCAGCAGCATAGCAAGTACAGTAAGATTATTTTACAGAAAGATATACTTTCATGGTAAAGAAATAACTGTTGGTGGAATAGGAGAGGTCAGTACAAAACCTCAGTACAGAGGAATGGGGCTTGCATCAAAGTTACTTCGCATGGCAATAGATACAATGAGAGAGAAAAAGCTTTCTATTTCTATTCTTTTTGCGTCACTTCATAATTTTTATGGCAAACTTGGCTATAAAGTATTGACGAGGGAATTTTGTTTACTTGACAGAAATATCTTTCGTAAATATTATGAATCTAAAGTTGCTCAGGCAAGAGAAGTAAAAGAAATAAAATTATCAGACAATGATATTGAAATTATGGATGAGATCTACAAGGTTTATTCGGCTAATTTTAATGGTCCTGTTGTTAGAAACAGAGAATATTGGCTTAACTGGGTTAAATTTGAGCCTAAAACAAGCTTGGGATATTTTATTGATGGCAGATTGGCTGCATATTTGTTTTATAGAAAAAATGGCAAAGAAGTAATTATACTGGAATATGGCTGCTTTGACTCATCAAACAAAGAGATACCTTTGATAGAGTTTATAAAATTTATTATAAACAATGAAAATGCAGAAGCAATTAAATATCCAAAGGCAATTGGCCTTGAGCTTACTGGGTGTACTGAGTTTAAAGACAATAGTTTGATGTTAAATCTTATTACTCCTTTCAAGCTGGAAGGCTTACTTGTCGATTCAACTGAAAGACTGATAAGTATCCTGACAAGAGAGCCAGATAAATTTCTGTTTTGGGGCACTGATAATTTTTAACAAGGCATAAAAATTGCTTGCAGAAGGGAGATATCAAAAAATGTTTAAAATTGTTCCAAAGCCTAAAAAACTTGATTTCACAGGGAAATGGTTTGACTTTGATGGTTTTGAAAACTTTCCAGATTTCATTTCAAGGGAGTTTTCAATACCAAAAGGCTCATGGAAGATAGAGATTGTCGAAAGACCTGGAACAGGTATTTCAATAGAGGACAAAAAAGTAAAGGTCTGGGGAAATGTTAATGTTGCTTATGCCACCTTAGTTCAGCTCTTAATTCAAAGAAAAGATGCACTGCCGCAAGTCACAGTAGAAGAAGAATTTAGATTTTCTTTTAGAGGCTTTCATCTTGATATTGCAAGGGGCGGAGTGCCCAGTTTTTCAACTTTTAAAAACATATTGAGATGGCTATTTTTGCTCAAATATAACTACTTTGCAATATACTTTGAAGACCTTTTTCTATGGGAAAAACATCCTAAGATAGGTGCAGGTAGAGGAAGATTAACAAAAGAGGAGTTAAAAGAAATTATAGAGTACGGCAAAAATCTTGGAATAGAAGTATTTCCATCCTTAGAGTTAACAGGTCATATGGAGAATATTTTATCAATTCCAGAGTACTCCAAATACAGTGAATGGTATTTGCCAAGAGAAGGATGCCTTGACTTGTCGAATGAAGAAGCAAAAAAATTCGCTTATGAACTTTTAGAAGAAGTATTAGAGTTTTTCCCATCTAAGTACGTTCACATCGGCGGGGATGAGACATGGGCACTCGGCAGAGGAAAAAGCTTGGAAAAGAATTGGATATTTGAAGGGCCAAAGCTATACGAAGAACATCATAAGAACATGATAGATATTGTAGAAAAGTATGGTAAGATACCTATCATGTGGGGAGATATGCTAACAGGCATGTTTCTCAAGCCAAATGAAAAACAGGTATGGGGAAAACTTTTGCAAAGCGATATATGGCAAAGGGTAATTTTAGCCAACTGGGATTATGCAGCAATGCCTAAAGAACATTTTATAAACAGAATTGAAAGCTTTGGAGATAAATACCAATCAAATCAGATAGTGTGTCCGGGTTTTTCTAATTGGGACAGGTTTTATCCTGATTTTGAAGTAGCAATTGAGAACATAAAAAATTTTATTGATGCAGCAAAGACAAAAGGTTTTCAAGGCTTTTTGGTGACAGCCTGGGGCGATGATGGTGAGGAGTGTTTGTTTAGTTTTTTATATCCATTGCTCATTGCTACCATTGAGCTTGCTGAAGGTGATGGAAAGTGGGAAGAAAGTTTTATTATTCTTTCTGGTGAAAGTGAGAAACTACTTGATGTACGAAAAGTCTTTGGTACGTCGAAAATTGCAAATAATATAAAAGGTCTGTTGTATGGAAACAAAGAGGTTGTGCAAATGGGGACTTCTGAGGAACAAGGGTTAAAAAGATATTTTGAAGAAGCTTTGCAAAAGGTTATTGGGGTAAATCTTCCTGAAGATTTAGCATTTATCCGGCAGGCTATAAGAGTAGCGATAAAAAGGCTTGAGAATACTGTGACAGCAGCTGATTTAATTGAGCTTGGAAGTTATTACTGCAGGCTGTGGCGTAAAGAGAGGAAAAAGGAAGGGCTTGATAGGATTGTTGAAAGGTTTTGGGCAGCAGCTGGCAAAGTTAGCTTAGAATTGGAAGAAAGTTAAAAATATATTTTGAGGTGTTTTAAAAATGAGAAAAAAGTTTTTGGTCAAAAAGATTTTCAATGGGCATTCTTTTATCGAAGACAATGTTTTGGTTGTAGAAGATGGAATAATTCTGGGAACGCAAGAAGGAATTGATACTGGAAAAGATGAGATTATAGACAGAAGAGATTTTATTTTATCACCTGGATTTGTTGACAAACACACACATGGTATTGGTGGAGTTGATTTTTTTGATACTACAGAGAATGATTTAAAAACAATCCAAAACTACTATTTTAAACATGGTGTTACAACTATTGTACCTACAATTGTGTCAGCTCCGTTTGAAAACATATTTAAGCTTACAAAAGCTATTAAAGAAGCAAAGAAAGACCCAAATTTTAAGCTAAACATCCCTGGAATATTCTTAGAAGGGCCATTTATAAACCCTGCAAAGAAAGGTGCACATGATGAGAGATTTTTGCAAAGGCCGACAGCTGAAAAGTTAGAAGAGCTGAGTTCTAATTGTGAAGAAAAAATTATTGATATTGCGCTTGCTCCAGAACTACTTGAAAATCCCAATGAATTTATTTCAAAGGCAGCAGAAAGAGGTATTAACATTTCGCTTGGACACACAGAAAGCAGCTTTGAGCAGGCAGCACAAGCACATATGCTTGGTGCCAAAAGTATTGTTCACCTTTTTAACGCAATGCCACAGCTACATCACAGGCAGAATTCTATTACCACATATGCGCTTTTGAGCAGCATCAAAGTGGAGTTAATTTGCGATTTTATTCACCTGTCTCCTGAGATTATAAAGCTTACTTACAAGCTAAAAGGTCCTGAGAGTATTATAATAATTAGTGATTCTATTTCTGCAACAGACCTTTCTGATGGTGAGTATAGTTTAGGGGCCTTAGATGTAAAAGTTGAAAATGGAATTTGTAAATTAGCTGATGGTACCATCGCTGGCAGCACCTTGACAATTGATAAGGCAGTAAAGAACTTAATAAAAATTGGAATTAGATTAGAAGATGCACTGCAGGCAGCAACTTACAATCCATCAAGACTTCTTTCTCTTGAGTGCGGCAGGGTAAAAGAGGGCTTTAGGGCAGATTTTGTATTGATGGATGAGGATTTAAATATAAAAGAGGTATATATTGGGGGAGAGCTTGTGTATAAGGCACAATAAATTTTTCAAAGCAAGCTTTCCCTATATTGCGTTGGTGTAAGCCCAGTATACTTTTTGAAAACTTGAGAAAAATACTTCTCATCAGAAAAACCAACCATATTTGCAACCTGATATGTCTTTAAATTTTGATTTTTCAAAAGTTCTTGGGCTTTTTGAATTCTAATTTTGTGCAGGTAATCAATGAAATTAATCTTCAGTTCCCGTTTAAATAGAATGCTCAAATACGCAGGTGTTACATATACCTCTTTTGCAACACTTTCTAATGTGATGTTCTTGTTATAGTTTTTTTCAATGAAGTTAATGGCTGCTTTGACGATTAGATTTTTGTTTTCGCTCTGCTCAATTCTATCCACTACTGCATTTAAAAAACTGAGTAGCGATGCTTTGAGCAGCTCTTTTTTTTCAGTTTTCAAAATGTTTTCAAAAACCTTGCTATTTACTACGTCATTTAAATCAATGCATTTTTCATGGCAGACTTTAATTATACTGCCCAGTAGCGCCAAAACGGCCGACTTTATAAACCATTTGTTGAATGTATTAATGGCATACAATGAATTTATAAAGTTTTCAACTTTATCTTTAATAGTATCTTTCTGGCATAGCAAGAGGCTATTTATTATTGCTTTTTCCTCATCGATTGGGTAAAGCAGGGTATTTTTGTTAAGGCAAATATCATCATAGTATAATATGTCAATATCATCTGCAAAGAATTTGAGCTCTAAGGCATTTAATGCTTGTTCATAAGAGGAGTTAATTTTTTCAATTTTATCAATCCACCTGCTAACTCCAAAGTAAAGTTTCAGTCCAAGTTTTTCATCAACAATTTTTTTGACTTTTGTAAGAATATCATCCATCATTTCTCTATCAAATTCAAAATCAGAATTGATTAATATAACTATTTCATTTCTGCCTCTGAAAACTTCTGCTCTAAAGTCTTCTAATTCTTCTTGAATTAAATTCACGCACGCAAGAGTGTACGCTTCTTGTTTTACAGGAGAAGAAGGGTAAGTATCAGATGCATTTTCAATATCAAATTTGGCAAGAACTACGCAATATTTTCCAGATGAAAGCTTTATATTGTACCTTTCAAATAGTTTTTCTATTTCTTCTTTACTGCGGATGCCAAATATAACCTCATTTAAGATTCTCTCTTTTAAAATTGGCAAAGTTTCATTGTAATATTCTATGAATCTGTTTATCAGGGCTTCTTTTTCCCTTTCTTTTTCAAGAACGTTTTTGGCCTTCAGCACTGCATCTAAGACTTCTTTCGGTCTGCAGGGCTTTAGCAAATAATTCAGGCTCCTTAGCTCAAGTGCTTTTTGGGCAAAGTAAAAGTCATCATACCCGCTTAAGATTATACTTTCAAATATATACCCTTCTTTTTTGGCATTTTCAATTACTTGAAGTCCATCTAACTTAGGCATTTTGATATCTATCAAAACAATGTCAGGGCAAAGCATTCTAATTTTCTCAAGTGCCTCTTCACCGTTTGTTGCACATCCAACAATCTTAATTCCATTGTTTTCCCAATCAACAAGAGTTGAAATACCTTCAATTACCTCTGGCTCATCATCAGCAATAAGTAACTTTGTCACCCTTTTCATCTCCTTTTTTTACAAAATATTCTTACAATCAACTTTCTACTGAAATATAATCTATAGGAAGTATCAATTTTACTTCTGTACCTTGTCCTGGCTGGCTTTGTATATTCAATTTGAAGTGTGTTTCATAGTAAAGTTTTAATCTTTCGTTGACATTTTTGATAGCATATCCAAAAGTAGCTTCCTTTCCTGATTCTAAAAGGTCTTTGATTCTATCGAGCTGCATTTTCGACATTCCAATTCCATTGTCTTTGATGGTAAAGCATAAATTTTCGCCTTCTTTTTCACCTGTTATTTGAATAAAAGTTGGGGTTGTTGAATTTTCCATACCGTGAACGATGGCATTTTCAACAAACGGCTGTAGAATCAGTTTTGGTATATAATGGTCTAATATCTCAGGGTCAATTTCAATTGAATACTGAAGTTTATTTTTATATCTTTTGCTCTGCAAGAAAAGATAATGTTCAATTAGTTCTTTCTCACCCTTTACCTGAATGAACTCACTTCCCCTGTTTAAGGTAAGTCTAAAAAGCCTTGAAAGAGAATATATCATTTCGCTTATTTCGCTATCATGGGATTTTTCGGCCTTCCAGAATATAGTATCCAAAGTATTATAAAGAAAATGAGGATTTATCTGAGCTTCAAGTGCTTTCAGCTCTGCTTCTTTTTTGTGAATTTCCAATTTTAGCACTTTGTTTATCAGCTGATTTATTTTTTCCACCATGTTGTTGTATTCACAAACAAGTATTGCAATTTCATCACTTGCATGCGGGTCAATATTTACCTGCTCTCGAAAGTTGCCCTGTCGCACCTTTTTCATAGAACTTACCAGCTTTTGGAGAGGTGCTGTGAGCATGGAGGAGAAATACATGGAGATTATAAAAGCAAAGATCAAACAGAGTATAAGTACCCTAATATATAGAAGGACAAACGAATTTCTAATAGCATTTATGGCATTTTCTAACGAAACAATGCTCACAAGCCGCCAGTTTGAGGTCGGGATGTAACTTGATGTTATTAAAAGTTTTGATGAATTGGCAGTAATTATTTCATTTTCTCTACTTAGGATGTTTTCATTCAAAAGCTTCTGGGCAAATGTAGCTGTAAACTGTGGTGTTGTGCTCTCAAGAGAAATAATTCTGTTGTTGCTGTCAGCTATAAAAAAGCATGCTTCTTTTTCCTTTAAATCTTCCATATAGATTTTTTCAATGGTTGGTATGTTTATACATATTATAAGCACTCCTGCAGGCTCGTATGTATTGAAGTCTAAAAGAAGCCTTGCCATGGCAATCTTAGGGTAATTGTTTTTTGCAATTAGAGTGAAAGGCAAGCTGTTTAGACTCAGCCATATAGGTGCACCTTTGTTTTTTATAATCTGTTTAAAAAAATCTGTAGATTTTAGTTCATAAAAATCAGCAACTCCAGTGCTATTGTCATTTGAAAAGTAATATTTATCACCTTGAAAAGAGTAGAGCATAATAAAACTTATATAATCTTTGGAAGCAAGAAGGCTTGCCAGTGGTTCTAAGGAATATTTGGTAAAATCAGGGCGCGGGCTGATAAAGTTTTGCACTCTTTGATCTAAAAACAAAAATGATGAAAGTTCATTTACATCTCTTTGAAGAAAATCTATGCTGGCAGCAATTCTTTTTGTGTCTCTTAAAAGTAGATTTCCGACCTCTTCTTTTAGCTGGTTTGTTGAAATGGTATATGAAAATAAAGCCAGCACCAAGGAGGTTACCACTATTATACTGTAGAAGAGAATGAGTATCTTGTATTTTATGCTCAGACGTAAAAAATAATTTTTGAGCTTTAAAAGCATTTTACCAAAACACCTTCTTTTGAAGCTCACTTTTATTCTACAGGTCAAAGTATATTATACAACTTCATATATAAAATTCACAAGATATTCTTTTTTAGAAATACATCTTGCCATCAATCATCATAATTTTAATAACAATTAATAACTTGCATGCTCAAAATATCCATAAAAAATGCAAACCAAATTTAAAAATTGTCACCTTAAAATTGTGAAAGTATGCTGATATAATTTAACCAAGACAGAATCAATTCTACCTTTGATTTTGGGGCGCCCCAAGAAAGCTTTTGAAAAACTTAAAAAACAAAAAAGGGAGGAAAAAAAGGATGTCAAAGAAAGCTTTAAAAGTGGTTGTTTCAGTCATGCTTATCGCAGCACTGATTGTAAGCGTATTTGGACTTGTCCAAGGGAATCTGACAGCCTCAGCATCAACCCAGAAAACAGTAAAAATCAAGTTCCTATCAAATCTGCCAGATAGAACCTCTAACCAGGGCAAACTTGAACAGATGCTGATTGACAGCTACATGAAAGCAAATCCAAATGTCAAGATTGAAGTAGAAGCACTTCAGGATGAGCCTTACAAACAAAAATTCAAAGTATATGTTGCAACAAATCAAATGCCAGACATCTTCATGGTATGGGGTCAGCCATCGTTCTTCTTACCGGTCATGAAAGCAGGTTATGCAGCAGAGATAAAGCTTGACCAAATAAAAGGTTATGGGTTTAAGACATCCTCTCTTAAGGACTTTATGTACAATGGAAAACTCTATGGTCTTCCAAGAAACACAGACTTCATGGTACTTTACTACAACAAGGGCTTGTTTAACAAGTACAAAGTAAAAGTTCCAACAACATTTAATGAGCTTTTGAATGCAGCAAAAGTATTCAGGAAAAATGGCATTGCTCCAATTGCAATAAACGGGAAAGATAAGTGGATACTGGCAATTCTGTATCAGGAGCTTGTTGTGAAAGAAAGTGGAGATCAGAAGCTCATCTATGATGCAATCTCCAAAAAATCGGTTAGCAAGAACCAGATTCTTTTGAAAGCAGCAAAAGACCTTGTAAATCTTGTAAATGTAGGCGGATTCCAGGACGCATTTGTTGCGGCAGACTACGGTGCAGCAAACAATCTGTTTGCTCAGGAAAAAGCAGCAATGTATTATATGGGTTCATGGGAAGTAGGAATGGCAGCAAATCCAAACTTCTCTGAGTCGTTCAAGAAAAATGTGGACGCAACATACTTCCCAATAATTTCTGGTGGCAAGGGCAAAAAGACAGACATTTTAGCATGGCATGGCGGTGGCTATGCAGTTTCTGCAAGCTCAAAGGTTAAGAATGAAGCAATGAAACTTCTTCTTTACATGATGCATCCAACAAGATGGGCAAAGATTGGTTGGCAGCAGGGACTTGTTGTTCCAGGACAGAACTGGGAGAAGTTTATGACAGGAAAAGAAACAGTTCTTCAGAAAAAGCTAACACAAATATTTAGCAGTGCAACATCTGTCAGCGGTACAGTATGGCAGGATGCATTTACTCCAAACTTCAAGACAGAGGCAGAAACACTTTGCCAGATGCTTGTTGCAAAAGCCATTACACCCGAAAAGTTCTTAGCAAAGATAGAAGAGCTTGCAAAGTTAGAGGTTAAGTAGTTTAAAAATTAAATCACCTGCTCCCAGGATATCAAAAAGAATGTCTTGGGAGCAGGAATTTTATTCACAAGGAGTGACAGTATGCACAAAGTTTTGTCAGACAAAAGGACCATTTTGTTGCTGGTTTTGCCGGGACTATTGATATATACATTTGCAATTCTGTTTCCAATTATACTCAGTGTATATCTTGGAATGACAGACTGGTCAGGAATTGGTCGGCCAAATTTTATAGGACTTGAAAACTTCAAAAAGATAATTTTTACAGACACAACTTTTTGGAAGTCACTCAGAAATGCTATACTTCTTGCTCTGGCATATGTATTTGTTCAGCACCCGATAGCCCTTGCGTTTGCCATATTCATTGATAAAGTTGGAGGAAGAGCTGAAAAAGTTTTCAGAACAATATTTTTCATACCCTGTGTGATACCAGTTGTTGTAACATCACGTATGTGGGTAAGTTTGTATGACCCTCAATATGGGCTTATAAACAAGATACTTGACTTTTTACACTTGGGATTTTTGAAACAGCAGTGGTTGGGGGATACCAAAACAGCTTTAATATCAGTCATTATAATCTGTATGTGGCAGGGTTTTGGCTGGGCACTTTTGATTTACTACGCGGGTCTAAAAGGCATACCAGAAGAACTTTATGAGGCGGCAAGAATTGATGGTGCAACAGGTGTTAAGCTTTATACAAAGATTACTGTGCCACTGCTTCAGCCAGTTATCAAAGTTAATTTTACAATAGCCATTATATATGCTTTAAAACAAATGGAAACAGTTTATTTAACGACAAACGGTGGTCCCGGCGATGCAAGCCAGTTTTTGGCAAACTACCTGTATATCAGAGCATTTAACTCATACCAGTATGGATACGCAAATGCAATTTCAGTGCTATTTGTTATAGCATGTTTGGCTGTCAATGTTCTTTTCCAGAAGATATTTAAATCAGAAAATTATGAGTTTTAACAAGACATGGGAGGTTTTGACGTGGCAAGGGAAAGTAGTTTCAACAAAAAAAGCAGAGCTGTGCTTCTTGTTGTGCTGGGACTATTCTCAATTGGACAGCTGTTTCCACTTGTTTGGCTGATTGACTTTTCGCTTTGTAAAAGTGGAGATGTATATGGCGCAAATATACTCAAAATTCCCAATCCCCCACAGTTTATAAATTATTATCTTGCATGGAGAGATGGAAAAATTCCGCAATATTTTATCAATAGTGTAATTGTAAATGTGACGTCTGTTCTGCTTGTTGTTCTGTTTTCGCTGATGATGGGGTATGCATTTGTAAGGATGGAGTGGAAGTGGAGCAATAAAGTTTTAACATATGTTTTGCTGGGACTCATGATACCAATTCATGCAACACTTCTGCCAAACTTTGTTATTTTCAGACAGCTTAAGATGCTGGATTCATATTTTGCTCTGATAATTCCATACGTTGCATTTTCGCTGCCACAGGCAGTGTTCTTGATGACGGGGTTTATAGGAAGTATTCCACGAGCTTTAGAAGAGTCAGCAATTATAGATGGCTGCGGTATATTTAGAATACTGTTTCAGATTATTCTGCCTCTTTCAAAGCCTGCTATTGTAACCGTAACTGTCACTACATTTTTGAATACATGGAATGAATTTATTATGGCAGCAACATACCTGACATCCGACAAGTTCAGAACCCTACCATTTTCAGTCTACAACTTTGCAGGTCAGTATGCATCTAACTATGCAGTTCAGTTTGCTGTAATGACAATAGTAGCTCTTCCATCACTGATAGTATATATTGCCCTGAACGAACAGGTTACAAAAGGGGTTACCCTGGGTGCTGTGAAGGGGTAAAAGTTAAGCACTTGGGGCTATTTTTTTCAACAAAATTGAGACCTTTTCTAAAATTCAGTGTATTTACTCGAAAAAAGCTCTTGAAGTAGAATGAATATATATTCCAGCACTAACTCATTTAATTAGAAATCCAAAAGGAGGCAGATTAAAAATGTTCAAGAAAATTGCATGTTACATAACTGCCCAGGATCAGGGTAATCCCCTGCGGCAAGTAGACAATACAAAAGAGTGTGACAAAATAGAAAAGGAGTCTGTTATAACAATTGAGCCATCCAGTACATTTCAAGAGGTAATAGGTTTTGGTGGAGCACTTACAGAGGCTGCCGCGGTAAATATACTGTCACTTTTGCCACACCAGCAAGAAGAGATTTTAAGAAGGTACTTTGATCCAAAAGAGGGGCTTGGCTACAAACTTTGTAGAATTCACATGAACAGCTGTGATTTTTGTGTTGACAGTTATAGCTGTGATGATGTTGAAGGTGATAGCGAGTTAAAGTACTTTAACATCGAAAGAGACAAAAAGATGGTAATTCCTCTTTTAAAAAGGATAAAGGAATATTGTCCAGACCTCAAAATCCTCGTTTCGCCATGGAGTCCGCCTGCATGGATGAAAACAAATGGTGATATGTGCCATGGTGGAAAGCTAAAAGATGAGTATAAAAAAACATGGGCAAGGTTTTTCTGCAAATTCATAAAAGCATATAAAGAAGAAGGGATTGATATATGGGCTGTAACAGTTCAAAATGAGCCGATGGCAACTCAAGTGTGGGAGTCGTGCATATACACAGCTGAAGAAGAAAGAGATTTTGTGAAGGATTACTTAGGACCAACTCTTGAAGAAGAAGGGCTTTCCCATATAAAAATACTTATATGGGACCACAACAAAGACATCATATATGACAGGGTAAAAACAATTTTGAGTGACAAAGAAGCTGCTAAGTATGTGTGGGGAGTTGCATTCCACTGGTATGGAGGAGACCATTTTGACCAGCTCAAAAAAATAAAAGAAGAATTTCCTGATGTCAATTTGGTGTTTACCGAAGGTTGTCAGGAAGGTGGAGTAAAGCTTGGTTCCTGGGAGCTTGGAGAAAGGTATGCTCATGAGATAATTGGTGATTTTAACAGTTACACAATTGGATTTATGGATTGGAATATTGTTCTTGACACAATGGGTGGACCTAATCATGTAGGGAACTTTTGCGACGCTCCAATAATAGTTGATAAAGACCAGAAAAAGATTTACTATCAAAATGCATATTATTATATAGGGCATTTTTCTAAATTCATAAGGCCGGGAGCTAAAGTAGTCAAAAGTAGCTGCAGTGATGCAAGACTTGAAGTTTTGGCAGCGAAGGACCAGGACGATACTTTAGCAGTGGTTGTCTTTAATAAAAACCCAGAGGAAATAGAGTTTAGTATGGTTATTGGAGAGAAAATATTCTGTGGAAAGTCTCCAGCAAGGTCTATATTGACCATTGTTCTGGAAAAGTAAAATATAAATAAAAAGGGTGGGCGAAAAAGCCCACCTTTAATTTTGAGAGCTATAAAGAGTCCTGTACTTTGTTGGTGAAAGTCCCACCTTTTTCTTAAAGACATTTATAAAACTGTTAGGGTATATGTATCCTACTTTTAAAGCAATTTCATTTACAGAATAGTTGGTTTGCGTGAGCAATAGCTTAGCTTTTTCTATTCTCAGGTGAGTAATATAATCGCTCAGGTTTTGACCAGTTTTTTCTTTAAACAATGATGATAAATACTGAGGAGTTATATTAAACTTTTCAGCAATCAAAGATAAAGACAGGTTTGGGTCACTATACATCTCATCTATGTATGTCTTTACTTTTTCAACAAGAGTAAAACGGAAAGATAACTGATTATTCTTTACAAATTCTGCAAGTCTTATAAAATTGTCTTGAATCTTAAAAAACAAATCATCAAGCGTGAGTGTATTTGTTTTTGTTATGATTTCATTTTCAATGATTTTAAACAGCTCTGAAGAAGATTTATAGTTAATAAGCCTGCAAGCATTTTCATAGAGAATATAAAGATTGACACATAAAAGCTTTGCTTGAATTATTGGAATGTTGTCAGACACAAATATTTTAGAGTGGATATTTTTAAAGATTTCTTCCAAAGATGCTTTGTTACCGTTTAAGATACACTCAAGAATTCTATTTTCCATTTCAGGAGTGATAAATGATAAAGTTTCATCCTTCAGCTGAGATAAGGCATCACTAAATTTATAGATTTTGACGTTACCTGATATAAACTTTAAACTCAAGGCCTTTTCTGCTTCTTCAAAGCAGGTATTGATGGCAGAAATTCCTTTTTTAATTGTGCTCACACCAATGGTAAGAAGAATTGCGAAGTTGCTTTGGATAAAGTTTTTGCCATATTCCAATCTACCCACGATAGAATCTACCGTGTCGTTGTGGTCAACAATATTTAATATTATTCCCAACTTTTTTTCTCCTAAAATCACGTTGTAAACTTTGTTATTCTGGCTTGTTAGCACCTCGTTTAAGATATTGAAAATTATAAAACGGACAAAGCTATAATCTGTAATATCTTTTTGAAGCTCAAAGTTCTGACAATCATATATCTCAACAAGTATTACCATAAATAAGTCTGAATCAAATTTTATCTGATATTTTTCAAACACTTCTTTTTCGGATATAGCTGAGGGGATATTGCCTACCAACAAATGTTCTAAAAACCAGTTTTGCAAGGTAGGCAGAAATTCATTTATTTGTTTTCTCAAAAACTCTTCTTCTGCTACTAGTAAACTTGCAAGTTCTTTTAATTTTATCATTTCGCTTTTATCTTCAATGTTTTCTATACCCTCTGAATATGGATAGGAAAATTTTTGTTTTTTAAACTTGGAAACCAGAATATTTTTGATTTCATCTACAGGTCTGTAACTTTTTAAAGAAAGAAGCACAATTGTTGGTAGCCCTAAGATCAGTGAGAAGATAAAGTAAAGTAACAGATATATCTTCATATTATTTATAGGTTTAAAAAAAGACTGCGAAGATATTGCTATTATGTATTTCCACTGGTACATATCACTTTTGTAATACAAAATTATCTTATCTTTTTTAGTCTTCATCTCGGTTAGAGAATTTTCTGTGAAAGAGTTTTTAATAGTGTCTTTCAATAAAGAATCAATATTTTTGTCTGGAACATACTGGGTTAAAGTTGTATTGTCAGAGTTCAAAACATATATGTTACTGTTTTCATAAATAACATTGCTTTTGATAAAATCATTTAACTTTTCTTCATCTAACAGGATAAATAAAGTTGCCTTCTTGTCCTGAAAAGTCCAATAGGGCAGTGAATGCAAGAAAAGTATTGTGCTTCTTGGTTGACCTCTAATTAGAAAACTCATGGGCATAAAATACCTGTTATACGATTTGTTCAAAAGATTTAGCCAATCCAAATAATCTGTATCTATTGGTCGAACTATGTAATCGTAATATAACTTACTTGATTCGAAAAAATTGGGGGTTATAATGATATTTTCAAAAGGTATGTAAATTCCAATTTCTAAGATGAATGGAGAAGTATAATAAAGCATGAGCTGCTGGGTAAAGTTGCGGATATCAAGTATGATCTCATTTTTAGAGGCAAGGAGATTATGGTTTGAGATTAAAGTCAAATAAAATGGACTTGCATTTATGCTTTCCTCTATTAGCTCTAAAGGTCTTAAGGCTACATCATTTATTTTTGAGGGGAGATTTGTCATGATTGTTTTGCTATATGATTTTAAGTTGTTTAAAGAAATGGAATATCCATTGTAATAAGCATATAACCCTGCTACAAATGGAATGACAAACACCAAAAAATATGATAATAATAGCTTTACCAAAAAATCTCTATTTTTTAGAAATTTGAGCATATCTTTGTAAGCCTCCTGTCTTTATCGAGTGAAAAACTCACACAAATCCTATCAACTACTATTTTAACTTACTGTCAATTCAATTAGAAGGGGAGCTTAAAAAGTAATAAATCATATTAAATTCTCTTAACTGGTGAAAGAGCCTTTTTCTTAATAATGTTTAACCAAACTTAAAAATATGAAATTGACACGTTTTGAGGGACGGGTGTATGCTAAAAGCCGAAACACAAAATAAAAACAGGAGGGTTTGAAGCCATGTTTGCAAGAAGAATGAGTAAACTGATAATTTGGATGGTTGTAATAGCTTTTCTAAGTAGTATGTTTATCTTTTACAATGTAGCCTCAGCTCAGACAAGCAAACCGGTTCTTACTATTTTTACATGGATGGATCCTAAGGCAGCTCCAGTTTTAAAAAACTACAGAGAAATGGCTGTTTACCAAACAATTATGAAAAAATTCAAGGTAGATTTGCAGTTTATTCACCCGGCAATGGGAAGCGAAAATGAGCAATTCAATATTATGATAGCGTCACGGCAGCTACCTGACATTATTGATTGGCACTGGTTTGCATATCCAGGCGGTCCTCAAAAGGCTATCATGGACAATGTAATAATTAAACTCAATCCTTACATGCAATATGCTCCTAATCTCAAAAAGTATTTTGACACGCATCCAGATGTCAAAAAAATGGCAACCACTGATGATGGAACAATTTATATGTTTCCTTTCATAAGAGAAGACAAAATAAACTGCACATTTTATGGTCCAATAATTCGCAAGGATTGGTTAGACAAACTGAAATTAAGCGTTCCTCAAACAATTGACGAATGGTATCAAATGCTTGTCACATTCAAAAAGAATGCAGAAAAGTTAAACAACAAAATGCCTGTTTATCCATTTTCGGCAGATTACTGGTCGGCAAATCCGCGAGGAGTGTTTGACTACTGCAGCTTTTTGGTAGGTGCATGGGGGATAAAAACAGACTTTTACGTTGACAAAAATAGAGTAAAATTCGGTCCTCTGCAACCGGAATTCAAGCAGTTTATGGCTGTTTTGCAAAAGTGGTGGAAAGAAGGCTTGCTTGACCCTGACCTTCTGACAATGAACCGCCAGGCAATTCAAGCAAAGATAATGAACGATCAGATAGGAGCGTTTTTAGGACTTTTGGGTGGAAGCATGGGTAAATTCCTGCAAGCTAAAAAAGGAACAGACTTTGATTTAGTTGGTGCACCTTATCCAACACTCAAAAAAGGACAGGTTGCTGCACTTGGACAAAGAGATTTTCCTGTAAATGGTGATGGTATGGCTATCACCCCAAAATGTAAGAATATCCAGCTTGCAATAAAGATTTTGGACTGGGGTTACAGCAAAGAAGGTTATTTGGCATACAACTTTGGTGTTGAAGGCAGATCATATGTTATGAAGAATGGCCAACCTGTTTATACTGAAAGCATCCTTAACCATCCAAAACTTTCTGCTATGGAAGCAATTGCACAGTTTGGCAGAGTATCATGGAGCGGACCATTTGTACAGTCAAAATATTATGTAAATCAGATGGTAGCTATGCTTCCACAGCAAAAGGATGCCCTGAAAGAATGGACAAAACCTGACAATTCAAAGCTGCTACCGCCTATAACATTTACACCGGATGAGGCAGCAAAAATTAGCAACATCATGAACACTGTAAACACCTATTACAATGAGATGTTTGTAAAGCTCATGACAGGAAAATCAAACGATATGAACGGTTTTGTAAACACATTAAAGAGAATGAGGATTGATGAGGCACTCAAGATCTATCAGACAGCATATGAGAGGTTCATGAAAAAGAAATAAAAAGGGAAGTTGAAAAAACATTTATAACTGATGTTTCCCCTGGGGGTTTAAAGAAGAGCCTCCGGGGGACATAAATATGTCTTAATTTTTGCATTTTTGTTGATTTTTTGGACGAATTGAATAAGAGCAAAAGGAGGCAAACAATTTAATGGCCCGACAGACAAATTCAAAAAAACAGGGACAGTCAGAATTGTTACGTGACTTAAAGCGTAATAAAAATCTTTATCTAATGCTTTTGCCAATAGTTGCTTACTATTTTATATTCCACTACATACCCATGTATGGTGTACAGATAGCATTTAAAGATTTTACTCCGGCAAAGGGTATTTTAGGCAGTCCATGGGTTGGATTGGAAAAGTTCAGGGAGTTTTTTGTATACGATAGTTATTATGTTTGGCGAATCATAAGAAATACAATTCTATTAAATGTTTACGATATAATTTTTGGATTTCCTGCACCAATAATTTTTGCTTTGCTTTTAAACGAGGTAAAAAACAGTCTATACAAAAGAACACTGCAAACAATAAGTTATATGCCGCACTTTATTTCAACCGTTGTTATTGTTGGTATAATCCTTGACTTCTTCTCTCGCGATGGTCTTATAAATCAAATATTAAAATCATTAGGTATTTTAAGCGAACCCATTTCATTCATGACTGAACCTGGATGGTTCAGACCTATCTATGTTGGTTCTGGTATTTGGCAACAGCTTGGGTGGAATTCCATAATATATCTTGCGGCAATATCAAATATTGATCCTCAACTTTATGAAGCAGCCCTGATTGACGGTGCTGGACGCTTTAAGCAGGCAATATATGTAACATTGCCAGGGATATTGCCTACAATAGTGATACTCTTCATTTTAAGGATGGGAAGTATAATGAATGTTGGATTTGAAAAGGTATATTTAATGTACAACCCGCTAACATATGAAACGGCAGATGTAATTTCGACATATGTTTATCGAAAAGGACTTTTGGAGATGGACTATAGCTATGGTGCAGCTGTTGGACTTTTCAACTCACTGATAAATTTCATGTTTGTGGTAATGGCAAATCAGCTGAGCAAAAAATTTACTGAAACCTCTCTGTGGTAAAGGTAAGGTGAGATATGGTGAAGATGAAGAAAGGTGTTGGCGAGATAATATTTGACATCTTCAACTATATATTTTTGGGACTGCTTTGTTTCACATTTTTATATCCCATGCTCTATGTATTATTTGCCTCATTTAGCAATCCGATAAAACTCATGGCATATAGAGGTCCTCTTTTGCGACCGCTTGACTTTTCTGTAGAGGCATACAAGCTTTTACTTAGCTACCCCATGATTTGGATAGGCTACAGAAACACAATCATCTACGTTGTGTTTGGAACTGCCATAAATATTCTTCTTACCACAATGGGCGGGTATGTTCTCTCAAGAAGGAACTTAAAACTAAAAAATCCTATCATGTTTTTCATAGCATTCACCATGTACTTTAGCGGTGGTATGATTCCAACTTACCTTCTTGTTCAGTCTCTTGGGATGATAGACACAATCTGGGCGATGATAATCCCAGGTGCTATCTCAACAACAAACCTGATTATAATGAGAACCGGGTTTCATTCTGTGCCAGACAGTTTGGAAGAGTCTGCAAGGATAGATGGAGCTGGGGACTGGACAATACTTTTTAGAATCATGATACCACTTGCAATGCCAATGATTGCCGTTATGATACTCTTTTATGCGGTAGGTCACTGGAACGCGTTTTTCAATGCGATTATATACCTGCGCTCAAGGGATTTGTATCCACTTCAGCTTGTTTTAAGAGAAATACTTATTATGAACAGCACAGAGAACATGACAACAGGAATTTCTGATGCATCTGACCGGTTTGCTATAACAGAGCTTATAAAGTATGCGGCGATAATTGTTGCAACGGTACCAATACTTTGCATATATCCGTTTTTGCAAAAATACTTTGTCAAGGGTGTTATGATTGGAGCTATAAAAGAATAGTGATATAATAAACATAAAGCCAAACAATCAAAAATAAAGGGGGAAAAAATAAATGTTATATCCACGAGAAACAAGAACCAGAGAAGTGAAAGACTTAAATGGTATTTGGAAATTTAAATTGGATAAAGAAAATAAAGGATATGAAGAAAAATGGTATTTACAGCCATTGAAGGACACAATTCCAATGCCTGTTCCTGCAAGCTATAATGATATTACTCAAGACCCAGAGATTAGAGACCACATAGGTGATGTGTGGTATGAAACAAGTTTTTGGGTTCCATCTGGTTGGACTGATAAGAGGATAGTTCTGAGAGTTGGCAGTGCCGCTCACAGAGCAAAGGTATTTGTAAATGGGAAGGAAATGGTAGAACACAAAGGTGGCTTTTTGCCCTTTGAAGTTGAAATAACTGATGCTGTGAGCTTTGATGCGGAAAATAGACTCACCATTTTAGTAAACAATGTGTTAGACTGGACTTGTTTGCCGCCAGGATTTATAAGATATTACGATGATTCTTTTCATCCTCATGGTTATAAAACTCAAGAATATCTCTTTGACTTTTTAAACTATTCAGGAATACATAGACCAGTTGTTCTTTATGCAACTCCAAAGACATATATTTCAGATATTACTGTGATACCTGATATACAAGGTCAAAACGGTATTGTCGAATATAAAGTAGAGATAGAAGGTGTGAATTGTCAAAAAGCTGTGCCAAAGATTACTATAATCGACAGAGAAAATAAAGTGGTTGTAGAGGGTTCAGGTACAAGTGGAATTTTAGAAATCAAGAATGCTCAGTTTTGGGAACCGTCAAATCCATATCTTTACACGTTTAGGGTTGAGACTTTAGTAGATGGAAAGGTTGAAGACGTTTATGAACTGCCTATAGGAATTAGAACTGTAAAAGTTGAAGGAAATAGACTACTTCTTAATGGTAAACCTATTTATTTAAAAGGTTTCGGCAAACACGAGGATGCAGATATTAGGGGAAAAGGATACGATTCTGTCATAGCAGTAAAAGACTTTAATCTGCTAAAGTGGATTGGAGCAAATTCGTTCAGAACATCTCACTATCCTTATGCGGATGAGATTATGAACTTGGCAGATGAGCTTGGAATTTTGGTGATAGACGAAGCGCCTGCTGTAGGTATGAACTTCTTCAATAAAAATGAAAAAGTGTTCTGTAATGAAAGAGTTAATGAGGACACGTTGAATCATCATATACAAGTCATAAGAGAGCTAATCAAAAGAGACAAAAATCACCCGTGCGTGATTATGTGGAGTGTTGCAAATGAAGCAGCAACATATGAAGATGAAGCATATGAGTATTTCAAAAAGGTTATAGATGAAGTCAAAAAACTTGACAAGACTCGACCAGTTACAATTGTTGAATCCTCCTTCCCAGATGAAACTAAAGTGGGTACTCTTGTTGATGTGATATGCGTCAACAGATACTATTCATGGTATACTGATTGTGGAAAGTTAGAGCTCATTGAATATCAGCTTGAAAAAGAACTTTTGCGATGGTATGAGCTTTTCAAAAAACCCGTTATTGTATCAGAATATGGAGCAGACACAATAGCTGGATTTCACAGCGACCCGCCTGTTATGTTTTCTGAAGAGTATCAATGTAGAATGCTGGAAGAGTTTCACAAGGTTTTTGACAAGTTAGATTTTGTAATAGGCGAGCATGTCTGGAACTTTGCAGATTTTGCAACAAAGCAGGCTGTTCACAGAGTAATGGGCAACAGAAAAGGCGTGTTTACAAGACAAAGACAACCCAAGGCAGCAGCTTTCTTGCTAAAAAGAAGATGGGCGAATTTAAAGAGAAAATAAATTGGAGGTAGAAAGCTTTGCAAAACAAAAATGATGAGAGATAAATTAAAAAAGTGCGGTGTTTATAACGAGCCAAAAAATGAAGGGGTTGATGAGCACACAATTTGGGGGGATTATTTCTTCTTAGAAGCTTTAGTTAGAATGTCACAATATTGGAACGACGAATACTGGAAATTTTAAAAGGCTTCCTGCAAAGGAGGCCTTTTATAGTTTATAAAAGATTATTCACAATATCCATTAGAGTCTTAGCATTTTTTACTGCATAACCGTTAAAATCGTTGTTAAAATACACGTATATTTCCTCACATGCTTTGGAATATTCTTTTATATCATTTGCCAGGTTTTTAAGATCATCATCTGAGTAACATGATGCAAACATCTCTTTTGGTCCATGTAAGCGGATATATGTAAAGTTTGCAGTTATTATTTTTGCTTTTGGGTAGCGACTTGAGTCTGCAATTACCCATGCAATGTTTTTGTTTTTCAAGATATCATAAATCCCTTCACTGCACCAGCTTTTGTGCCTGAATTCAATTGCAAACTTAAAGTTTTCTTTTCCATCTAGAAATTTCAAAATTCTTCTGAGATTTTCATCTTCAGCTTTAAAACTTGGAGGAAGTTGCAGCAGTATAGGCCCAAGTTTTCCTTTTAATAATTTTATTCTATTTTTGAATTTGTTCCATTCCTCTTCAACTTCACAAAATCTTTTTATATGTGTTATAGTCCTTGGAGCCTTCAAAGAGAAAACAAAACTGTCTGGTGAAGAGCTGTACCAGTTTAAAATAATTTTTTCTTGGGGAAGTCTATAAAAGCTTGAGTTTATTTCAGTTGTTTGAAAGTACGTTGTATAAAACTCAAACCTTTTAGCGGATGGCAGATTTTCTGGGTAAAAAATACCTTTCCAGTGTGAATATGAAAAACCAGATGTGCCGATATAAATTTTTGCTCTGCACATGATACTCTTTTCACCCTCCATTTGCTGGTGATAAAATAAACTACTTTGTGATATAAACCTCATCCCATGTATGAAAATTATCTTTTATTACAGTATCATTAATGTTGCTTTTATCAACACCGATAGGGTCAATAAAAAAAGTTGGAACATTTTTGTAGCCATTGTTGAGCATAGAAGTAGGTTTTAAAGGTTTGTTTTTGATTAATTTGTCAACTATGTCAAGCGTGAGGTCGACAAGTTTGTCGATGGGCTTGTATACAGTCATGAGCTGAGTGCCTTTGACAATTCTTTGACAGGCAGAAATGTCTGCATCCTGTCCCGTAACAGGCACACTGCCTGCAAGCCTCTTTTCAGAAAGTGCCATGATTGCACCTTCAGCAAGAGAATCATTCGAAGCCAAAACCGCATCAATTCTTTTACCCTCTTCTAAAAGGTTATTAACATAGTTATAAGCATACTCTTTTCGCCAATTGTAACAGTATTTTTCTAAGATGTTGTTAATTTGCTTTTTCTGAATAAATGAATCTAACACTTTGTGATAGCCTTCCTTTATCATCTGAACATTGTAATCTCCGGGGTCGCCAAGCAAAAAAACGTAATTTCCGCGAGGAACGGTTTTTAAAAGCCATTTGGCCATCAGTTCCCCTACTTTGTAGTTGTTAAATGAAACATACACATCAATATCACTATTTTTTACAAGCCTGTCGTAGCTTATAACCTTGATTCCTCTTTTTTTGGCTAGATTAATAGCGCTGCTGCACTTTTCATAGTTGTTAGGAACAATAATCAAAATATTGATATTTTTGCTCAGAAGATATTTTACCTGATTAATCTGCTCAACATCATTTTCGTTTGCGTTCACCCATTCAACCTCATAACCTCTCTCATGTGCCTTGGCAATCAAGATGTCCCTGTCTTTGAACCATCTTTCCTCCTTTAATGTGCCCATTGCAAAACCAATTCTAACTTTTGATGGCTTTAATACTTGCTGTTCGTTTTTACTAATATTTGGCCAATAAACTATAAAGATTGTTACAGCTGTTGCAAATAAAATTAGGGTAAAGATGAAGAAAACTTTTTTCATTCTACTTTTTTTGACCACTTTTTTACTTCTATAAATGTGATTCATATAATCATCCCTCTTTTTAAATTAAATTGGATTTGCCTCACTTGGTAAGTTTCTATATGCCGAGGGCGTCACGCCTATGAACTTTTTAAAAGCCTTGATGAAATAGTTTGGGTCAGAAAAACCCACTGCAAAAGATATTTCCTTTATACTCTTTGACGAATTTTTTAAAAGCTGGCAAGCCTTTTGAATCCTGAGTTTTGTGAGGTATGTTTTAAAGCTTACACCTGTATATTTCTTGAAAAGTTTGCTAAAATAATATGGGTTAAAATTAAATGCTGCGCTTATTTGAGAAAGTGTAATTTCTTGATTGTAGTTTTGGTTTATAAACTCTATTGCCTTGTTAATAGAATCATTATTTATAATCTGCTCATGCTTTATCTTTGCTTTGCTAAAAAGTGTTAGCACAGCTTTTTTAAAAATCTCAACAATTTGTTCAGAAGAAGCATTTAGAATTTGTGCAATAAGTTTTTCTACATCTATAGACTCATCGCTGTTTGCAACACCAATCTCAAGCAAAAGCATTATGATAAGTTTTATCACCTTATATTTTAAGTTATTTTCTCCAAAAAGCTCAATATAAAGCCTGCAAAGTTGGTTTATATAGTTTTCTATCATAGGGATTTGTGTTGGGTTATTGATAGAATGAATTAGCTTTGCTTCTAAGTTTTCGGTCAAAAGAAGAAGATGTTCATTTTCTTCATTTTCTTCGGGTGAGTCCAAATCAAGTGTTGAATAATATGCTTCCCAGAACGCATTTTCATAACCTTCATCTAAGTAATAAAAATCGCTAAATCCTATTTTGATATCGTTCCAGTATGGTTTTTGCTTCAAGATTTCTTGGACTTTTTCTTTTAAAACCTCAGCCTCTTTCTGAGAAGAAGCAGGGAAGAAACATATTAAGTATTCTCCCATACCTATTGAGATTAAAGCCTTGTGCTCAAATGATATTCTTATGTCTTTTCGAATATTATCCAATTCTTTGAAACTTGAAACAAAGTCGCTTTTATCTTTGGGTGCTAAAACCATTAAAAATCCACTTTTTAGATTGATTCCAAAAATTTTTTCATATTGATTCACATCCACTATATCAAAAGCATTCTTGAAGATGAGCGTGGGTATAAAACTGTTTTCAAGTAAATTCCTCATAACAATTAGCTGGGCGTTTTTTTCTATATTTTCTTTTGTCTTTGCCAAGATGCTATTTACATGGGCTATTGCAGATTGCACTGTTGAGATTATATCTTCGATTGAATACGGTTTTAAAATGTATGCAAAAGCTTTTTCTTTTATTGCTTTTTTAGCAAATTCAAATTTGTCATAAGCAGAGACTATAATAAATAAAGGAAAGTCGGAATTTCTCATTTTTCTGAACTCTTCAATTAGTTCAAGTCCGTCTAAATCTGGCATTTTGATATCAATAAAAGCAATATGGTAAGAATAAAAAAGCAAATTCTCAAGTGCTTCTCTGCCAGATGTAAAAGTAGAAATTTCAATGTCTTCCTTTAAATTATTTTCGAGAATAAATTTTATGGAATCAACGACTATCTTTTCATCGTCAGCAATCAATATTTTATAAGTCATATACTGTTCACCTCTTGTTTTGGAAGCTTTGAAATATCTGTTATAAACGGTACTTTTATTGTTACTGTTGTTCCACCCTCAGCATTTGATTTTATATAAAGAGGGTTTTCTATGTTATAAAAATACGAAAGACGTTTTGCAATGTTGCTAAGCCCTATTCCTGTTGTTTTGTTGTCTTCAAATGAAAAGTTCTTCAAATCTTCGAGTACTTCTTTTTCAATACCTGTACCATTATCAGAAACCTCAATTATTGCTTGGTTTTCAACCTTCTTTGCTAAAATCTTTATAATTCCATTTTCTCTTTCTTTAAAACCATGAATAATAGCATTTTCTACAAGCGGCTGTAGTATCATGCAAGGCATCAAAAGTAGCTTTGTTTCACTTTCCACCTCTATTTCTAATTTTATTCTGTCACCAAATCTCATGCGATATATAAACATGTAATTGTTAACATTTTCTATCTCCTCTTCAAGCTTTACAACTCTGTTTATATTGTGAACAACATATCTTAAGTAATTTGAGGTTCTTAGCAAAATCGCATACGTCTGCTTTGCATTTTCAAACATGGCTATCTGAAGTATGGTATTGAGGGTATTAAAGAGAAAATGAGGGTTTATTTGAGCTTGCAGATTTTTAAGTTCTGCCTCCTGCAAAGCTTGCTTGTATTTTATAGCCTCAATCTTTTGCTGGGCATACATTCTTTCAAGGTCAGCTTTTTCTTCAAGTTTTTTCACCATGTCTTTGATGTTTGAAATCATGTTAGAAAAAGACTGGTACAAAACTGCAACCTCATCATTTGCAGAATATTGAGGAAGCTGGGCTTCTAAATTGCCATGTGCTATCTTGTTTGCAACTTTTGAAAGATTAATAATTGGCGTTGTAAAGGTATTGCTGAACACAATGCTCAGCACAGATGCAAATAAAGTCCATATAAGGATTACCAAGGTATTGATTCTTCGGATGGAATTTAACTGTCTTTGCGCCTTGTGATGTATCTCCATTGTGAATTTTATCTTTTGTTCACTAAATTTTTCAAGGTAGAGGTTGAGAAATTTAGAAAAGTCAATATACTCAGAATATGTCTTGGATAGTGGCAAATTACCTTTCTTGTAAATTACAAGCCGTTCAGTGAGCTTGCTCAAATACTCAAAGATTGTAATTAAGTTTGTATAGTATAAATACTCTTCTTTTGTAAGGATTTTACTTTCAAGGACTGTTAATTTTTCGTCTATTGAATTGAGCGAGCCATATACAGAGAGCATAGAGTCAGAATCGCCCGAAATTAGGTATCGCTGTAGGTTTGAATTTAAAGAAGATATATCTTGTTTTGTGACGTTGATGGTATTTATAGTCTCAAAAGTTTCATTGACTAAGCTTACAATGTAGCTGTTGTTATATTGGATTAAGATGTCTATCGCCAGCAAAGATAAAATAATAATAAAGAAAAATGCCAAGAGCTTGCTTTGAACAGAAAAAAACTTCATTTTTAATCACCTTTATTCAATAACTTTAAAGTTTGTAGAGATGTAAGAAGAAGCATGGCCAAACTTTTTCCAGCTAAGTATTGCTTCACACAACTTTTGAGCAATCAGCTCTCCATTGTCGTTTATAATTCCGTTTATTATCTTTTCCTTTACATATTTTTGAAGCTTCTGATTTGTTCCAGCACCAATTACAACAAACTGGTCAAGCTTGTTAAAGGTTATGATGTTTTGAGCAATGGTGAGTGTGTCTGTTTCACTTCCTATATAGATTACATTGAATTTTTGTTTATCCTCTAAAATAAGCTGTCTTGCAACTTCTTCAGATGGAAATGCAGGGTATTCAAAGTTAAAGTTCTTTATGCCTATCTCTTTTATTCCTTTAGATTTCAAAAAGTCTGTGAGTCCTTTTACCTCAAGAGCTCCACCAATTGTCGTGTAAAACGGATTTACGATGGCAATTTTTAGACTGCTGGGTATATTCTTTTTTTCATTAAAAACCTTATATATAATCTTTCCAGCTATTTTACCTTTATAGTAATAATCAATGCCCACAAAAACATCTTCATATCTGAAAAGCATATCGTTAAATAGAGATACAATGAAAACATTGCTGCTTTTTATAGTAGACAAAACCTGAGCAATATCCTTGGAATTATATATATTGCACATAACGATAGCATCAGGTTTTGTCACAGTTGCAAGTTTTAAAAGTTTGTACGCCTCTGATGAGGTATTATAAAAAACAATATCAGTAATAATTCCTTGTTTTTCTGATATATCTTTGTACTGATCCAAAAACCAGTCCCAGTAGGTTTGGTTTTGTGGCAATATCATCATGATACGAACCGAGTTTTTAAAATTTGCCTTTTTGTCAGAGGTATTTATAAATCTTATGTTGTAAATATCATACAGTGCAATTGCTATAAATATAATTACACTGAAAAATACCATGATTCTAAAACTCAAGTTTTGCAATCTTTTTTTCATCTTTGATTTTTGCCTCCCTCAAAAACCATTATAGCATTTTCATATAAAGCACCCTATAGTAATTTTTTGATTTCAAAAAAGTGCTATTCATTTTGCAAAGTAAATTTAATAATTCCACCAACACGTCAAAAAATAATAGTGTATTTGAAAATGTTTATTGTTAAAATGATATTGCAAATCAAACAAAAAAATTTAAGAGGGAGGTTGAATTGTAATGAAAAAGTCACTATTAAGAATTGTTGCCATTTTTGTTGCGATAGCTTTTGTGGTTGGTATTGGCTTTGCAGTTGTTCCAAAGTATGCAAACGCAAAATCCTCTAAAAAGCAGATTAAAATTGGTTTATCTCTTGCAACATTGCAGGAGGAAAGATGGCACAAAGACAGAGACGAGTTTGTAAAAGCAGCAACAAAGCTTGGTGCAAAAGTTTTGGTTCAAGCTGCTAACATGGACGACGTAAAACAAAAAGAACAATGTGAAAATCTTATAAGCCAAGGTGTAGATGTTCTTGTTATAGTTCCAAACAACGCAGAAGTTTTCACATCTATCATTGAAGAAGCTCACAAGGCAAAAATACCAGTAATTTCATACGACAGATTAATTAAAAACGCAAATGTTGACCTTTACATCTCGTTTGACAATGTAAAAGTTGGTGAACTTCAGGGTAAGTATTTGACATCAAAGGTTCCAAAGGGCAATTACTTTGTATTCAGAGGTGCTCCAACAGACAACAACGCAACACTCTTCTACCAAGGTGCTATGAAATATATCCAGCCTCTTGTAAAGAGCGGCAAAGTAAAAGTTCTCTTTGACCAGCCAGTAAAAGACTGGAAACCAGAAGAGGCTTTAAGACTTTGTGAAAATGCACTCACTGCAGCAAAGAACAACGTTCAAGGAATCTTGGCACCAAACGATGGAACAGCAGGTGGAATTATTCAGGCTCTCAAAGCTCAGGGACTTGCAGGAAAGGTTGTTGTAACTGGCCAGGATGCTGATCTTGCAGCTGTTAAGAGAATTGTTGAGGGAACACAGACAATGACAGTGTTCAAAGATGTAAGACTTCTTGCAAAGAAAGCTGCTGAGGTTGCAGTTGAGCTTGCAAAAGGCAAGAAGGTTTCTCAGCTCAAAGATGTAAATGGCAAGGTTTACAACGGAAAACTCAATGTTCCATCAATACTTTTGACACCTGTTGCTGTTGATAAGTCTAACATCGACAAGGTATTGATTCAGAGCGGTTGGTTTACAAAAGAACAGGTTTATGGAAAGAAGTAATCTGAAGTTTCAGCTATAAAGCTTGGCTGATTTTCTGGGAAGGGGTGGGCTTTTGCCCCTTCTCAGAATTTAATTTTGAAGGGGTGAAGGTGGTATTAAAAGATGAGCGAATATATTCTTGAGATGGTGCACATAACAAAAGAATTTCCAGGTGTCAGAGCGCTTGATGATGTAACTTTTAGGGTCAAAAAAGGTGAAATCCACGCTCTTGTTGGCGAAAATGGTGCAGGAAAATCCACTTTGATGAAGATTTTAAGCGGTGTGTATCCGTATGGAACATATTCAGGCGATATCTTTATCGAGGGCAAAAAACAGCATTTTAGAAATATTAAAGACAGCGAACATGCAGGTGTTGCAATTATCTACCAAGAACTTACTCTTGTAAAAGGCATGACTGTTGGCGAAAATATCTTTCTTGGCAGAGAGCCTGTTGTAAACGGGATCATAAACTGGAATAAGGTCTATGCTGATTCTAAAAAACTTTTTGAAAAGCTAAACATTGAGATAGATGTTTATGAAAAAGTTGAAAATTTAGGAATAGGTCAGCAGCAGATGGTTGAGATTGCAAAGGCTATTTCAAAAGATAGCAAGATTTTAATTCTTGATGAACCAACAGCAGCATTAACAGAGAGTGAAACAAGGCAGCTTTTCAGAATTTTAAAAGACCTCAAAAACCACGGGGTTACTTGCATATATATCTCTCACAGGCTTGAAGAAATCTTTGAGATAGCAGACACAGTAACAGTTTTAAGAGATGGTAAAACAATTTCAACAGACCCAATCTCACAGCTCACAGAAGATGAGATAATAAAAAGAATGGTTGGGCGAGAGCTTACACAGAGGTATCCAAAAGTACCGCACAAAGCAAAAAGAACAATTATGGAAGTTAGAAACTTTTCTGTCTATGACAAAGACAATCCAGAAAAGAAAATTATTGATAATGTAAGCTTTGAGATAAAAGAAGGAGAAGTTTTGGGTATTTCAGGTCTTATGGGGGCTGGCAGAACAGAGCTTTTTATGAGCATATTTGGTGCATATCCAGGAAGAAAAGAAGGAGAAATCTGGCTTGAAGGAAAGAAAATAAGTATAAATAGCCCCAGAGAGGCAATTGAACATGGGATATGCTATCTTTCAGAAGACAGAAAACGATATGGGCTTGTGCTCATGATGGATATAAAGGACAACATTTTGCTTCCGAACTACCAGAAGTTTGCAAACGGAGGGATAATAAATATTCCAAAGTCGCTCAGCACAGCTTTGGATTATGTTGGCAAGCTCAGAATTAAAATAGCTTCACCTTTCCAGCAGGTTATGAATTTAAGCGGTGGTAACCAGCAAAAGGTCATCATAGCTAAATGGCTTTTGGCAAATCCAAAGATTTTGATTTTGGATGAGCCGACAAGAGGTATTGACGTTGGTGCAAAGTATGAGATTTATAACCTTATGAACCAGTTTGTTGACCAGGGTGTTGGAATAGTTATGATTTCATCAGAACTTCCTGAGATTTTGGGTATGTCAGATAGAATCCTTGTTATGCAAAAGGGCAAAATTGCAGGGGAGCTCATGGCCGAGGAGGCAACTCAAGAAAAGATTATGACTTTGGCAACAGGAGGAAGATAGGGTATGAATTTGAAGAAAAACTTGCGAACTTACACCCTTATCATTGCCATACTTCTTATCTGGACCATATTTACAATACTTACTGATGGGAATTTTCTGACACCGAGAAATCTTTCAATGCTTGCAAGACAGATGGCAATTACAGCCCTTGTTGCAATAGGAATGGTATTTGTTATTGTTGCAGGGCACATTGACCTGTCAGTTGGTTCTGTTGTTGGATTTACAGGCGCAATTGCTGGTGTTTTGCAGGTGTGGAATGGGTGGTCAACTCCTGCTACAGTTATTGCAGTTTTGATAGTTGGTATTATAATTGGTATATGGCAAGGATATTGGGTTGCATACAGGGGTGTTCCAGCATTCATTGTTACTCTGGCAGGAATGCTTGTGTTCAGAGGAGGTGTGCTTTTAGCAAGCAAGGGTATCACAATATCGCCTTTTAAAGATAGTTTTAGATTTATCGGGCAAGGATATTTGAATAAAGCTTTGAGCATTGCATTTGGTGCTGTTTTAATTGTTGGATATTTGCTTTTAACAATTAGCCAAAGAAATAGAAGGAAAAAATACAACTTGGAAGTATTGCCAATGGGCTTGGAGATTGCAAAAGCTGCAGTTGTAATTGCTCTTATTGTTGCATTTACGGGCGTTATGATAAGCTATGAGGGAATTTCTATTCCTGTTCTGATACTTGTTGTGTTTACAATCCTGCTAACATTTGTTTCTCAGAACACAACATTTGGAAAGTATGTGTATGCAATAGGTGGTAACAAAGAAGCAGCAAGTCTTTCGGGTATCAATATTAAAAATGTTACAATGAAGATATTCATTTTGATGGGATTCTTGTCAGCACTGGCTGGAATTGTTTTAACATCAAGACTTGACGCTGCAACATCTGGTGCTGGAACAAATATGGAACTTGATGCAATTGCTGCTGCAATCCTTGGTGGAACAAGCACCCTTGGCGGTGAAGGGACAGTTCCGGGTGCTATCATAGGTGCGCTTATTATGGCAAGCATTGACAACGGTATGAGCCTTTTGAACTTGGAATATTCATACCAGCTGATTGTAAAAGGTCTTGTACTTGTATTTGCTGTATGGCTTGACATTATGTCAAGAAAGAAAGCTTAAAATATTAATTTTTCAGAGGGCCATAGCTTCAAACGGGTATTTTTATGTTACTTAAGAGAAATATTTTAAAGTGTTTGAAAGCTATGGCCTTTAAGCCTTTTAAAAGCGATTTAATAATCGATACTTAATATCTAAAGTATATTTAAGAAAGGTGGCTGTTTATGAAATCATGGGAAAGACTTAGGGCAAATTCTTTAAATAAGATATTCAAAAAAGGTAGCCTTGCTCAGAAACTAAGTGTTTTTGTATTAGTTTTATTGCTGATTCCAATAACAATTATTGATATTTTTTCTGTGTCGAAAGCAGTAAATTCGGTGATAAGCGAAAGCAAAAAGTCGTATTTGATTGCGACAAACTCAACAGCACAGTATTTTCAAATCTTATTTGAGACAGCCAAAAACGCTGCAATTCAGATTATGTCAAATGACAGCATACAATCTTTTTGCACAGGAGAAAGCCAAAATCTAAAGGACGAAAATGAAAAGGCAAAAATAGCCCAAGATGCAAAAAATATTATTGCAAATCTTGTAGTTACATCTGAAATGTTCTCTGGTGCGTACATATTAACAAATAGACAAACTTCATTGATGTTTCCACCTTTAGTTTTAGATTATTTTGATTTTCAGAAAATAGAAAATTCAAAATGGTACAAAACGATTACGGATTCGGCAGGATATGTTTTGATTGATTCTCATAGAGAAAACTTTGATGAGGTTGCTGAAAATAACAACAGTCAGATTCCTGCTTATGCATGTTCAATTGGATTTCAATTTAGAGATTTGAAAACTAACCAGATAAAAGGCGTAATGCTTTTGGATATAAAGGAAGAGTGGCTAAGAGAAAAGCTTCAATCTACAGAACTCTCAAAGCAAGGCGTGACAACAATTGGCATTTTAGCTGGCGGCAAGATAGTACTTCCATTAGATTGGGAAAACAAAATGAATCAAAAGCTAAAACCAAACGAAAGATTTGTACAAAAAGTTTTATCTCAGGTTGAGGCTGGCAAAAAAGAAGGGGCTTTTGAAACAGTTTATCAGCAAAAACCATATCTTATAACTTTTTCAAAAACTCAGTATTTTGACTGGACTGTAGTGGGTATGATACCGGTTAGTGCAATAGTAAAAAGTGCACGCAGTATGGAAAGCGTAATTATATTACTTACAGTTGTATTTACATTAATTGCTATTGTGTTTGGCATCATCTTTGCTCTAAAAATAGTAAAGGATATTGAAAAAATAACCGATGTTATGGCGATAGCAGAAAAAGGCGACTTAACAAATACCATTAATATAAGGCGCAGTGATGAGATAGGGAGTCTTTCACGAAGCTTTAACAATATGACCAAGAACATTAAAAAACTTATAGAAAAGGGTGTAAATTTGACACAGCAGGTAACATCCTCAATGGCATCTCTTACAACAATAGCAAGTGAAACGTCGGCTGCTTCAAACGAAATAGCACGAGCAATTCAAGAGATCGCTGAGGGTGCAGGCAATCAGGCAAAAGAAGCTACAAATGTTTCTGAAATAGTATCACAGTTTGGTCAGAAAATAGAATCTATTGTTTATTCAATAGAACAAATAAATAAACTTTCAAAAGATGTATTTGAGCTTTCAGAAGATGGCTCCGATGCTGTAAAAAGCTTAGATAAAGCAACCGTTGACACTGTAAATATTACAGATTCAATGATAAGAACAATAAATCAATTGACCGATTATTCAAAATCAATTGGGAAAATAATTAGTCTTTTGGGTAGCATATCTGAGCAGACAAAACTGCTTGCACTTAATGCATCAATAGAGGCAGCAAAGGCGGGTGAGGCAGGAAGAGGCTTTGCAGTTGTTGCGAGCGAAATTCGCAAACTTGCTGATATGTCAAAAGAATCAACGCGCGAAGTTGATGAGATAATAAAGAAAATAATAAATCAAACAAAAGAAGCACAGGAGATAGCAGACAAAGTGGAACTTGTTATAAATAATCAAAACACAGCTGTTGAGACTGTCACAGGTGCGTTTGGTAAAATAAAGTCTGCAATTGAAGAATTATTCGAAAAAGTAGAAAGTATAAATAAATTAATCTTATCAATAGACAAAGAGAAAACATCTATAATTGAAAGTATAGAAAATATTTCAGCTATTTCTCAAGAAACTGCAGCCTCAACCCAAGAAGTTTCAGCATCAACTGAAGAACAATTAGCTGCAATTGAAGAACTAAAAGCCATGATTGAAAGACTAAATATTTTAGCCCAAGACCTGTATCAGGCAATGCAGGTGTTTAAGGTTTGAAAAATGGAGCAGGCATGTACTCTTAAAAACAGTGCCTGCTCTTATTTATGAAAAGATTATATGATTTGTTTTTATTTTCCGAATATCTCTTCATATGAATGATAATTATCTTTGATAATAAGATTTATGTTATTTTTTGTAACAGCAACAGGCTCAACCAAATATGCCGGAACCATTTTATACCCGTTATTAACAAAATTCTTAGTATAAGGTAATTTATCTTTTTTAATAATCTTTTCAGCAATTTCTATTGTAAGATCAGATAGCTTTTTAATTGGTTTGTATACTGTCATGAGCTGATATCCGTTCACAATTCTTTTGCAAGCACTAAGTTCAGCATCCTGTCCTACAACCGGAATTTTTCCTGCAAGCTTTTTTTCGGCCAAAGCGGAAATGGCTCCTTCTGCTAACGAGTCGTTTTGTGCCAAAATTGCATCAATACGCTTTCCTGCCTGAAGAAGCTTTGCTACATATTCATAGGCATACTCTTTTTTCCATTTGTAACAATAGTCTTCAAGAAGAATATTGATTTTGCCTGAGTTTATATATGGACTCAAGATTTTTCTATATCCCTCTTTTATTTGATAGGCATTATAATCCTTGGGATTTCCTAGAATAAAAACATAGTTACCGGAAGGTGATTGTTGCAGTAAGTATTTTGCCATAATTTCGCCAATCTTTTGATTGTTAAATCCTAGATAGGCATCTATGTTTGCATCTAAGGCTATTCGGTCGTAACATATAACGGGGATGTTTTTCTGGTTTGCAAGTTCAATTGCATTTTTTGCAGAGTCATAACTGCTGGGAACTATAATAAGCAAGTTTATACCTTTTGAAATAAGATATTTAACTTGTTGATATTGGGTCATATCATTTTCGTTTGCGTTAGTCCACTCTACTTCAAAACCTTTCTCTTTTGCAGCATCAATGAGATATTTTCTGTCAAAAAACCATCTTTCTTCTTTTAGTGTACTCATTGCAAATCCAATTTTAAGCGGACGATTAATATTGTTCTTTTTTAAAAAGTGAATATAAGCAAACAAAAAGATGATAATAAATGTCAATGTAATAGCTAATCCAATTATGATTACTTTAAAATTTAATATCTTTTTCATTATTGTTTCCTCACCTTTATTTATTTCTATTATTTCTAACTGAAGCAGGTGTCAAACCCGTGTATTTTTTAAATGCTTTGATAAAATAATTGGGGTCATCAAATCCAATTTCGTATGCTATTTCTTTTATGGGCATATTTGTTTCTGTCAAAAGTTTTTGTGCGTGCTCTATTTTCAGTTTTATTAAGTATTCTTTAAAATTTATACCAACTGATTTTTTGAAGATTTTACTAAAGTAATAAGGACTAATATTTAATACTTGGCTCATTTCTTCTAAAGAGATATTTCTTTTAAAATTGTTTTTAATGTATTCAAGAGCTTGTGAAACTATATTGCTCGAGCTGTATGTTTTTTTTTGTATTGCTGCTTCGCTGATGATTATTTGGATTATTTCAAATGATTTTTGGATTATCTCCATTTCATTGTCAATTGAAATAATATCTTTTAAAAATTTTTCCATTGCATATATGACTTTTGCATTTTCTTTTATGTTAATTTCAATTAATAACTGGATAACAAACAAAATTATCTTGTATCGCGCTTGGTTAATTCCATATGCCAAAGTATATTTTTTTATAAGCTCTGAAATCTGCTGCTGTTTTTGAATAATATTGGTAGTTTTTAAAAGTGAATTTAATAGTCTTTTTTCCATTATTTCAAGCTCCACATATAAATCTGTTGTTTCTTCATTATCTTCAGAGATTATATTACTGTAACTTTCGTAAAATGCTTCTTCAAAGTCATCGTAAAGATTACATAAGTTGCTCAAACCTATTTGTATTTCAGTATCTGTTTTAGATTTGATTATCTTTTTTAGTTTATCTTTTAAAACTTCTTTGTAAGTCTCACTTTCGGCTGAAAATATACACAAAAGTGAGCTTGGAGATAAAAAAGATACGATGCATTTGTTTGAGAAAGCTGATTTAATTTCAGTTTTAAGTTCACTTAAAATGTCTATATTATTTAAAGAATTTTCCTGCTCTACCTTCAAAATTGCAACAATACCGTACTGAAGGTTTTGAATTTCAAGGAACTGTTCTAATTGTCTTAAGTTAAAATCTGAAAATAGTTTGTTGTTCAGGATAAAAAATAAAAACCCATTTTCTATTAAAGATTGCATGGCTTTAATTTTTCTTTTCCTCTCCAATTCTTCTTTTTGCTTAGACAAAATGTTGTCAATTTCTTCAAAAGCTTTTTTTGTAATGTTTACAATGTCTGATACCAAGTAGGGCTTTAGTATATAAGAAAAAGCGCCAAGCTCGACCGATTTTCTTGCATATTCAAATTTGTCATGTGCTGAGATAATAATGAAAAGAGGAAAAGGGTCTTTTTTTACTTTTCGGATTTCTTCCATTACTTCTATTCCGCTCATATCTGGCATTTGTATGTCTATAAAAACTACATGATAATTTTCAAACATCAACTTTTGCAGTGCTTCTTCTCCGTCATAAGCTTCGTCAATAGTCATCTGTTCTGAAAAATTCTTTTTTAATATATGCGAAATTGATTCAATTACGATAGACTCGTCATCACATATGAGAATCTTTTTCATTTTTTTCAGCTCCTCTTTATGATAATTAGTTTATATAAGGAATAGTAATTGTCACTGTTGTTCCTATGCCTTTCTTTGACTCAATAAAAATAGGCTCTTTTATTCCAAAGAAAAACTCAAGCCTTTTTGTGATGTTTTCAATTCCTATGCCTGTGGATGTTTTAGAAACGTAGGATTTTTTAGCAAGTTCTGATAGCACTTCGGGTTCTATACCACTACCATTGTCTATAATTTGAATTTTCACATAGCTGGTGTAATATTTTTTGGCAACTATTTTTATTGTTCCTTCTCTCTTTTTTGCAAACCCATGAACAATAGAATTTTCAACTATAGGCTGAAGTATCATACTTGGTATTTTTGCATCTTCAATCTCTTTTTCAATATCAATTTCAAGATTAATTTTGTTTCTAAATCTTATATTATGAATAAATATATAATTCTTCACATTTTCAACCTCTTCACTCAGTGTTACAAGCTTATTTATATTTTGAACACAGTATCTAAGATAATTAGAAGTTTTTATAAGCATATCATAAGTTTTATCCGCATTTTCCAACATTGCCATTTGAGCAAGTGTATTTAATGTATTGAACAAAAAATGTGGATTTATCTGAGCTTGGAGCGATTTTAGTTCTGCCTCTTGCAATGCTTGTTGATACTTTACCATTTCTATTTCTTTCTTTGCAAGTTCTTTTTCAAGCTCAGCCTTATCTTCAAGTTTTTTCAGCATATCTTTGATGTTTTCAAGCATGTCACTAAAAGAATTATTTAAAATCCCTAATTCATCTGTAGAATCAACTTTTGGAATTGAAAAATTTAATTCTCCTTTTGCTACTTTGTTTGAATATTTTGCAAGTTTTGATATTGGATCTGTTAGCTCTTTTGTGAAAAGAAGGCTAACTATTATTGAAAGTATAAACCATAATGCTATTACTACATAATTTGTATTTGTAATCTTTCGAATAGAGCTTTTTAAACTGTTATAATATTCAACACTATGATTAATTTTACTTTGAGTAAATTTCTGTAAAAAGTAATTTGCATAATCTAAACTTTCTATTGTGTCTGAAAGCTTCTTTGTGTAATCTTTTCCTTGTTTTTTATAAAGTATAACCATGTCAATGTTATCATTTATTGTTTTATATATGTTAGTAATACTTCTTTTATAAACAATTTCGTCTTCACTCTGGCAAGTAAGCTGGTTTAGTTCATATGATATAGAATTTAAACTGTCGTAAACGTTTAAGATTGAGTCTGAATCTCCAGAAATAACATAAGATTGAATACTTCTGCTAATTGTTCCAAAGTTATTTGTTATAGTATTGATACTTTCAATGTTATGATAAGTCTTATCAAAGTAGTTGTGAAGAAAATTAACATTAAGCTGAATTAGTAGGTTTATTGCGATTGTTGTAAGGATGAAGGTTAGAATAAAAAATATAAGTTTTGCCTTGTATGTCTTAAATGATAATATCATTTTCATCACCCAACCTATTTAACGATTATGGATATAGGAATAAATTGGCCCTTAGAAGCTAATTTTTCAAAGTCCTTCATAATCAAAATAGACCTGATAGCAAGTTCATCGTAATTTGGCATAACAAGCCTGTCAATAAGTCCTTCATCTCTGTATCTTAAAAGTCGTGAATCATCTCCTGCTCCGATAAAGATAAAATTTGAATCTTTTGGAGATTTGACAAAACTATCGATAAAAGCAAAAGTCTCAAGCTCTTCGGTTGTATAATAACAGTTGTATTGCTGAGCAGCTATTATGTTATTTAAAAGTTTTTCTGACTCAGCATTTCCATATTCAATTGAAAATAAATCTACAGAAAATTCTATTCCTTTTTCTTTTAAATAGCTTTTTATACCTTCAACTTCGCTATTGCCTGATAAACTCTTGTTGATTGTATTTGTTATGACTGCAATTTTGAGTCTATCTAAATTTTTTTGTTTTGCTACAATTTCAATGTTACTTGCAACAAGCCTACCTTTTTGAAAATAGTCAAAACCTAGCGTTGTGTCAAAAAAATCTTTAAGGTTACTGTTGAGAATAGATATCACTTTAATTTTTTGCAGTTTGAGCTGGTCGATTAAAGATTTAATTTCACTGCTGTGAAATAAATCGCAAAGTATGACAAAATCAAACTTTGAAAAAAGAGCCAGTTTTAAGCCAAAAACCTCCTCTTGTTCGGATTCATAGAAGATGGTTTCTGATAAAACCTTTTGTGCCTGAGCGAACTGTTCAAACTCACCTAAAAATTCTTTCCAATACATTTCATTTTTAGGCAATATAACAGCGCAGTTTATATAATTATTTTGTGAAAAGTTATTTAAATTGCCCATTTTACGAATGACTAAAAAGTCACTTGCTGATAGCCACACCAAGATAAGCAGAAGCAAGAGAGAAACTGTAATTATTAAGTACTTTAATATGAAATTTTTTGTTGAGGACATTTTTTTACACACTCCTTTAAAAACTATTTTAGCATCTGAAGTTATCAAGTTAAACTCCAATATACAGCAAAAAATTGACCACAAAAAATTGCAGTAAATTTTTTATTTCATTTGTTCAAAAGCTTAAAAAGTTGACAAAAAAGTTTAGTGATTTGCTATTAATTTTGATTTAAATTTGATAGTGTAATCAAAATTTATATAAAAACTAAATAACATGAGGAGGTTTTGGTAAATGTTCAACAAAAAGAAATTTTGGGTGGTTTTAGTATCAATGGTTTTAATTATTTCACTTGTTCTTGTCGGTTGTGGTAAAAAGAGCACAAATGACAGTTCAAATGGAACATCAGAAGAAAACAAGCCCTATATTGGTGTTGCAATCTACAAGTTTGACGACACGTTCATGACAGGTGTTAGAAATGCAATTGCAAAAGAAGGTGAAGGTAAAGCAAAGCTTGACTTTGTTGATTGCCAGAACTCTCAGTCAACTCAAAATGATAAGATTGACCTGTTCATCACAAAGAAAGTTGACGCTCTTGCAATCAACCCTGTTGACAGAACAGCAGCAGGTGTTTTGATCGACAAGGCAAAACAGGCAAACATTCCAGTTGTGTTCTTCAACAGAGAGCCGCTTCCAGAAGATATGAAGAAATGGGACAAGGTTTACTATGTTGGCGCTAAAGCTGAGCAGTCTGGAACTTTGCAAGGAGAAATCATGGCAGAGTACTGGAAATCACATCCAGAAGCTGACAAAAACCACAACGGTATTATGGAATATGTTATGATTACTGGTGAGCCTGGTCATCAGGATGCAATCTTGAGAACAGAGTATTCAATCAAAGCTGTTGAGGCAGCAGGTATCAAGACAAAAGCTTTAGCTCAAGACACAGCTATGTGGGACAGGGTAAAAGGCCAAGAAAAGATGCAGGCATTCTTGGCATCATTTGGCGATAGGATTGAAGCTGTATTCTGCAACAACGATGATATGGCACTTGGTGCGATTGAGGCATTAAAAGCTGCAGGGTATTTCAAGAATGGTAAATACATTCCTGTTGTCGGTGTTGACGCAACAACTCCAGGTCTTCAGGCTCTTGAAGAAGGAACACTTTTAGGTACTGTTTTGAACGACGCAAAGGCTCAAGGAAAAGCTACGTTCAATTTGGCATATGTTCTTGCAAAGGGAGAAAAACCAACAAAAGAGAATGTTGGGTTTGACATCACAGATGGAAAGTACATTTGGGTTCCATATCAAAAGGTTACAAAGGACAATTTAGAAGAGATGAAGAAATACGTAAATGAGCAATAAAGATTTCTAAAGAACATTTTTCGCCACCTTGTCAAAAAACTTCAAATATGTCCGATGACAAGGTGGCACTAATTTTGATTTTTCATAGCTGGAAAATTGATTCAAGAGGTGCAATTGCAATGGCAAAGACAGAGTATATTTTGGAGATGAATGGTATTACAAAGGAGTTTCCGGGAGTTAAAGCTCTTGATAATGTCACTGTAAAAATAAAAAGAGGAACAGTTCATGCTCTTTTGGGTGAAAACGGTGCGGGGAAGTCCACGTTAATGAAGTGTCTGTTCGGAATTTATAAGCTTGACAGTGGTGAGATAATTTTAGATGGTCAACATGTTCACATAAACAATCCAATTGACGCTATAAAGCTTGGGATTTCAATGATTCACCAAGAACTTCAGCCAGTCAATCAACGCAATGTGATGGAAAACATCTGGCTGGGGAGATTTCCACGTGTGAGCGTAGGTCCGTTTAAATTTGTCAACCATAAAAAAATGTATGAAGATACTAAAGCACTTTTACAAAAACTTGAGATTGATGTTGATCCAAAAGCGATTGTTGGACATCTTTCAGTATCAAAGGTTCAGCTTATTGAAATTGCAAAAGCTGTCTCTTACAACTCAAAAGTAATTGTAATGGATGAACCTACTTCTTCTTTGACAGAAAATGAGGTTGAACATCTGTTCAGAATAATAAGAGATCTGAAATCAAAGGGAGTTTCAATAATTTATATATCTCACAAACTTGAAGAAATTTTTGAAATAGCTGACGAAGTTACAATAATGAGAGATGGAAAGGTTGTTGGTTCATGGAGTATTTCAGAGCTTACACCTGATATGATGATTGCAAATATGGTTGGAAGACAGATGTCAGATAGATTCCCACAAAAAACAAATAAACCATCTGAGGTTATCTTGAAAGTTGAAAATTTGACCTCTGTTGATCCCAAATCATTCAAAAATGTTTCTTTTGAGCTAAGAAAAGGTGAGATTTTAGGAATTGGAGGTCTTGTGGGGGCTCAAAGAACAGAACTAATAGAGGCTATTTTTGGTTTAAGAAGCATTAAAGAAGGCAAGATTTTTATCAAAGGTAAAGAAGTGATTATCAAAAATCCTCAGGATGCTATAAGAAATAAAATTGCACTGCTCACAGAAGATAGAAAGCTAACTGGAATTATTCCAGAATTAAATATATTAGAAAATACCACCTTAGCAAGCCTAAGAAAATATTTGAACGGGTTTGGGCTTTTGAATGACAAAAAAAGACTTCTCGATACGCAAAACTTTATAGATATATTGAGGATAAAAACGCCATCATACAAAGCTCAAATAAAGAATCTATCAGGTGGTAACCAGCAGAAAGTATTAATTGCTCGCTGGCTTTTGACAGAGCCCGAAATCCTGCTTTTAGATGAGCCAACAAGGGGAATTGATGTTGGTGCAAAATTTGAGATTTATAACTTAATAAATCAGCTTGCAACAGAGGGCAAGAGTATTATTATGATTTCATCAGAAATGCCAGAACTTTTAGGAATGTCTGATAGAATTCTTGTCATGTGTGAGGGAAGAGTTTCAGGTATTTTAGAGAGAAATGAAGCTACAGAAGAAGAAATTATGAAACTTGCAACCAGATTTTCAGCGTAAATATTATTTTTGAGGAGGTCAACTTCAAAATGACATCAGCAAAGAGAATAAAGCAAATAGTTTCACAGAATGCAATTTATTTCATTTTACTTGCGCTTATAATTGTGATTGCATTTATCAGTCCAGATTTTCTGTCATGGAGATGTTTCAGAGACATACTTTTGCAGTCATCAACAAGAGCAATTATTGCACTTGGCATGAGCCTTGTTTTGATTACTGGCGGGGTTGATTTGTCAGCTGGAAGAGCTGTTGGACTTGCGGCAGTTGTTTCTGCTTCAATGCTTCAAACTGCTGACTATGCAAGAAGGTTTTTCCCTGAACTTCCTCAACTTCCGCTTATTGTTCCAATTTTGATAGCTATGGCTATAACATTATTATTCGGCATTGTTAACGGTGTTGCAATTTCTCGGTTAAATTTGCCGCCTTTTATAGCAACCTTAGGTTCAATGGTTATTATCTATGGTGCAAACTCACTGTATTTTAACCTTCCACCAAACAATTCACAGCCAATTGGTGGTTTGAGATCAGATTTTACTAACTTAGGAACGGGATATATTGGGATTTCGGGAGAGTATTCAATTCCATACATTTTGATAATTGCTCTAATTGTTGCTTTGGTAGTTTGGGTCTTGCTGAATAAAACAGCGCTTGGGAAGAGTATTTATGCAGTTGGTGGGAATGTCAATGCTGCGAGAGTTTCTGGTATAAATGTTTCTAAGGTTTTGATTTTTGTCTATGCTTTTGCAGGACTTTTATATGGGCTTGCGGGTGTTTTAGAGGCTGCAAGAACAGGTGGCGCTACAAATAATTACGGTAATATGTATGAGCTTGACGCTATTGCAGCTTGCGTTGTTGGTGGTGTTTCAACAACAGGCGGAATTGGAACTGTTCCAGGCGTGCTTGCCGGTGTTTTGATTTTTGGAGTTATAAATTATGGTCTTACATTCATTGGAGTTGACCCTTATTGGCAACTTATTATAAAAGGTCTTATTATCGGTGTTGCAGTTGCTCTTGATATAAGGAAGTATTTAGCAAAAAGATAGTAATATTGTTTACCTTTTTTGACCTTTTAATCTTACACTTGCCAAAATACTAAAAGAGGAGGTTTTGAGGGCTTGCACAAAAAGGATGTGTGCAAGCCCTTTATTGTACTAATTCCTAAACAGCACCTTCTCATTTTCAAACATTCTTGCAGCAAACTTTATTGAGATCACGATGTACACTAAAGAAGAAATCACAAAAAGCCCAAGGTGCTGAAGGTTAACAATGTCATAGATAAGCTCTTTCAAAATAGATATAGCATTTACAAGCGGCAGAACAAAGTAAGTATCTGTCAGTTCGTTTGGCATTTTGTACATTGTAAGGTAAGGTGGGATGACCACAATTATGCTCACAGGGGAAAGATAAGTCTGCCCTTCCTTGAACGACCTTGCATAGGCAGCTATGGCAACTTCAATTGCAGCAAAAATGATTGCTGTCAGAACAACAACCAAAAGCATAATCAAAACTGTCACAGGTGATACTGAATAACCTGCAAAAGGACTATTTTTGAAGTTCTCACCAAGCACAGAAGGAAGAGCTGCAAAGGATACAACAATTCCAATCAAAGATGAAAGCCCTGCTAAAAGCGCCATGACACTCACCGCTAAGTACTTTCCAGTTACAAGTGATGTCCTTGTTGCAGCTGTTGTCAAAAGAGGCTCGAGCGTCCCTCTTTCCTTTTCGCCTGCTGTTATGTCAATTGCAGCATTCATTCCACCAAGTGCCGCCCACAGCGTCAAAAACATTGGAATCAAAAATGCCAAGAATGTTGCTGACTGTTTCTTTGGTGGTGCAACATTTTCCTTCTTTATGACAATTGGTTCTATTATTGAAGGGTCCAAGTTCTTCTGCACAAGTCTTTGTTTTACAACCTCTCTGGAAAAATTATTTATCATTTCACTGAGCATGCTTCCCACATTTGAAGATTTCATGTCTGCATCATTTGTCAAAATCTGAATGCTTGTCTGTTTTTCCTGAAGAATTAACTTTTCAAAATCCTTTGGAATTATCAAAATAGCTTTTATTTTCCCATCCAGCAGCTCTTTTTTGGGGTCTGATGAAGCCACAATTTGAAATTCGGATTTTTCAATCATATTCACAACTGTTTTTGAATACTCTTTTCCAACCACACAGATTGGAGTCTTTTCTGGTTTTACCTCATATGCAGACTTTGCAGCAACCGATGCTATTATAAAAATCACAGGAATAAAGAGCATTGGCATGATTATACCAACGAAAAGCGATTTTCTGTCTCTGAACGCATCTTTGAGTTCTTTTTTGAGAACTATCCACACATGCTTTAAATTCACATTCATCTTTCCTCACCTACCAGTCTTAAGAATACATCTTCAAAGCTGTGGCCAGAAAACCTTTGCTTTATCTCATCAATTGTTCCAAGTGCCACAAGCTTTCCTTTGTGAATAATTGCAACCCTGTCACACAGCTTTTCAACTTCGCTCATTGAATGGCTTGAAAATATGATTGTTCTTCCTTCCTGCTTGCAAAGCCTTATAAAGTCATGTACTTCTTTTGCGCTTGACACATCCAAAGAGTTTGTCGGCTCATCAAAGAGCATCACTTCTGGATTGTGAATTATTGACCTTAAAAAGCACACCTTCTGCTTCATACCTTTTGAAAATGTTCCGGCAGGTCTGTCGATATAGTCCTGCATTCCAAAGCTTTCAGATAGCTCATCAATCCTCTTTTTAATCTCATCCTTTTTCATGTCGTGCAAGAGCCCAAAATATTCAATGTTCTCCCGGGCAGTTAACCTTGCATAAAGTCCGCTCTCACTTCCAAAAAGAATTCCAATTTTCCGTCTCACCTTTTCTGGTTCTTTTGTGATGTCAAGCCCTGAGATGATGGCTGTTCCAGAAGTCGGTTTTAGCATTGTGGCAAGCATTCTGAGGGTTGTTGTCTTGCCAGCACCGTTTTCACCCAGAATTCCAAAAATCTCACCTTTTTCAATTCTAAATGACAGCCTGTCAACAGCCAAAACCTTTCCAAAGTCTTTGGTAAGCTCAATCAGCTCTACCATTTTTACATCCTCCTGTGGTTTTGTTTTTTCTCAAAAAGATTTACACATCAAAATTCGCGCCTGTAAATTACCTTCAAGTTTACAAGAAGCGAAATCAAAAACATTAATATTGAAATAAACAAAAATGGAATTGATATCATAGAATCATTATACAGATTTGTAAGGAAGCTTGCAACTTTTTTATCCTCTGCGGTTAAAAATAAAGGGACATAAAAAGGTATAAACAACAAGACATTTGTGATGGTTGCCAATATCAAAGTGAATGTTCTGTTATGTATAAGAGAGATTACAGCCATCATTAGACAGTAGAAAGAAAATAGAAAAAGTGTTGTTGCAAGTGGAGAGATAAAAAGAGGGTAGATGTTATACTGTTGAGAGATACCAAAGAGCCATTTTAAAATCTCAAAAACAATGTTAAAGCCGGCGATATACATTATAATCACAGCTGCACCGTGCAGAAAATCCCAGATTACAATTGATGATTTTTTAGTAGGAAGTAGAACCAAAAAAGGAAAATATGAATTTGCACTTGCTCGGTTTGCTATGGCGCTGCCTTCATCGCTGTAATAGAAAATGAGTTTATTTAGACTCACAATGGTGGTTACAAGCGAAAAAGCATATCCAAGAGAAGCAAGTTTTATTTGCTGATATAAAAAGGTATAGAAGGCTGTAAACACCAAAACAAAGAAAATCCATGCTACTATTTTACCTTTTATACCTTTTATGTGTACAAAATATTCTTTCATTTTTTTCATCTCCTTGAGAAATTTTAAAGTTCCTTGTTAAAAATAAGCTTATATGAGATAAATATTGAAACACCGGCTAACAAAAGTGTGTAAAATAAAGCTAAAGATAAAACCAAAGTGTTTGGCATATTTATAGGCAAATACCATATACTTTTGGAAGATAACGAAAACAAAAGCATAAGTGGCAAATCAGCAATGAAGGGAACAGCTAAATAGAATGCTACTGCCGATATTCTTGCTGTATTGCTAATGTGTTTTTGATTGCTTGACCATGTGAAGACAGGTTGATAGCTAATTAGCATATTTATTTCCAAAAATAGATAGTATAAAATAATAATATCTAACTTTTTTATTATGAGCAGTGTTATTAGTATCAGAAAAATCTGAAAAAGCAAAAATATTAAGATGTCTCTTATCAACCGACTAAGAACTATATTTACTCTTTTTAGTGGCAATAGCATCATCAAGTCTATTTCAGAAGAAAAATTAATTTTGTTGTAAGGGAAATTAGTCATTGCAAAAGTTAAATAGATTCCAGTAAAAGCCATACTAAATAATCTGCTCATAAAAGATTCAATATTTATAGGCGAATTAAAAACCACCTCAGAAACGCATAGCACCAGCATATATACAAGAAAATACAAAAGTGTTAGAGTCACGTATCTTTTATACAACTTCCAGTACTTCATCCTCCTCATCCCTTCTCACAAGCATAACATAGAACTTTTCAATGGATGGCTTTTCAACCACAAATTCATCTTGGAAAAGTTTAACATCTTTTTTGCGGCACAGTGCCTCAAAAGAAAGAGAGCTTTTCTTCAAAGACAAAACTGCACTTTTCGGGATTTTGTCATACTCATTTGCAGCTCCCTTCACTATGCAGTAATCATCTTGAATACTTTCACGCGATGAGCTGAACACAATCTTGCCACCATCAATAATTGTTACAAAATCAGCAACATTTTCAATGTCAGACACTATGTGTGTTGAGTAAAAGACAGCTTTTTCTTCTGATTGAACAAACTCCTGCAAAATCTCAACAAACTGGTTTCTTGCAACAGGATCAAGTCCTGATGTTGGCTCATCCAAAATCAAAAGGTCTGGTCTTATAGCTAAAGCTAGAGCAATAGACAGTTTCATCACAGTTCCTTTTGAGAGCTGAAATATCTTTTTGTTCTGGTCAATTTCAAAAAGGTCACAAAGTTTTTTGTAAAGCTTATCATCCCATGTTTTGTAAAATGCCTTCATTATCTCTTTTACCTCTTTCGGTTTCAGATACCCTGGCACAATTGGATTTTCCAGAACCACCCCAAGCCTTTGTTTGATTTGTACCTCGTCACAGTTAAAAGGCTTTTCAAAGATTAAAACTTCCCCACTTTCTTTTTTGACAAGGTCAAGAATACACTTTATTAAAGTTGTCTTGCCAGCACCGTTTCTTCCCAAGAGTGCCATTATATAGCCACTTTCTAAAACAAGCTCTTGAACTTCAAGCTTAAAATTTTTATATGTCTTTGTAAGATTTTTAACATACAAGGCAATCATTTTTAGGTTTCATCTCCTTTATAAAGTCTTTCAATCATCTCAATCAGCTTATCCAGGTCAAACCCAAGAAGTTTTGCTTTTTTGATAACCTTTCGCAAATCTTCTTCAATCTCTTTTGTGCCTATGTTAGAAATTTTTTCTCTATCAATCTCAGCAACAAACGTCCCTCTTGCCGGCACTGTAACAATAAATCCTTCCTTTTCAAGCTCTTCATATGCTCTTTTGGTTGTAATAACACTGACATTTAGCTCTTTTGCTAAAACTCTGATTGATGGAAGACTATCTCCTGCCTTAAGACTTCCTTCTATTATCTGTTTCTTTATTTGATCTTTTATCTGTTCATATATAGGTTTGTTTGATGTTTGCGAAATCACAAGCTTTAGCACATTTTTCTTACCCCTTTTATATACTGTATATATACAGTATATACAGCTTTAATTAGATTGTCAATACTATTTCAAGCCATCATTAGATATTCCCCATTTGCTATCTTCTATTTTTATCCAAACCTAATTGTCCTTTCACAGTAGTTTGTTTTTATTGAGGGGAATTAATTGATGGGTTAAAATATAGAATGTGTCTAAGTTTTATCTAAAATATGATAGAGATGCAATGATTATTCAAAAGACAGTTTTTGATGACAAAAAAATTCAAAAAAATTTGTTAAAAATTGATAAAGAAAAAGGTGATAAGTTGATGTATATATATAATGTGATGAAAACTCTGATAGAGTATGCAAGTCGTTCAAATGACATCCCAGTTGCCGCAGCTGTTGTAAAGAATGGTAAAATTATCAGCATCAAAAGAAATGACAGTAAAAAGGCTATTTACCACGCAGAGATTCTTGCCATAATTGACGCCACATCAAAGCTTTCTACAAAGGACTTAAGAAGCTGCGAGATGTTTGTGACAAAAGAGCCGTGCCCGATGTGTATGAGTGCAATAGTTTTGAGTAAAGTAAAAAGGCTTTACTTTGGTGCAAGGGATTTTAAGATGGGTGCTGCTGAGTCTTGCTTTAATCTTTCACAAAATCCTTTTTTAAATCATAAGGTAGAAGTGATAGGAGGAATATGTGAAGATGAATGCAGGCTTCTTTTAAAAAGGTTCTTTGAAGAAAAGCGAAGATAAGCTTTCAAAATAGGTGAGTTTTAATGTTTGTGTGTGTAAAGTAGAGTATTTGAGGGTATATATCAAGTAGAAGAGATTTTTCAGGCACAAAAGAGGGATTGATTGTGGTATTTTTGTAGGATGGATATTATAAAAATTTGGAAAGAAGGTTGCGTGGAGGAGATGGAGAACAAATTTTTACAGCTTGTGTTTACAAGTAATCTCCAGCTTGTCAAAGTAGCAGAAAAAGAGATACTATCATTTTTAACAAGGGAAACTAATATATCAGCAGATGAGCTTTTAGAATTCAAACTCATAGTAAATGAACTTTTAATAAATGCTGTTGTCCATGGCAATAAGGAAGACAGTTCAAAGTCTGTAAAAGTAAAGGTTGGAATAGTAGATAGAAAGCTTAGTTACATTGTTGTTGAGGATGAAGGAGAAGGGTTTGACATTGACAGAGTATTTAGAGAGTACACCCCATACGATGAAAAAGATGAGATAGAAGATTTATATGAGTTTGGTCGAGGACTTATGATAGTTGCATCACTTTGTGAGAAGGTCAAGCAGAACCAAAAAGGGAACAAGATTGTAGCTGTAAGAAGGCTCAAAAAAGAAGAAGATTGTTATGTTTGAAAATAATATTAAGCTTGGATGCAAGACTGTCAAAAATGTGCGACAGTCTTTTTTATTTTGTTCACTTTATTAGAAATTTTAAAGAAGCTAAATAAAAGTCTCTTTTCCTTAATTTTTTGACCTTGAAAAACCTAAAAGAAAAATCATAGAATCTAAGCAAATAAAAAATACTGAGGTGAAAAAGGCAGTGTTTTCTTTAAAGAGCTACCTTCCCGATGCTACTTTGTCCAAATATGTGAAGGTTTCGGTCAAGGCAGATGAAAATATTTTTGTGAAGATGTCGCTCAACAAAGAACTGCTAATAGAAAGATTTCTCAGAGAAGATGAGATTTTAGACGCGGTTGTTAAGCTGAATGAAGGAAAAAACCACTTGCAGATTGAAGGTGAAAATCTTGAAGGCAACAAGTATGTTTTGAATAAAAGTATAAGATATCTGGAAAAACCGTTTGCAATAGTTGACCAAAACTATGCGGGGTGTGACAAAGATGTTGCAGGTGGCATAGTTTTTTGCAAAAGTTTAAAAAGCTTGACCGAAATCCTTAAAAAAGAAAACTCTTCATATAAAGCTGTGTTTATAAGAAATGGAATTTATAGAGAAAAAGTAAATATTGATTCGTCAAGGGTAATGCTGATTGGTGAGGACAGAAACAAAACCATTGTGACTTATTCTTTGGCAGCAGGACTTCCCGCAGAAAATGGAGGGATTTTATCTACCTCAAACACTGCTACATTTACAATATCTGGAGAGGATTTTGTTGTTGAAAATATTACATTTGAAAATGGTTTTGATAGAAATGTTCCGATTGAGCACAGACAGGCTGTTGCAGTAAAGGCGTTGGCTGACAGGTTAATGTTTTTCAACTGCGCCTTTAAAAGTACTCAGGACACTCTTTATGCTGATTTTGGGAGACAGTATTATTATAGATGCTACATAGAGGGAGATGTAGATTTCATTTTTGGAGCAGCAACAGCTGTCTTCGAAGAATGTGTGATATGTTCTCTTGACAGGGAAGACAGAAAAATAAAAGGGTATGTTACAGCAGCAAGTACAAAACCAGATAGCCAGTATGGGTTCTTATTCATAAGATGCAAGCTTATATCCAATATAAGAGAAAAAGAGTGTGTCTACCTTGGAAGACCATGGCATCCATCTTCTGATCCTAACAGGTGGGCAAATGTTGTGTTCAGAGAATGTTATTTGGACGAACATATTCACACTGATGGCTGGTGTGAGATGCATGGCTTTTGCCCAGAAAATGAAAGATTTTTTGAGTATAAAAATTTTGGTCCAGGTAGCGGCAAACAAAATCCCAAAAGACCTCAACTTGATGAAATGGAAGCTGAGATGTATACAAGGGAAAAGGTTTTAGGAGAGTGGAAAGTAGAGATATAGCGAACACAGTATTAAAAAGTAGGAAGCGGGCAGATGCCTGCTTTTTTATTTTCACCTTTAAAAATGTTTGACCAATCTTGTGTAATCATTTTGAATTTCATATTGCAATTCCTCAAAAAATTGAGTAGAATATTAATAAGCTGACACACAAATCCACATGTAAGAAATAGGTGATGAAGAGAGATGCTTTCGGCAACGCGCAGGCAAAAAATTAAAGAGATATTGATGGAGAAAAAGAGTGTGACTGTCACAGAGCTTTGCAACATTTTCAACGTATCTGACGAGACAATAAGAAGAGATTTGAAAAAACTTGAGCAGGAAGGGATAATCGAAAAAAATTATGGTGGAGCTATTTTAAAAGAAGGGGTATCAATAGTTCCACCTATTTCCCAGCGCTCAAAAGAGTTTATCCAAGAAAAAGAAAGGATTGCGCTTGAGGCAATAAATAGAATAAAAGAGGGCATGGTTGTAATTCTGGATACAGGAACAACCACACAGCAGATAGCAAGAAAGCTCAAAAGCTTTCAGCACATAACTGTGATAACCAATGGCATAAATATAGTTAATGAGCTCATAACAAATAACAGTATCAATTTATTTTTAGTTGGAGGCAAGGTGAAAAATTCTAACTTTTCGACAGTTGGACCAGAAGCCCAGAAAGCATTTTTGCAGTTTAGTGCTGATATAGCTTTTATAGGAACAAGTGGCATTTCTCTTGAAAAAGGTCTTACAACCTCTGATGTTTTTGAAGCAGAGGTAAAAAGGGCTATGATAGATAGCAGCAAAGAGGTCATAGTTGTTGCAGACAGCAGCAAGTTCAAGAAAAATGCCATGGTTTCGTTTGCAACCCTCAGCAAAGTGTCTGAAATTATCACAGCAGGCGAAATAAGTAGTGAGCTTGTGGAAAATTTCAGACAAAAGGGTGTGAAAATAACTGTAGTATAACCTTCTCAAAAAAAGCAAAGAGGAGATTTTTATGTTGAAAGGGGCAAACCTTAAATGGAAAAGATTCTTACCATAGACATTGGAACAACTGCCTGCAAGGTAATAGTGTTTGACCTGCAGGGGAACATCTTGGCAAAAGCAAACAGGGAGTATCCCACATATACACCTCAGATTGAGTGGGCAGAACAAGACCCTCTTGACTGGTGGAATGAAGTAGTAGAAGGTATCAAGGAAGTAGCACAGGCAGCAGGGGCAGATGGTATTGTAGCAATTGGACTTTCATCTCAAAGAGAGACAGTTGTTCCAATTGACAAGGAAGGAAATGTTCTATCAAGAGCTATTTCGTGGATGGACAGGCGTTCACGGCTTGAAGCCGAAGAAATTTCACATCAGTTTGGGAAAGATACGATACATAAAATCACAGGTTTGATTCCAGACTCTACATTTACTGCAACAAAGCTTTTGTGGCTAAAAAAACATCAGCCAGAGATTTTGCAAAAAGCTTATATTTTTCTGCAGCCCAAAGAGTTTATTGGGTACATGCTCACAGGCGAGGCTGCAACAGACCATTCATTGGCAAGCAGAACAATGATGTTTGACGTAAACAAAAGACAGTGGTGGGAAGATATATTTGAGTTTGTGGGGGTCAAAACCTCTCAGTTTCCAAGACTTTGTTATGCAGATGAAGTCATAGGGTATTTGAAAGAAGATGTTGCAAAAATTCTGGGTCTTAAAAGCGGAATACCAGTTGTAAGCGGTGGTGGAGACAGGCCTTTGGAGGCATTAGGAGCGGGGATTGTAGGAAGCCGTGTTATGGAGTCAACAGGGACTGCCACAAATGTTTCGATGTCATCTAATAAAGTGCCAGAAAGTCTTGACCCGAGAGTTGTGTGTTCCTGCCATGTGATAAGAGACCACTACTTGATTGAGCAGGGGATAAACACAAGCGGTACAATTTTAAGATGGATAAGAGACAACTTTTACAGGGGCGAGAAGGAAAAAGGCGAGAACGTTTATGAGCTGATTGATAGTGAAGCTGAAAGTTCAAGCCCTGGTGCAAATGGTGTTGTGCTTTTACCGTTTTTCATGGGCAGCCGAGCGACAAGATGGAACCCTGATGCAAAAGGAGTTCTGTTTGGGCTGACGCTGACACATTCAAGAGCTGACATTGCAAGAGCTGTGCTTGAAGGAATTTCGTATGAAATAAGAGCGTGCATTGAGATTTTAGAGTCTATGGGGCTTAAAGCTGAGAGTATAGTTTCTATGGGGGGTGGCGCAAAGAGCAGAGTATGGAGCAAAATTAAAGCTGATATTTTGGGGAAGAATGTTGTTGTTGAAAAGGTACAGGAGGCGGCATCAAAAGGAGCAATGCTTCTTGCTTCATACGCAATTGGTGCAAGGGAAAGCTTAATTGAGGAAAAAAGAGAAGTGCTTTTTGAGTACCAGCCAGACAGCAAAAACCATGAGATTTACAACAGAGTGTATGAAATATACAACCAGCTTTACAACTCAGTTTCTCCCCTTTATCCAAAGCTTTCTCAATATTGATGGTTAGGAGGTCTTTATTTTGCTTGTAAATTTGAATGAGGTATTAAGCTATACAAAAGTAAAAAAGTTTGGTGTGGGGATGTTCAACGGGCTTTCTGCCGACTTTTATGAGGGACTGATTGATGCTGCAGAGCAGCTCAGATGCCCAATTATCATCGGTGTTGCTGACAGGTTTGTTGACAGGCTTGATTTTGAGATGATTGCAGAGGTCATGATTTTCCTTGCGAAAAGGGCATCTGTTCCAGTGTGTGTTCATCTTGACCATGCAAAGAGTCTGAAAAATATCATGAGAGCAATAAAGGCTGGGTTTACATCTGTCATGTTCGATGGGTCAAGCTTGCCATTTGAAGAGAATATAAAGAGAACCAAGGAAATTGTTGAGATAGCGCATTCTGTTGGTGTGAGCGTTGAAGGTGAGCTTGGAGTTGTGGGAAGAGGAGATTTTGACTTTAAAAATCCAGAATTTTATACAAAGCCTGATGAAGCTGAGGAATTTGCACAAAAGACACAGGTTGATGCTTTAGCTGTTTCGATCGGTACAGTTCATGGTGTTTACAAAGGCGAACCAAAACTTGATTTTGAAAGGCTTTCTGAAATCAGAAAAAGGGTTGATTGTTATTTAGTTTTGCATGGTGGGTCTGGTCTTTCTGATGAGGATTTTAAAAAGTGTATAGAATATGGCATAAACAAGGTAAACATATTTACAGACCTGACACTTGCTATAAATGCTCAGCTTCCAGAGTTTATAAAGCAAACAGAAGATTTGACCCCAGCAATATTTGAAAAAATAAGAGAGATTGTAAAACAAGAGGCTATAAAAAAGCTTAAAATCTTTGGCAGTTACAACATTATATAGATAAAAATTTTTGGAGGTGTGAAAAAATGAACGAGCCAATTAAAAAATATTTTAAGATAGGAACAATTCATTTCATGTCATTTCCAGAGGTAATTGGCGGCGAAGGTCCAATTGAAGAAACCTTAAAAATAATCTTGGAAGACGACTACTTTGATGCAGTAGAAATTACATGGGTAAAAGATCCAGAGGTAAGAAAAAGAGTAGCAAAGATGTTAAAGGATGCACATATAGCGGTTGCGTATGGTGCACAGCCAACTCTTCTTAGAACAGGGCAGAACCCCAACGATTTGGACCCAGAGAAAAGGAAACAGGTTATAAACTTTTTAAAAGAGAGGATTGACGAGGCGATTGAGCTTGGTGCCCAGGGGCTTGGATTTTTGTCAAGGCAATATGATGAAGCAAAGAAAGAAGAAGCATTTGAAGCTTTGGTTGATACAACTTTGCAGCTTTGCGACTATGCAAAGTCAAAAGGCAATTTCATGATTGAACTTGAGGTGTTTGACTTTGACATAGACAAAAAGAGCTTGATTGGACCTGCAGAGCTTGCGGCAAAATTTGCAGAGAGAATCAAAAAAGAATATGATAATTTTGGTTTGATTGTTGACCTTAGCCATCTGCCACTTACAAGAGAAACAGCAGAGCAAGCGCTCCTGCCAGTAAAAGATTATCTTACACATGTTCATATTGGGAATGCGGTTGTGAAAGACCCAAGCCACCCTGCATATGGTGACAAGCATCCGATGTTTGGAATAGAAGGCGGCGAAAATGACGTTGAAGAGGTTATTGAGTTTTTGAGAGTATTAAAAGAAATAGGATTTATGGACCCGGTAAAAAGACCAATTTTGAGTTTTGAAGTAACACCTATGGCAGGGCAAGACCCAAAGATTGTTCTTGCAAGCTCAAAGCGAGTATTAAATGAGGCATGGGCAAGATTATAATTATCTTGTTTATGAGTTCTATAACATAAACTTTATCACTTTTGGGAGGGAATTTTGGAATGAAGATACTTGTGACAAGAAGAATAATGGAGCCTGCGATTGAGCTTTTGAAAAAGTACGGTGAGGTTGAAGTAAATCCACACGACAGACCAATGACAAGAGAAGAGCTTTTAAAAGCAATAGCTGACAAGGATGCAGTTTTAACCCAGCTTGTTGATAAAGTGGACAGTGAGTTTTTTGATCATGCACCAAATGTCAAGATTGTTGCAAACTATGCAGTGGGTTACGATAACATAGATATTGAAGAGGCAACAAGAAGAGGTGTTTATGTAACAAACACGCCAGACGTTTTGACAAACGCAACAGCTGAGCTTGCATGGGCGCTTTTGTTTGCTGCGGCAAGAAGAATAGTTGAAGCTGATAAGTTCATGAGAGGCGGACATTACAAAGGCTGGGGTCCGATGCTCTTTTTAGGCAAAGGCGTGACAGGCAAGACACTTGGTGTAATTGGTGCAGGTAGGATTGGTCAGGCTTTTGCAAGAATGTCAAAAGGATTTAACATGAAGATTTTGTACTATGACTTTGAAAGAAAAGAAAACTTTGAAAAAGAGCTTGGTGCACAGTATGTAACGCTTGATGAGCTTTTAAAAGAAGCAGACTTTATTTCAATCCATGTGCCGCTCACACCACAGACAAGGCATTTAATTGGCGAAAGAGAATTTTCTCTCATGAAACCATCGGCAATTTTAATTAACACAGCACGCGGACCAATTGTAGATGAAAAGGCGCTTGTAAAGGCACTGAAAGAAAAGAAGATTTATGCTGCAGGGCTTGACGTGTATGAGAGAGAACCCGAGTTTGAGCCTGAGCTTGCTGAGCTTGACAATGTTGTAATGCTTCCTCATATTGGTTCTGCAACAGAAGAGTCAAGGCTTGACATGGCAATGCTTGCAGCAAACAATATAGTAGATTTCATTGAAGGAAGAGTTCCAAGAACACTTGTCAATAAAGAGGTTTTAAACAAGAAGTAATAAAGTAGCTCATTTTAGAAAATGTTTCCCTGCGGGAAAAGACTTGTCCCGCAGGGAGCATTTAAATTAGAAAAATTGATTATTTTAAAAACCAGAAAAGAATGTTATAATATTTTTGTGAATAATACGCAACACCGTTTCACAATACGAAACAGGAGAGTATAAGATGGCGCAAAACAGTGTACAGTCTATTGAAAGAGCATTTGAGATAATCGAGGCATTGGCTGTTGAGCCAAGGGGACTTACTGTAAGTGAGCTTTCCGAAAAGCTTTCACTTCACAAGACGACAGTCCACAGGATACTGCAGACACTTCTTCAAAGAGGGTATGTACAAAAAGACAGGCATACTCTAAGATACAAGCTTGGCGTGAAGTTTGTTGAAATATCAAGCATGTATCTTAACAACATCGAGCTTAAGACAGAAGCACATCCGTATTTAAGAGAACTTGTAAAGATGTTCAATGTAACTGTTCATCTTGCCATACTTGATGAGTTCGATGTTGTGTATATCGACAAAGTAGAGCAGGTAAACTCAATAAGGCTTTATTCTTCGATTGGTAAAAGAGTCCCCGCATATTGTACAGCTCTTGGGAAGGTTTTGCTCAGCAAGTATCAGGACCATGAAATCAAAAAGATACTAAAATCAATTGAACTCAAGCCTTATACACAAAACACTATAACCGATCCAGAGATTCTTTTAAATGAGATAATACTTGCAAGACAACGTGGCTGGGCAGTTGATAATCAAGAGCTGCAACCTTCAATCAGATGCATTGCTGCGCCTGTATATGACTACAGAAATGAAATCATTGCTGCCATAAGCATTTCTGCCCCTGTGAACATTTTGCCGCCTGAAATGGATGAAGAAAATGCAAAAAAGGTTGTAGACACAGCAATGGCAATCTCAAGTAGACTTGGGTATGTAAAAGACAGGTTCTAAGAATACTATAAAAAGTTAAATGAAAGGGGTTTAGCTCTTCGATGGAAAAAGAACAGGTGCTTGAAAGAATTCACGAAAATGGGCTTGTGGTTGTTGTAAGGGCTGAGTCAAAAGAAAAAGCTCTAAAGATAACCGAGGCTTGTATAAGAGGCGGAGCGAGCGCAATTGAGATCACCTTTACAGTTCCAGGTGCGGATGAAATAATCAGACATCTTACAAAAACATACAGTGAGGACAAGATAATAATCGGTGCAGGGACAGTCCTTGACAGTGAGACAGCACGAATTGCAATCTTGGCGGGTGCAAAGTTTGTTGTGAGCCCATACCTCAATCCTGAAATGGTAAAACTTTGTAACAGGTACAGGATAGCTTCGATGCCCGGTGCTATGACAATAAAAGAGGTGGTAGAAGCCCTTGAGTGCGGTGCAGATGTTATAAAGATTTTCCCTGGAGAGCTTTTTGGACCAAAGATTATAAAAGCATACAAAGGACCAATCCCACAGGCAAGACTTATGCCAACAGGCGGCGTTGACCTTGACAACGTTGATGAATGGATAAAAGCGGGTGCTTTTGCTGTAGGTGTTGGCGGAAATATAACAAAATATGCAAATGACGAAGATTTTAGCAAAGTGGAAGAGGTGTGCAGACAGTTTGTTGAAAAGATAAAGATAGCAAAGGGGAAGGTATAGGTAAGATGTTTGAGGTGACAAGCTTTGGAGAGATAATGCTAAGACTCTCACCGCCTGGGTATCAGAGGATTGTGCAGGCGACAAGTTTTGACATCAATTTTGGCGGTGCTGAAGCAAATGTTGTTGTTGCTCTGTCAAACATCGGGGTGAAGACAAGCTATGTAACACTTCTTCCGCAAAATCCTCTTGGAGATGCTACTATAAACTTTCTGAGAAGATATGGGGTTGACACAAGCTATATAAAAAGAAAAGGCAGAAGGCTTGGAATTTATTTTCTTGAAAAGGGTGTTGGTCAGAGAGCATCTTCTGTTGTGTACGACAGAGCAGACTCTGCCATAAATGAGATACAGCCTGGGGATATCGACTGGGAGGACATTTTGAGAAAGACCAGGATATTTTTTTCAACAGGAATCACTGCAGCTTTATCACAAAATGTGCTAAATGAGCTAAAAATGGCTTTTAAGACAGCAAAAAATGCAGGTGCAAAGGTGGCGTTTGACATCAATTATAGGTCAAAACTGTGGAGCTATGACAGGGCAAACGAGGTAATCTCAGAGCTTATGCCGTATGTGGACATTTTAATTACAAACGAAGAGCATGTAAGAAGAGTTTTAAAGATTGATATGGAAGACAAATATTCTGAAGGCATTGACCTTACTCCAGATGGTCAAAAGGTTTTGTTTGAAAGGTTGCAAACAAAGTACCAAAACTTGGAGAGAATAGTTCTTGCCGCAAGAAGAAGTCTTTCTGCTTCTAAAAACATATTTTTTGCATATACAAGTGATGAAAATGGCAACATTGTGTTTTCAAAAAAGCGCGAAATAGAAGTTATTGACAGGGTGGGGGCAGGTGACGCTTTTACTGCAGGTGCACTATATAGCATTTTAAGAGGGCTTGAAAGCACTCAGATGCTTGAGGTTGCAACATACATGTGCGCTCTAAAACATACAGTTGAAGGTGATAGTTTGATTGTGACTGAGGATGAAATAAAACAGGCGCTTTTACAAGACAGCTCAGGTATGATGAAAAGATAAAACAAGGGAGGGTTATTTGAAAATGGAAGTTCGGTTTGCAATGCATCCAAGCCAGTTTAAAACTCTTACCACAGAACAGATAAGAAAAGAGTTTTTGATTGAAACCTTATTTGAATACGGGAAAATCAACATGGTCTACACTCATGTTGACAGGGTGATTGTCGGTGGTGCTGTGCCAACAGTGGAAGCTTTGGTCTTGGAAGATGGAAAAGAGATTGGTGCTCAATATTTTCTTGAAAGAAGAGAGATAGGGATAATCAACATAGGCAGCAAAGGTTATGTTGTGGCAGATGGACAAAAGTTCGAACTTGACAAGAAAGATGGGCTTTATGTTGGAATGTCGACCAAAAAGCTTGAATTTGGGAGCGATGACCCTTCAAATCCTGCCAAGTTCTACTTTGTTTCAACACCCGCTCATAAACAGTATCCAACAGAAAAGATTGATATCAAGCAAACTGAGGCAACTCATCTTGGTTCGCTTTCTGAGTCAAATGAAAGGACAATCTACAAATACATCCATCCAGACGGGGTTAAAAGCTGCCAGCTTGTAATGGGAATGACAATTTTAGAGCCGAACAATGTATGGAACACCATGCCCTGCCATTTGCATGACAGGAGGATGGAAGTTTACTTCTATTTTGACATGCCAGAAGATGCGTTTGTTTTGCACCTGATGGGAGAGCCGCAGGAGACAAGACATATTATTGTGAGAAATGAACAGGCGGTAATCAGCCCAAGCTGGTCGATACACTCTGGTGTTGGAACTAAAAATTATACTTTCATCTGGGCAATGGCAGGCGAAAATCAATCATATTCTGATGTTAATCCTGTGCCTATGAAAGATTTAAAATAAGGGGCGATTTTGGAGGTGACATTGAAATGATATTGGATAAATTCAAACTGGATGGTAAGGTTGCAATTGTGACAGGAGCATCAAAAGGTCTTGGGCAGGGTATGGCAATTGCTTTGGCTGAAGCTGGTGCAGACATAGTTGGGGTAGCATCTGGGCCTTGTACAGAAACAAAACAGAAGATAGAAGCTCTTGGCAGAAGATTTTTAGAAATCCAAGCAGACTTGAGGACCATTGAGCCCATAAACTCTATCATTGAAAAGACTGTCCAAGAGTTTGGAAAACTTGATATTCTTGTAAATAATGCAGGAATTATAAGGAGATGTGATGCGATAGATTTTACAGAAAAGGACTGGGATGATGTCTTGAATCTCAATTTAAAGACAGTATTTTTCTTCTGCCAGGCAGCAGCAAGACAGTTCATAAAACAAGGAACAGGCGGCAAAATAATAAACATCGCATCCATGCTTTCTTTCCAAGGTGGAATAAGAGTTCCATCATACACGGCAAGCAAGAGTGGAGTTGCAGGAATTACAAAAGCACTTGCAAATGAGTGGGCAAAGTACAATATCAATGTCAATGCAATAGCGCCAGGTTATATGGCAACAGATAATACAAAGCCACTTCGCGAAGACCCTGTCAGAAGTGCGGAGATTCTTTCCAGAATTCCAGCAGGCAGATGGGGTACCCCAGAAGATTTGCAAGGTGCTGTTGTGTTCTTGGCATCATCAGCTTCTGACTATGTAAATGGCTGTATCTTGAACGTTGATGGCGGCTGGCTTGCAAGATAACCCTTCCATACTTATCCCCGAGGGTTCAAGTATTGCCCTCGGGGGTTCTGTTACCTTATGCGCCAGTCTCTTCTGGCTGATGTTCTTGTAACAGGGTCAAATGCAATCAGCAAAAAGAAAGAAGTTGTCAGTGTTGACTGTTCTGCTTCATACGCCATAAGAGTAGGGAGTGATTACTTTTTTTAGTATAAAAGCTTGAAGGGAAGGAAGATGGTATATGAAAAGATTAAAGGAGCTTGCTAAAAAGAATTATTCTGTTAAAATGGCAGACAGTGTCATTGCAAAGTTTCCAGAACTTACTGACAAGTGGCAGTATGACTATGGTGTTGTGTTCAAAGGCATGGAGTACATTTATGAGAATACCTCTGATGAAAAATACTTTGAGTATATAAAGAAAAACATCGACTCTTTTGTTGATGAGAATGGTAATATCAAGAAATATTCAAAAGATGAGTACAACATAGACCATATAAACAATGGGAAGGCAATTCTATTTTTATATAGAAAAACAGGCGAAGAAAAGTACAAAAAGGCAGCACAGCTTCTTCGAGACCAGCTCAAGACCCATCCAAGAACAGTAGAGGGCGGTTTTTGGCACAAAAAAATCTATCCACATCAGATGTGGCTTGACGGCATCTACATGGGTTCACCATTTTACGCCGAGTATGCAACCTTGATAGGGAAGGATGAAGCTGAAGAGATATTTGACGATGTTGCAAAACAGGTTATCCTTTGTGCAAAGCACACCAAAGACCCAGTCACAGGTCTTCACTTTCATGGTTGGGATGAAAGCAGGCAGCAAAAATGGGCAAATAAAATCACAGGCTGCTCTCCAAATTTCTGGGGAAGGGCACTTGGCTGGTTTGCAATGGCAATAGTCGATGTGCTTGACTTTCTGCCACAAGACCATCAATCAAGAGAAACCATTTTGGCTATCTTCAGGCAGCTCATTGACGCTGTTTTGAAGTATCAAGACCCTGAGACAGGTGTTTGGTACCAGGTTGTTAACTTTATAGGCAGAAATGGAAACTATCCTGAGGCTTCAGCTTCATGCATGTTTGCATATGCACTTGCAAAGGGTATAGAAAAGGGGTATTTGGACTCAAGTTATATTAAAGCACTTGAAAGAGCGTATGAAGGAATAATCTACAGGTTTGTTGAAGAGGATGAAAATGGGCTTTTGAATCTCAACGGAGTTTGTATGGTGGCAGGACTCGGTGGAAATCCGTACAGAGATGGGTCGTATGAGTATTATATCAGTGAACCAATAAAGACAAATGACCTCAAGGGTGTTGGAGCATTCTTGAAAGCAAGTGCTTGGATAGAAAGGCTTTTCAAGTAATTAATAATAGGAGGTATAAAACGAAGATGTTTGTAAACGTTCGAGAGTTTGGAGCAAAGGGCAATGGTATTGACAAGGACACAGAAGCTTTTAAAAAGGCTATTGAGGAGTGTGAAAAGCAGGGTGGAGGCACAATTTTTGTTCCAGCAGGTATATATCATATAGGTGCAATCCATCTTAAAAGCAACATGACACTTTACATTGAAAGCGGGGCTGTGTTGAAATTTTCACAGGATGAAGAGGACTATCCACTTGTATATACCCGCTGGGAAGGCGAAGAGATGCAGGTTTATTCTCCTTTGATATATGCTGAAAATGCTGAAAACGTTGCAGTAGTGGGATTTGGCACAATTGATGGACAGGGCGAAAAGTGGTGGCGTCTTCACAGAAATAAAGAGTTAAAATATCCAAGACCTCGTTCTATCTGTTTTTACAGGTGCAACAACGTCACTATCGAAGGAATAAAGATTGTAAACTCTCCAAGCTGGACGGTAAATCCCATAGAGTGCCAGAATGTCACAGTTCACAACGTAAAGATTCAAAACCCTTATGACTCGCCAAACACAGATGGGATAAATCCGGAGTCGTGCAAGGGCGTCAGGATATCAAACTGCTACATAGACGTGGGTGATGATTGTGTGACATTAAAATCTGGTACTGAAGATTGTAAACAGAAAATTCCCTGTGAGAACATCACCATCACAAACTGTATAATGGCTCACGGACATGGCGGAGTTGTTATCGGAAGTGAGATGAGTGGCGGGGTTCGAAATGTTGTCATTTCAAACTGCATTTTTGAGGGCACAGACAGAGGAATAAGAATAAAGACAAGACGAGGTCGTGGAGGAGTTGTTGAGGATATAAGAGTTTCGAACATTGTGATGAAAAATGTGATGTGTCCGTTTGCGTTTTATATGTATTATCACTGCGGCAAGGGCGGAAAAGAAAAGAGAGTTTGGGACAAATCTCCTTATCCTGTTGATGAATCGACCCCAATTGTAAGGAGGATTTATATAAGCGATGTGGTTGTAAGAGAGGCAAGAGCAGCAGCAGGGTTTTTATACGGTCTTACAGAGATGCCAATTGAAGATGTTGTATTTTCAAATGTCACAGTTGAGATGGCGCAAAACCCTGAGCCTGAGCTTCCTGCTATGATGAGCTATTTAGACCCCATGGCAAAAAGAGGGTTTGTTATAAATACTGTTAAAAACATTAGATTCATGAATGTTTCTGTGATGAACCAGGAAGGTGCTGCTTTTGAACTTAACAATTGTGAGAATGTAGAGTTTTACAGATGCAGGGCAAAAGATACAGCAGATTATTCTAAGATTTTGAGTCTGAACAATACAATGAATCTGATTGCCGAGTAGAAGTACAGTACCTTAAAATTGTCCAGGTCACTTTAAAATTTTCCGCATGTAAATTACTGGAATGTCTAAAAAATCTGAGTTTTTCTGAGCTTTTATATGGGTTTAATATTTTCAGTATGGTTTTAATAAATTCAGCTACTCTCGAGTGAAAGGAGGTTGATATAATTAAAATGAAAACAAAAAAAATAAGGAGGAATCAAAATGATTTGTTCAAGAACGTTTATAAGATCAAAAGAATTTTTTAAAGTTGTGGTATTGCTGGTATGTATTGTTTTTATCATTTCAAGTATAGGCATGCTTTCGCCACAATCAAAAGCCTTAGCCACCACAAAAAAAGTTACTCTGACTTATTTTGTTCCTATGAGTAATGAAGCTTCTCTATTTTACAAAAGTTTTGCTGAAATACCATGTTATCAGTTGATGGAAAAAGCTACGGGAGTAAAATTTGTTTTTAAACATCCACCTCTTGCTGCATCTGCTGCACAAGACCAGTTCAATTTAATGATAGCTTCTCGACAGTTAACTGACATAATAGAATGGGGATGGGATGGCTATCCTGGAGGTCCTGAAAAAGCCATCATTGACAAGGTAATTGTGCCGTTGAATGATTACATACCCAAGTATGCACCAAATTTAAAAAGACTTCTTGATAAAAACCCTCAAATCAAAAGGATGGTAAGCTCAATTAGTGGAAAAATCTATGGTTTCCCTGCTTTAAAAGAAACGCCAATAGATGCATATTACGGTCCTCAGGTTAGAAGGGATTGGCTTGAAAAACTTAAAATTGCTCCGCCAGAGACAGTAGATGAATGGTATAAAATGTTGAAGGCGTTTAAAACCAGAGACCCGAACGGAAATGGAAAAGCAGACGAAAGACCTTTTTCAATGTTAAGAGGTGCTGCAAATCCGAGAGCTGTTTTTGACTATTGCAGCTTTTTAGTTGGGGCGTGGGGAATAAAAACAGACTTCTTCCAAGTAAATGGAAGAGTTAAATATGGAGCAATTGAACCTCAGTTTAAAGAGTTTATGAATACTTTGGCAAAATGGTGGAAAGATGGGTTGATTGATCCAGATATACTGACGATGAATCAACAAACAATTCAAGCAAATGTTTTGAGCGACAAAATTGGAGCATATCTGGGGATAATTTCGGGGCATATGGGTGCCTTTTTAGCAGCAAAGAAAGGGACAGACTTTGATTTAATAGGTGTGAAATATCCAGTACTGAAAAAAGGTGAAATAGCACGAATCGGTCAAAATGAGTATCCTTTTACGGGAAGAGCAGCAGCAATTACAACCAGCTGTAAGAACATAGAGGCAGCATGCCGTGCGCTCGACTGGGCTTATAGCAAGGATGGGTATATGGCTTTTAATTTTGGTGTAAAAGGAAAATCTTATATGATTAAAAACGGCCGACCAATTTATACCGATGAAATTCTTTACAACCCGCAAGGATTAGGGCCAAAACAGGCATTAGCTAAATATGCGCTGATTTATGGTCCGTTTGTCCAATCCAGGGAGTATACATTACAAATCAACTTGCAGTTGCCTCAACAAAAAGAAGCTTCAAAGAATTGGGGTATGGTTAAAAATGATATTGCATTAGGCCCAGTTTCGCTTTTCTTTACCCCAGAAGAGACTAAAGAAATTGCAAATATTATGAATACCATAAATACTTATTATGATGAGATGTTTTTGAAGATGATGACAGGCAAGTATAATAATTATGATGCTTTTGTAAAAACTCTAAAGAAAATGAAGATAGAAGAAGCTATAAAGATTTATCAGAATGCTTATAACAGATATATGCAAAGAAAATGATAGAAAACAAGTTACTTTACTACAACAAATAACTTAAAATCACAGAAAACTACGGTAAATACTGATTGAGTCATTTCTCGCCTTGATGTAAAATTTTGGTTTATTTTTGAGACTTTATTCTTTTAATCCACGGGTGAGAAATGGCTCAATTTATGTTTACACAACTGTGGGATCTTAACTTGTTCAAGGTGTTCAAAAAACACTACTCTTATTATGATTTATTCACAAAACAAAGAAGTAATTTTATGATACCTATTGTAAAGTAAAGTACCTTTTTAAATATATTTGACCATGTTATTATAAAATTGCACAATCAAATCTATTAAAACAAAACAAACAGTAGGCGTTTGCAAAATAGGTGGTGATTGAAGGTAAAAGGCACCAATACTAACATGAAATACAATCAAGATACAAAAAGAAAAGAGAAGTGAAAACCAAATATTATCAATACCAACAAAAATAATCAGCAACAAACATATGACAAAAATTAACAACTTCAAAAAAGACAATAATATCCTAAGCCTTCTTAACTCCTTGTTTTAGAAGGTTAAGTAAAAACAAAACCAGAAATTTTTTGTAAGAAATAGATTTAAAAAATAGTAGTATTAAGCGATAAGTTTTTTGAGCTTGTTAAGTTTTTTGATAGTCAATTTAGAGCAATAGAGTTTGATATTGTGAGCGAGAATAAACAAGAGCGAGAAAGTAATGGCAGATAGCAAGAAATCAGAGAAAATAGAAATATGGTCATAAGTAGAGATAGTATCAGAGCCCATGTAGGATTTCAGGTGGTAAATAGTCTGCTCTACAGCGACACGTTTTTTGTAGAGGTCAAAAAACTCTTGTGAATTTCTGTTGATACCTGGGAAAGAGCGAAAGTTATCTGGGTATGTATAGAACATTCTACCCGATTTAGAGGTAGTACAAGGCTGAGGGCAAGAGCAGATGCGTTTGCCATCTTTGTATTGTGACATAGGGCAAGTCCATTTAAGGCGCAAAGAGCGATTTTTACCCTGACATTTGCCTTCGGGTTTAAAAGGTTTGTTGAACTTTTTGCAGATAGGGATACCATCTTCAGAAATAACGATATTGGGGTCTGATGTAGGTGTAGTATTTTTAGAAGCTCTTGTATTTAGTGGAATAACGATTTTGGAGAAGTTAAAGGTATTTTTTAAAGTGGAGTATATGTTGTGGGAATCCAAAGCACTGTCGGCGATGAAAGTGGAGAAATTTTTGGGGATATAAGAGAATAAAGTTTCGAGCGAAGGAATTAAACCTTTAGAGTCGGAGATAGCTTTTGCTTCTTGTGGGTCAGAGGAAGGGGAATCATAGTTAAACAGAGGTACTAAAGCTAAAGGGATACCGAGAGCGTTGGTAATGACTGCAAATTTTAAAGCCCAGCAGAAATGGCCATTTACAAACATAAGACGGATGTTAGAATTAGCGTTAGCAGTTTTAGGCAAAGAAGAATAAACGAGAGAGTAGACTTTTTCAGAGGGAAGTTCAGGGTTAGCTTTTGAGGTATTTTTCAGCAGTAGATGAATGAATTTAGGATTGTTTTCACGAACCTTTGGGACAATACCTGTTGTGTCGAAGATTAAGATTGAAGAATCTTGAGGGCATTGTTGGATGGAAATATTATGTGCATGGATAGAGATATTTTGAAAAAGTTTATGGATTTCACTTGCAAATATTTTTCTAAAGCGAGAGAGAGTAGAGATAGAAGGGACATTGCCATGAAGATTACAAAATGAGCGAAGTTCGAATGAGTTGAGTAAGACAGCACGAAGCTGAGTTAAAGTATTGAGTTTGAGCAATTTTTGGACGAGGAAGCAACAAAGCATAGATTCTAAAGAGAAGTATCTATGCTTACCGAAATATTTGTAGTAGGCATTGTAGAAAGAAGAAGGTATATAATGTGACAAGTCAATGAATTTATTGAACAAGCCCAAGAGGCTTTCAGGCTTGTAGAGAGCCGAAGCCTTTAGGTGGGAGAATAGGTCTATGAAAGAAAGTTGTTTAGGTTTGGTGTTGAACATTTTGGAACCCTCCTCATAGTAGAAAATTTGTTTTATATAATCATATTTTACTACAATTATGAGGAGGGTGACCAGTCTTTTTTGATTCTATGTAAAGCTTGATAACGCTCATCTTGAGCGTTTTTGCAAAAGGCTATTAAAACAAAACAAACAGTGGAGGGAGGAAGTCAAATTGATAAAAAGCAAAAGGTTAATTGCTCTTCTTGTATTAGTAGTTTTTACTATGTCACTCTTCTTTGCCTTTTCAATCAAAGGGTCTGAGAAAGCTAAGGCAGCATCGAAAAAGGTTACACTCAGGTTCATGTGGTGGGGCGGCGAGGCAAGACACAAAGCAACTTTGGCAGCAATTCAGGCGTACATGAAGAAATATCCCAATGTAAGAATTAATGCAGAGTATGGTGGTATTGAAGGGTACATGCAAAAGCTCATCACCCAGCTTGTTGGTAGAACAGCCCCAGACATAATCCAGATTGACGTTACATGGATAGGTGAGTTATCAGCACAGGGGGATTTCTTTGCAGACCTTAAGACTTTTAAAGAAGTCAACTTAAAGCCATTTGAAGAGAAGTTTTTAAAAGACTGGTGTTATTCAAACGGAAAACTTATAGGGCTTCCAACAGGTGTGAATGCTTCAGCTATTCATTACAACAAGGACTTCTTCAAAAAATTTGGAATTCCGGAGAACAAGACGTGGACATGGGAAGATATTTTGACAATAGCCGAAAAAGTTCATAAAAAAGATAAAAATTATTATCTTTTGAACTTTGATGCAACGGTTTGTTATTATCTTTTAAAAACGTATGTGCTTCAGAAAAAAGGTGGAAAATGGATAAATGATGATTACACAATGGGATTTGATAGAAAGACACTAATTGAAGCATTCACTTATATTGATAAACTGTTTAAAGTAGGTGCTATTCAACCATTTTCAGAGAGTGCACCATTCCAAGGAAAACCTGAGCAAAATCCAAAATGGTTAAAAGGCGAGCTTGGGATGCTTTGGAATTGGACTTCAACCTTTGCAGCCAACAAAGCAAATATACCAAGCCTGTCTATGACAATGATACCTATAATGAAAAATGCCAAGAGCACAGCTGTAACTGTAAGACCGTCCCAGCTTTTAGCGGTGAATAAATTGTCCAAGAATCCAAAGGAAGCAGCCAAGTTTATCAACTGGTTTTTAAATGATAAACAGGCTGCACTAATATTGAAAGATGTCAGAGGTGTTCCAGCAAGCTCAACAGCCAGAGAGGCACTTGAAAAAGAAAAGGCATTAGACCCAGTCATAACACAAATAACATCGGAGGCTCTAAAAAGAGCTGCACCACCTGAAAATGCACTTTCACAAAATCAAGAGCTTGAGAAAATAGCAACAGATGTTATTCAGCAGCTTGCTTACAAGCAGCTGACACCAACTCAAGCAGCTGACAAGCTCATGGCACTTTATAAACAAAAATTAGCTGAGATAAAGAGATTGCAATCCCGATAAAGCAATTGGATGTGTATGGGGCTGTCAAAGAGGCAAAAGCCCTCCCGCTTTTGAGGTTGGCAGCCCCTTTTTGTTCAGGCTTTTAGCGTTATAGCATTTTTCTTTAAAAAAGGAGTGACAAATAAATGACAGCACGTTTGAGAAGAAAAGATTTGGTTGGCCTTTTATATGTTTTGCCATGGCTTGTGGGATTTCTTGTTTTCAAATTGTATCCTTTTATAATGTCATTTGTGTATTCCTTTTGTGACTATAGCATGCTAAAACCACCTAAGTTTGTAGGGCTGTACAATTTTATTTATATGCTCACAAAGGATGAACTGTTTCCAAAAGCACTTGTTAATACTCTGAAGTATGTTATAATAACCGTTCCACTCAAGATTTCGTTTGCACTTTTTGTAGCAATAATATTGAACATGAAATTGAAGGGAATTAATCTTTTCAGAACAGTATATTATCTTCCTTCTATCTTTGGTGGGTCTGTTGCAATCTCAATTTTGTGGAGATTTTTGTTTATGAAAGAAGGTATAGTGAACAAATTCTTAGGTCTTTTTGGGATAGAAGGTATAAACTGGCTTGGAGACCCAAGGATAGCGATGTTTTCGGTTAGCCTTCTTGCAGTGTGGCAGTTTGGGTCATCGATGGTGCTATTTTTAGCAAGGCTAAAGGAGATTCCATCAGAACTTTATGAAGCGGCATTGGTTGATGGAGCATCAAGATTAAAAATGTTTACAAAAATAACTCTTCCCATGATTTCTCCTATAATGTTTTTCAACCTTGTGATGCAGACCATAAATGCTTTCCAGGAATTTACAGGACCGTACATCATCACAGGCGGTGGACCTGTCAATTCCACCTACCTTTTGAGCATGCTCATATACGACAATGCCTTTAAATATTTCAGAATGGGCTATGCAGCAGCACTTTCCTGGGTCCAGTTTGTAATAATTTTGATATTTACAGCGTTTATCTTTAGGTCTTCTACCTATTGGACATACTACGAGTATGATGAGGGGAGGTTCTAAGAAAGATGTACTCCCAGAGCAAAAAAGCAAAAAATACAATTTCGCTTTTTATAACTTATGCATTTTTGATTCTATTTGGACTGTTTATGATTTATCCACTTTTGTGGGTTGTATCTGCGGCATTTAAATCAAATGATGAGATATTCAAATCGCTGTCTTTAATTCCACAGAAAATTGTTACAGACTCATTTATAAAAGGATGGCAGGGGACAGGGCAATATACCTTTGGCAGATTTTTTGCAAATAACTTCATACTTGTTGTCCCGGTTGTATTTTTTACAATAATATCCTCTACTCTTGTCGCATATGGTTTTGCAAGGTTTAATTTTCCACTGAAAAGATTATTTTTTGTGATACTAATTTCAACATTAATGCTGCCAGACTCTGTAAACCTGATTCCAAGATATATTCTTTTCAATGCATTTGGATGGGTAGATAGTTACAAACCCTTTATAATTCCATCCATGTTTGCATCAACTCCATTTTTTGTGTTTATGATGATACAGTTTATGAGAGGGCTCCCACGCGAGATAGAAGAAGCAGCTATAATTGATGGCTGCAACTCTTTTCAGATTCTTTTGCGCGTAACAGGACCTCTTTGTAAAACAGCAATGATTTCAATGGGAATTTTCCAATTTATCTGGACTTGGAACGACTTTTTAGGACCGCTCATCTATATCAACAGCGTTGAAAAATACACAATTGCTCTTGGACTTAGAATGTGTGTTGACAGTGCCGCTGCAATTGCTTGGAACCAAATCATGGCTATGACTGTAATAGCAATGCTGCCGTGTATTATCATCTTCTTTGCTGCTCAAAAATACTTTGTTGAAGGAATTGCAACAAGCGGAATAAAAGGTTAAAGTAAGATATTGGTTTTGTGAAGGATATTTGAATAGTGTTATAATTTTAATTGCAAGGTGTTTTAAAATAAAAGGGGGCAGACCCTATATGTCTTACAAAATGATTATTGTTGAAGATGAAAGCGAAATAAGGGAGGGACTTTTTACCTGCTTTCCATGGGATAAGCTTGACTTTGAAATTGTTGGCCTGTTTGAAAATGGAAAGCAGGCTTTAGATTATATTTTGCAAAATAAGGTTGATGTTGTTTTTTGTGATGTAAAAATGCCTGTGATGAGTGGAATTGACCTTGCAAGGGTTTTGTTTTTAAATAACATCCCTGTAAAAATAGTTTTTATCAGTGGTTATCAGGACTTTGAATTTGCTCAAAAAGCCATGAAATATGGTGTGAGGTACTACATAACAAAACCAGCAACATATGATGAGGTAATAGAGATATTTGGACTAATAAAAAAAGAGCTTGACCTGCAGTCGAAAAATCCGCAAACTCACAGTGAAGAGGTAAAAAAACAAGATTTAATTTCTATTGACAATCCTGAAAATGTGATTGAAACTGTGAAAGAGTATATAAAAAGAAACTATAAAGAGGCTACACTTGAAGATGCTGCAAAGCTTGTCTATATGAACCCTTACTATCTCAGTCGCCTTTTTAAATGCAAAACTGGTAAGAACTTTTCTGATTATCTGATAGAAGTCAGGATGAGAAAAGCTCTTCAGCTTATGAAAATTCCTATGTACAAGCTTCATGAGATAGGTGAAATGGTTGGTTACAAGAATCCAAAGAACTTTACCAGAGCTTTTAAGAAATATTTTGGCAAGTCTCCTTCAGAGTTTGTTCAGGAGAGATAAAGTGCGATGATAAGAAAAAATGGAGTTTATAAAAGCAAGATTTTTAAAAAGAATTTTGTACAGATAGTTATTGTTCCTATTGTGATAATAGCTATTCTTGGGCTTTTTTCGTGCATCATTATAGAACAATACGTCAAAAATGAGATAAACAAAAATTTGGAGACAGTGCTAATACAAAGTAAAAACAATGTCGAGCTTATGCTGGGGGAGATAGACTATCTTTATATGGTATTTGGAATAAACAAAGATGTCACCCTTCAGATAAAAAGAATTTTGAATTCATTGTATTTTTCTTTAGAAGATATCTGGCAACTTAACATGTTCAAAAATGTTTTAAATTCGATATCTTATACAAAGCCGTTTATACATTCAATCTATGTTTATTTCGAAAATCCTGAAGGGAATTTTATAGTTACCCCAGACGGAATAACCAATTTTCAGTATTTTTACGACAAGCGCTGGTTTGACCAGTATAAAAAATGCAAAGAGTTAATGTGGGTAGAAAGAAGAAAAATTCAGCCTTACAACTTTACTGAAGAGTCAATTGATGTTTTGACAATATACAAGAAGATAAAATCCGCATATTCTGATGTGGATGAGGGTGTCATTGTTCTTAATTTGTATTACGACCAGGTAAAAAAGTCATTGAGTCTTCAAAGTTCAATCCCTGAGCATGCAATGTACATATTGGACCAAAATGGAAATGTTCTGGTATCAAATGAATCGGAGAGCTCTAATGTCTCAAGTTTAGTCCTACTGAAAAAAGGAACAGACAACTATCTCACAAAAAGATTAGAGTCAAAAAAATACAACTTGACCTTTGTTTCAGTGGTTTCCAAAGATTATCTTTACAGCATTCCTATCAGGCTTTTCAAGGTGACACTGGAGCTACTTCTAATTTTTATAGTTATCGCTTTTGCTGCCTCATATTACATTGCTAAAATAAATTATAGAAACATTAAAAAGATTATAGATACAATAAATTCAGCAACAGAAGGAAAACCACCAAAAGAGACTAAAATTACTTCAAATGATGAGTATGGATATATCATGTATAATGTAATAAAGAACTTCATTGAAAAGCATTATTTAGTAGCACGACTTCAAGCTTTAGAGCTTTTAGCTCTGCAGGCCCAGATTAATCCTCATTTTTTGTTTAATACCCTTGAGCACATATATCTTAAAACTTTGGCTCTAACAGGCACTCCAAATGAAATTACAAGAATGATAGAAAACCTTTCGGCAATACTCAAGTATTCTCTGAGCAATCCAAAAAGCACTATATTTTTAAGAGATGAAATTAAAGCTACAAAAGCTTATATTGAGCTTGTCAAAGCAAGATATAAAGAAAAGTTTGATGTATTTTGGGACTATAGTGAAGATGTACTTGATGTAAAAGTGATGAAACTTTTATTCCAGCCATTAATTGAAAATTCAATCTATCACGGGATAAAACCTTGCGAAAAGAGATGTGGAATAAAGATTAGAATTAAGAAACTTAAAAATGATTTTGAACACATTGCCATTTGGGTGGTTGACAATGGAATTGGGATGAGCAAGGAAAAGTTAGAAGAGGTGCAAGGCAGGCTTTCACAGGATTTTGACTTTTCAGAGCATATTGGACTTTTAAACACCAATGAAAGGTTAAAACTCATCTATGGCAATAACTTTAAACTCAAGGTTTGGAGCAAGCTGGGTTTGGGGACAGTTGTTAAAATAATTCTTCCTATTGATTTTGAATACCGAAAGGAGAATGGGTAGATGCTAAAAAGACAGGATATTTATATCCGCGACCCTTTCATTATGCCTGTGAAAGAAAAAAGAGTATACTACATGTTTGGTACAACTGATAAAAACTGCTGGGGCGATGAAAAAGCAACAGGTTTTGATTATTATGTGACATCTGACCTTGAAAATTTTAAAGGACCGTATCCAGCATTTAGACCCCCTCAGAATTTTTGGGCAGACAGAAATTTCTGGGCACCAGAGGTGCATTTTTATAACGGCAAGTATTATATGTTTGCAACTTTTTGTTCACCAGAAGGAAAAAGGGGAACTGCGATTCTTGTTTCAGATACTGTAGAAGGACCATATGTTGAACATAGTATTGGACCTGTTACACCAAAGGATTGGATGTGCCTTGATGGAACACTTTACATAGATGAAGATTCAAATCCCTGGCTTGTATTTTGCCGTGAATGGGTTGAGGTTTATGATGGTCAGATTTTAGCAGCAAGACTTTCAGATGATTTGAGAAGGATAATTGATGAGCCCATTTTACTCTTTACAGCCTCCAGCGCACCATGGACAGCAAGTATAAGAGTTAAAGATGGCAGAGAATGTTTTGTGACAGATGGTCCGTTTTTATTCAGAACCCCAAACGGCGCTCTTTTGATGCTATGGTCAAGCTTTGACAGAGAAAGAAGGTACTGTGTTGGAGTTGCAAAATCACTGTCAGGCAATATTATAGGTCCATGGCAGCACAAACCCGAGCCAATTTTTTCTGATGACGGTGGTCATGGCATGCTTTTTAGAACCTTTGAAGGTGATCTTATGCTTTCAATCCACACTCCAAATTCAAGGGGCAATGAAAGGCCTTTGTTTATAAGGTTGAATGAAGATGATTGGGAGAATTTATAAGACATAGTAAAAAAAGGCTTATCCAAAGGGGGTTGGATAAGCCCTTTTGACTTTTAAAATAGCTTTTCAACATCCAAACTATTGCTATCAACAGGTATCATATAAAAGCAAAATTCAAATTTCTCATCTTTGATTAAGTACTTCTCAAGCGGGCCGGGGCCACAGCTCTGGCTTCCGATACCACCAATCTTAAAGTCAACATTCACAACAATTCCATCTGCTTTTGTCAGCTCATATGTGTGTTTTGCTTTTGTGAGCACATCATCAGTATATTCTCTTGCACTGAAGTTAAATGTTGGCACACCCTTAATACAAAGTCCTATTCCATAGATGTTGTATACAAACGCCCATCTAACGTTGCACCTGTTTCCATATTCCTGGGGCATTATATATGGAACATACATATCTTTTATAGCCATGTCATATACTCCCACAATAGCGCTTTGTTTTATATCAGGATAGTTTTCGTGAGGTCCCCTTCCGTAATATTTGACATATTCAAACTCTTTTGGCATCATAAACTGCAGTCCTATCTTTGGAAGTGGCGGAAGTTCTCTTAGAGCCCGCGCATATACATTTGTTTCTATAATTCCTGATTTAAAAACCTTGTAGCTTATAGTCACTTCAAATACAGGCTTTACTGAATATGCGCCATATACCGAAGTTGTCTCTGCCTTGAAGTATTCACTGTGCTCTTCAAAACTAACATTTACAATTCTTCTTTGAAGCTTGTCAAATCCAGCTTTTATCCATTCATTTTTGATGTGCACATCGTTGTCTGTTGGAGCCCTCCAGAGATTGAACCTTGGTGAGGATTTTATAAAATCAAGACCGTTGTACTTCAGGCTTATCAAATCACCTGTCCGTCTGCAAAACTCTAATAAAGTGCTGCCAGCAAAAACCTCAACTTTGTCAGGAGAATTTACCACTTCAAACCTGTTTTGCTTTGAGAAAATAATATTTACCTTTTCAATTTTTTGCACGGCATCTTGAGGAGTGCCTTCTTTAAGTGCAATCTGCGTTTTTGTGATAACAAACCCCCTCTTTGCCCAAGGCATCGAATTTTTAAGCTTTGCTGTGAAGGTAATAAAAAGCTCTTCCTTGCAACTTTCTAAAACTTCTTTGACTTCATCAATTTTGACCTCTTTTGAAGAGTGAGGCAGTACATCGCTCACATCAACAAAGCCCTCTTTTACAACCCTGCCACCTAACAGAAGTTCCCATTCAACTTCAATGTGATTCAAAGATATAAAATCATACCTGTTTGTGATCTTGAAAATTCCGCTTTCTTTATCTAAAAGCTCAATAACAACTGGTTCGTAAACTTTCTTGAGCTCAATCATCCCGGGAGATGGAGTTCTGTCAGGGAAAAGAAGTCCGTCTATACAGAAGTTACCGTCGTTTGGCTCATCTCCAAAATCCCCGCCGTAGGCATAGTACTCTTTCCCATCAAGTGTCTTTGTGAAAATTCCGTGGTCTGCCCACTCCCACACACATCCACCTAAAAGCCTTGGGTGTTTGTATATCACGTCCCAGTACTCTTTGAGGTTTCCAGGACCATTTCCCATTGCATGTGCATACTCACACATGAAAAATGGCCTTTTTTCTTGCTTCTTGCCCTCTTCTTCAAGTTTTTCTACTGGTGGATACATTACACTTACAATATCCACAACCTCAGCATCACGGGCACATTCATAATGAATAGGACGGCTATTATCATATGACCTTATCCACTGTGCCATTTTATCATGATTTGGACCATAGCCAGACTCGTTTCCAAGCGACCACATGATGATTGATGGATGATTTTTGTCCCTCTTTACCATCATCTTTGCCCTTTCAACAAACGCATCTTCCCAAGCAGGGTCTTTTGCCAGAAGTCCCCAGTCACCAGCTGCTCCAAACCCATGTGTTTCTAAATCAGCTTCATCAATCACATAAATTCCAAGTCTGTCGCATAGTTCTAAAAAATAAGGATGGTTGGGATAGTGTGAGGTTCTTACGCAGTTTATATTGTGCTGTTTCATCAAGGTTATGTCTTCTTGCATCATCTTCCTTGTCACTGCAAATCCAACTCTCGGGTGCATGTCATGCCTGTTGACACCTTTGAGTTTAATTGGAACATTATTTAGGTAAAACACGCCATCTTTTATCTCGATTTTCCTAAATCCAAAGTTTTGAGGAATAATTTCCAAAATACCGCCGGAGCTATCTTTTAATTCTACAATTAATGTGTAAAGGTTGGGTTGCTCTGCACTCCATAGTCTTGGACTTTCAATTTGAAATTCAAAAGCTACAGAAGCTTGGCCATTTGCAGAAAGTCTTGATACTTTGTTTGAGCTTTTGATTAAAGTTTTATCAAAGAAAACTTGTACCTCTATACTGAATTCTTTTTGGTCATTGCTTCTGTTTTCAATTTCAATCTCAGCAGTCAAGTATCCTTCTTTGAGGTCATCACTCAAAATTGGTTTTAAATACACATCTCTTACAAATACCTTTGGTCGCAGAAGAAGATACACATCTCTGAATATTCCGCTCATTCGCCACTTGTCCTGGTCTTCCAAGTAAGTTCCATCTGAATATTTTAAAACAACAACTGTGATAGTATTTCTTCCTTCTTGGACAAATCTTGTTATGTCAAACTCATGCATCATGTGAGAGACCTTTGAAAAACCAGCAAACTTACCGTTAATATATATAGCTTGTTGAATAAAAGGGATTAACAGAAAAGACAATAAATAGATATATAAAAAGCCATCCTCCTTGAGGTAAAATTACGATAAGAGAAGACTAAAAACACCTAACAAAGGAGGATGGCAATGTCTAATTTTATTAAAACACAAAAACAAAAATTTTTAAAGATACTTATGACAATTGAGAAAGTAATAAAAGCCCTGGGATTAAAGATAAAGAGCAGCAGGAGAGGAAGACCGAAGAAATTTAAGCTAAGCCATATAATAGCTTGTTTTGTTTACAAAGTCAAAAACAAGATAAACAGCTTCAGGGAATTAGAATACAAGATAAATGAAAATGAAGAATTTAAAAAGGCTATAGGGATAGAGAAGAGCCCTGATCATTCATATTTTTCGAAATGGGCAAAGGTAATTGAAGAAGGGTATATAGAAGGGATAGCAAGAATTTTAGTGAGAGAAATAGTTCCGCAGACAAAAGTTTGTGCTATAGATTCCACACCTTTGAGAAGCTCGAGGGGTGACAAAGAGGCAGAAGTAGGAGTATGTGTTAGTTTAGGTTTTTACAATGGGTATAAATTACATGTGTTGGCAACAGTTGAAGATGAGGTTATACCTATAGTATGGTGGTTGACACGTGCAAATATCCATGACAGTAAAGTAGTAGAACTTTTGTATGAAGCTAAGATATTTGGACCTGAAGTAATATTAGCGGATGCAGGTTATAATTGTGCGAAGTGGTTTGAGGTGGCAGATAGACTTGAGATAAAGTTTGTAGCGGCGGTAAATAAGAGAAATAGTAAGGATTTTAGTAATGTAAAAAATATTTTGAGGGTAAAAAATATGGAATTTTTAAGAAGTGAGGAAGGACAAAGGTTATATAAGCAAAGGACAAAAATTGAAAGATTATTTGGGAAGTTAAAAGGAGAATACAATTTAGAACAAATAAGGTTAAGAGGTTTTAGAACATATAAGAGGCATGTGGACTGGATAATGATTACTTATTTGATAGAGGTCTATATTCAAAAAATTGAAAACTGTAAATTTTCTTTTAAATACACGTGGAATAATTTATAGTTCTATATAATAACATTAATGGTATAATTATTTATTCAACAACTTGGTTAATATATACATAAAATGCTGAGTCTACCCCTTCAAATACAACAAATATTTCTTTGTCTAAGTCTTGTTGAGAAATATAAAACTCCCTTTTATAGACACCTGTTGGGTTTATATCTGGTACAAACGGTGGGTCGACAGGGATGGGATATCTGGTATTTGTATAAATTGGTATGTCATAGCCAAACATCTGAAAGTTACTTGGGACAATAATTTGGTCAAAATTACAATTATTTGTATCTGTCAAGATTATATCCTCTGTCACCATACATGGATTTTCAAAAAGTTTAAAATACCACTTTCCATTCAGTAGCCTGAAATGATTTGAAAGCTCCCATTCGTTTTCTAAAGCTTTTTGAGGATTGTCAAAAGGTATAAAAGAACTTCTTGGCTCTTCCATATTTATGTGCTGGATTTTGGGATTTTGATAGTAATTTTTGTCAAGCATTAATTTCACCTCACATTTTTAAAATAACTATCGTTTTTATATACATTATTCATTTTAATTTATCAACAGGTGCACATACAATATCAAAAAACTAAAAATGATATAAAGATATTAAGCTAAACCACATGACAAAAATATAAGGAGCTGCCGCAACATTTTGGCAGCCCCTGTTTTAACCTCTTAGTTCTCTGGAGGTTTATATTTGCCTGCAACCAAGTCTTCTAAGTCTTTCAACATCTTTTGAACCTGTTCTTTTGCAATCACAAAATCAGACTTTCCATTTCGAACAACCATGTAAAAATCGTCGTTGTAAGGGATGTACTCCATCACATCAACCTTTCTGTTGACAAGATAGAACTTCATGGTAACCTCGGGTGTGCCTGTTGGCTTTTTGTCGTTTTCACCGTCAATTAGAAGGCCAATGATTTCCTGATAGAATTTTTTGAATGTGTCTTCATCAATTTTTCTTCCGTCAGCCTGGAAGTTGTATTTGTACTCATCAGATTCTTCTTCGCTTGTAGCTTTTTTGATGAGCTTTTTGTCAAGTATAAGTGTATGTTTCTTCTCTTTAGTAAAGATTTCAATCTTGTCAACATAATCGATGTTTACAATATAAGCAAACTTTTCTATGAGGTCAAAAGGCTTTATGGTATTCATGAAATCTGTTTTGTAAGTTGACATTGTAAATACAACTTTCGAGTCAGCCATTCTGCAGTAAACAGTTGAGTCATCTGCATTGTTGCCCACAAAAAGATGCAAAGTGTTTTTGTTGTCCTTTACAATAAGCTCTATCCTTGGTGACTGCAATCCATACTTAGGATTGTATACATCTTCACCAACTATATCTTCAGGACTGAAATTTGGAACATTTTCAATAAACTCTGAGAACTTGTCGCTTGCAACTCCAACTGGTTGGCTGTATGGCTGAACCAAGTTCCAAAGCCTTACATAGTATTTCCATTCATTATCTTCTTTGTTCTTTTCGTCTACTTTCTTTATTTCAATTGTAGGCTGACCTTTTCTGACAAGTTTGACATAGGTAATATTTTGCGTATCTATTTCTGGTATTTTGACACTCAAAAGCTTCTGAGGTTTTATGGTAAAGTTTTCTGCGTGGTTTGTCCACACAACATAAACTTTTGGGTCGCCTTTTTTCATCAGGTAATAAGTGGAAGTTATTGGCGTTTCAGACCCAAGATAAAATGTAACTTTTTTTCCGTCGCTGAAAGTTGCCTCAACAATTGATTTTGGATTGTCAAGTCCGTATTTTTTGAGGTCTTTTGGGTTGTTATCAGCTATTTTTTCGGCTGTCATTTGAGCGCACGAAAATGCTATATCGTCGATCTTGTCCTGGTCAAAATAAAGAGGGTTGTTGATCCCATTTACAATCCACTTGTCTTTTACCTTTTCAAGGACAAGATGAATGTCGTCATGCTTGATATCTATCTTTGTAATCTTATTTCTATCAAAATTTGTTACAGTAACAGAGGCTGAAGAGGACTTTTTTTCTTCAGCCTCTTGTTTTTTCTTGTTCACATAGCTTACATAAAAGTACGCGCCAATTATAAGCACCAAAACTAAAAGTACCGATACAATTGTGAAAAGCCTATTTTTCTTCTTTCTCATAGATGTCTCCTCCTCAGCCAGATAGTAAGACCTAATATCAAGATAACAACAGGTATTCCAACAACAGTGATTGCTGCCCAGACCATAGCCTGTGTTGTACTAAGATTGAGCCTAAAGGTTGTGAGGTCTTTTGGCTGGATCTGCAGATTGTCTTTTTTGTCCTGCAGCCAGTTAAGGCTATTTATCACAAAGTTCAGGTTTCCAGGAACGCTTTTTGAAAACTGAGCATTTAAAAATGTTGCATTGCCAACTATTACAACCTTTGCGTCTCTTGGTCTTAATTTTGTATTGAGAGCATCTGCCTTGTCGGTGATTGCAACAGCTAAAGTAAACGGTCCGCTCTCATCGCCTTTTTCTTTGCTAAGTGATGTTGAGTTTAAGTCCTTTCTGAGCCATGAATTTGATGTTGTTGTAAGAAGTTTTTCAATAGTAATTGTTCTTTTCTTAAATTTTGTCTCAACAATTGGCTGAGCACTTGGTAAGAGCATATACATATTGTTTAAATCTATTGGGTTTACGATATCATGTGATTCAAGCTTTGGTAAAATCCATACAGGATTGCCTGCATTGTAGTTGTTATCTCCTTCCATAACAACACCATGTTCAAGCCTTACTCCTAAGCTTTCAAAAAGGCTGTTAAAGTTTTTGAGTTCATCTTTGAGAAGGTCCATCAAAAATAGAACTCTTCCACCACTGTTTATATAATCTTTTAGTTTCTTTAACTCTATGTCAGATATATCAGTCTTAGGTGAGATAACTACAACAGCCGATACATCCTGCGGAACACTTTTTTCAGTAAGAAGATTTAAATCCTTTATTTCAAAGTTTGCAGCTTCAATCTCGCTTGAAACGCCAAGCCCAACAAGCGTGTCCTCTCCGTGACCTTTTAGTTCGTACAAAACAGGGCTTTTGTCAGATGTAACATACAAAATGGCAGGTGTTAGTTTTTGTTCAATTGTAAGACCTGTTACGTTTGATTCGCCTGTCTGCTCATCATATGAATAATCAACCATGTCATATCTGTTTATTACTCTGAACTTGCTACCGCTTTCGACAATGAGTGACCCCTCATCAATTCCTGAACCGCTTGTGTCATATTTTTTAACAAACCCTGGGTTTTTATAAGGGTCTATGTATTTAATTTTTACATGAGAGGATTTTTCAGCATATTTCTGGATAAACTCAGATATTACAGGGTTTTCATTTCCGGTCGGGAAAAGAGCATAAATTGTAACGTCTTTTTTTAGATTTTTCAAAAGGTCAACCGTGGGTTTTGAAAGTGAGTATAGTCTGTTGTGTGTAAGGTCAAGCTTTGCTGGAATTTGACCAACCAAAAGGTTTAGAACTATCAGAATAGCGATTACAGAGGCTGTCAGCATAGTAGCGTATCCGCCATATTTGAACTTTCTTGTCTTAAATGAGCTTTTTATACTCTTTAAATCGAGCTTCACCATTTCTTCCCCCTTTTTTAGCTCCATCTTCTTTTCTCAAGTACTCTTATTGTGAGGAATATGAAAACAAATATAAAAGATAGATAGTAGACTATTGATGACAAATCCAGAAGTCCGTTTGTGAATTTTTGATATCTACTTAAAAGCGAAAACCATTTGAAAAATCTAACTATAGCATTGTCGTAAAACTCTGGTTTTAAGATGTATACTGCAACAAATGACCCTGCTCCTATAATTGCTGCTGATACACTAATGATTATATTTCTTATAGTGAGGTAAATCCACGCGCAAACCAGACCTACAAGGATTAGAACAAATACAAATCCTGCAACTCTATCTGTTGGAAGAGCACTTTCCAGCCAATCTATAACCCATGTCAAAAGCAAAGCAGAAAATGTCACAACAGCTGCAATGAACTGGTTGTCTGTCAGTGATGATATAAAAAGACCTATTGAGATAAATGAACAGCCAAGAAGGAAAAATCCTATATATGCACCCAAGGTTTCTGCAACAGGAATGTCACCGTAAAAAGAAAGTATTATGGGGTACAATATGGTAACAGCAATGGTGATAACAAAAACAGTAACAGCAGCCAAATACTTGCCAAGTACAATTTCAGTAAGTTTCAACGGTGATGTTAAAAGGAGCTGGTCTGTCTTTGTTCTTGCTTCTTCACTCAAAAGTCTCATTGTCAACACTGGCACAACAACTAAGAATATAAACGTTATGTTACCAAGCACTGATGTATAGTTCGGGCTTGCTGGAAACAGGTTTGACACTGCAAAGAAAAATCCTGAAATCAAAAGGAAAAATCCCATGAATATATAACCTGTTGGTGTTGAAAAATATATTTTTAGCTCTTTTTTCAAAACTGCGCTCATACAGCTTCAGCCTCCTTCTCCTCGGTTGTAAGCTGCAGGAATATCTCCTCAAGCGTCAGGTCAACCGCTCTCATCATCAGAATAGGTAGTTTTGCCTCACTCAGCGCATAAAATATATCTGCCCTTATATCTATATCGTTTTCTGCTTCAACAATAATCTCAACAGTGTTTGGTTCTTTTGGTCCAATGAATTCTATGTATTTTACACCCGGTACCTTTTCAAGTATTCCATAAACCTTTTGTCTTTGACCCAATACTCTTAGCTGAAGTTTGCTTCCGTGGGTAAGTCTTTTAGATAGATTTTCAGGCGTGTCACTTGCAACTATCTTGCCTTTGTTGATTATCAGAACTCTTTCACAAACAGCACTGACCTCTGGCAGAATGTGAGAGCTTAAGATTATTGTGTGCTCACTTCTTAGAGACTTTATCACAGACCTAATCTCAATTATCTGCTTTGGGTCAAGTCCGATTGTTGGCTCGTCCAAAATCAAAACAGGAGGGTTGCCAATTAAAGCCTGGGCAAGTCCAACTCTTTGCTTATAACCTTTTGAAAGATTTTTTATGAGCCTGTTTCTCACGTGGGCAATGCCAACAGTTTCCATTATCTTATCCATGCTTCTTTTTTTCTCTTTTTTATCCACCTTTTTGATATCGCTCACAAAGTCAAGATATTCTTGCACAGTCATGTCCATATAAAGCGGTGGGTTTTCAGGAAGATATCCTATTCTTTTTTTCACTTCTTCGGGCTCTTCTAAGATGTCGAATCCGTCAACGTAGGCTGTTCCTTCTGTGGGTGATAAATACCCTGTTATGATATTCATGGTGGTAGACTTTCCAGCACCGTTTGGACCTAGAAAACCAACAATTTCCCCCTTTTGCACTTCAAATGAAATGTCGTGAATTGCATAGTGCTGGCCATACTTTTTGGTTAAGTGTTCAACCTTTATCAAAAATTATCCCTCCTCTAAAATCAATAAAGTATATGGGCGCTCAACTTTAATTATAGTATAAACTATATCACAATGTGTTAACAATTTGTTAAATAAAAAAATAGACAGAGCTGAAAATATTACAAAGATGCAAATAGAAAAAGCTGCCACGTAGATTGGCAGCTTTTTGTATGTAAATGCTCTTTAGTTCTTTAGACCCTTCAAAAAAGCTATATCTTGCATATTCTTTCCACAAACAGATTCAATTACAACCATGTCTTTTTCAAGCCTTGTTATCTTCTCAGAGTTTTCTTCGGTCTTAACAAAAAGCAGCTGATGTTCTTCTTTGTTTTTTGATATCTCAGAAGAAAGCAGACCTTCAATTCGTGCAAGCTGATGAGTAAAATTGTCATGTTCTGCCTTGTTTACCTGTGCTAAGTGCTCTAAGGCTTTTAGAATCTGAGTGTTTTCTGCAACCTGCAATTCTAACCTTTCAACTCTTGCCTCAAGTGCATCCATTCTTTTTTCAAGGCTTTCAACCCTTCTTTCGAGACTTTCAACTCTCCTTTCGAGACTCTCAACTCTCTTTTCGAGGCTTTCAACTCTCTTTTCGAGACTTTCAACTCTCTTTTCGAGGCTTTCGAGCCTCTTTTCAAGCCTGTCAACCTTTTGGTCAAGCACAGTGACCTTTTCCAGTATTAATTCCAGTATTTCCCTATCACTCATTGCTTTTCTCCTTAAAGTTTTGCTTGTTTTTCTTAATTATAACACAAACATAGAATAAAAATCTATACAATTATATCCAGAAAACATAAGCTATAAATATAAGATACAGCACTCCACCAAACAAAAGCGCAAATGGATTGACATTCTTTCTAATTTTAACCCACAAAAGATTTAAAACAGCAGACGAAAAAGCCAAAATCGCAGATACCATTGTAATTCCTTTCAAGTTCCAGGGTGTAAAGATTATACCAAAAACAACAGGGACAGATGACTGGAACACCATAGCACCTGTTATGTTTCCAATTGCAAGGGTGTCTTTTTTCTTGCCAATCCATATTACAGAATTCAGCTTTTCAGGAAGCTCTGTTGCAATTGGTGTTATGATGATTGAAAGAACAAGTGTTGAGATTCCAATCAAAGTGGCAACTTTCTGGACATATTCAACAAAAAGGTGTGCACCAAAGATTATTATAGCAAGTGACAAAATAAGCTGGACGCTTATCCAAAGAAGGTTGTTTGGAAGTTTTAAAAACCTTGTGAAATACAGCTCTTCAAGCTCTTGAGTTTCTTCATTTTCAGACTCATCCGCAAGCGTCTTTTTTACATAGATAAGATAAGCAACAAAAAGAATAAAGGCAATTATTGTTCTTATAACCTTATGGTTGTGTATAAAAGTTGTGGCAACAGCAATGCCATAGACAATCATAAAGTAGGTAAGGTCTCTTTCAAACACACTCAGGTCAACATTCATTTTTAGGGTTCTTTTTTTGAGCAATGTGTAAACTATAACTGCCAGCCCTGTGATAAAGAATGCAAGTGTTCCCAGCATAAAAGGTGCACCTGCAATCGCACCAATTCCAACTTGGTGAGAACTTTCACCCTTTGAAAAAAGAATGGCAATAATGGGTATAATGGTTTCTGGCAAAGCTGTGCCAACTGCCGCTAAAATACTTCCAACAGCTCCATCTGCAAGATTGAGTTTTTTCCCAAACCATTCTACTGCATTTGTAAAAAAGGTACACCCCAAAAGTATAACAAATAGAGAAATAATCAGTTTCAAGACATATCCTGCTACCATTTTGACATCCCTTTCTTTTGTTATGTTTCTTAATAAGAATACTACTATCAAATAAAAAATGTCAAGCAAAGACCAGCATTTTGGTCTTTGCCTGACAATGTTTTTGAAATTATTCTTTATGGAAGTGCCGTGTGAAATACTTTACAACTTCCACAATAGGGATAATAGAAAGTGACGCAACAATTACCATTGCCCACTGTGAAAAATTGAGGTAAGAGAGCCTAAATAGCTCTCTCAGCGGAGGAACTAATAGCACTACAACCTGAAGCAAAAATGAGGCTATAAAAGCAAGATTTAAATATTTGTTTGAAAACACACCCATTTTGAATAGCGAATTGATGTTTGAACGCACATTGTATGCATGTGTAAGTTGTATGAGGCTAAGTGTCATGAAAGTCATGGTGATTGCAGTTTTGTGACCATATAGTTTGTTTCCAATAAAGAATACCAGTAATGTTATCAAACCTTTTAGCAAGCCCTGATAGAGAATTGAAAAGCCAAGTCCACCTGCAAATATATTTTCTGAAGTTTTCTTTGGTTTTCTCTTCATTACATCACTTTCTGCTTTTTCCATACCAAGTGCTAAAGCAGGGAACGTATCAGTCACAAGATTTACCCACAGGATATGAATTGGATACAATACTACCCAGTTTAAAAGTGTTGCAAAGAACAATGTTACAACCTCTCCAATATTTGAAGAAAGCAAAAACTGTATGGTTTTTCGTATATTGTCATAAATCTTTCTTCCTTCTTCAACAGCTGCAACAATAGTGGCAAAGTTATCATCTGCTAAAATAACATCAGACACGTTTTTGGTAACATCAGTTCCGGTTATTCCCATACCAATTCCAATGTCAGCTGCCTTCAAAGCAGGTGCGTCGTTTACCCCATCACCTGTCATAGCAACTATTTTGCCATGACTTTTCCAACTGCTTACAATTCTTAATTTGTGCTCAGGAGAGACTCTTGCATATACTCTCACTTCTTTTACTCTTTCTTTTAGCTGCTGGTCATCTAATTTCTCAATTTCAGTACCTGTCAAAACTTGCGAAAGTTCATCTTTGCTTGTATCAATTATTTTTAATTCTTTTGCAATGGCTAAAGCTGTATCTTTGTGGTCTCCTGTTATCATCACAGGTGTTATTCCTGCTTGGTAGCAGACCTCAACTGCTCCATAAGCTTCTTTCCTTGGCGGGTCAATCATTCCAACAAGTCCTATAAAGATGAGGGTATCTTCAATAGCATTTTTATCTTCTAACTCATTTTTATCAATTTCTTTGTAAGCAAAAGCTAATACTCTGAGCGCATTGGAGGACATTTCTTTGTTTGCCTGCAAGATTTTTTGGTGTGTATTTTCGTCAAGGGGGAGTATTTCATCATTTACCATTATAAACTTACACTTATTAATTATCACATCGACAGCACCTTTGGAAAATACCAAAAGTTTTTCATCATTTTTGACCTGGTGTACAGTTGTCATCATCTTTCTTACAGAGTCAAAAGGTATTTCGTACACTCTTTTAAAAACCTTTTCGATGGCGTTCTTGTTCAATCCCTTTTCATAAGCAAATTTTACCAAGGCAATTTCGGTAGGGTCACCTATAAACTGAGGTTGTTTGTCAACCAGATCCAGTTTGACGTCATTACAAAGTGCCATTATTCTAAGAAGGGTTTTAGTTGCATTATCTTCATGTTCAAGATTTTCGCTCAAGTTATCATTACAATAGACTTTCACAACATTCATCTTGTTTTGAGTAAGTGTCCCAGTTTTGTCAGAACAAATAACTTCTACTCTTCCTAATGTTTCAATTGAAGACAGTCTTCTTATTATAGCATTTCGCTTTGCCATTCTTTGAACACCAATTGCCAAAACAATTGTGACAACAGCGGGAAGTCCTTCAGGGATTGCAGCAACAGCCAATGACACAGCTGTCAAAAACATTTCAAATACATCTCGCCTGTAAAGCAATCCTGTCACAAACACAATAAATGCTATAGCCAAAATTCCAACTGTGAGATATTTCCCGATTTCTTCTAACTTCTCATGAAGAGGAGTTTTAGTATCAATTGCAGATTGGAGGTTGACAAAGTTTGCAATTTTGCCTATCTCTGTTTTCATGCCTGTTGAAACAACCACGCCTTTTGCTCGACCATATGTTACAATTGTTCCCATAAAAGCCATATTGGTTCTTTCTGCAAGAGGTGTTGACTGGTCAAGAACGTCATTTGCATCTTTTTCAACAGGGACAGATTCTCCAGTTAAAGCTGACTCATCAATTTTAAGATTGAAGCTTTCAATGAGCCTCAAGTCTGCTGGAACAATATCCCCCGCTTCAATCTCAATTATATCACCAACTACTATTTCATCGGTTTTAATCTGCATCAGGTGTCCATCTCTGTAAACCTTTGCATATGGCATATTAAGTTTTTTGAGGGCATCAATCGCTTTTTCAGCTTTTAACTCTTGGGCAACTCCAAAGACTGCGTTGATGACCAGTACTGCCAAGATGATTGCGGCATCTGCTGCTTCGCCAAGAAGAATTGAGATTATAGCTGCAGCAAACAATACAAGTACCATTACATTCTTGAATTGTTCCAGGAAAAGAGCAAATATGGATTTCTTTTTTCCTTCTTCAATTACGTTTTTTCCATATACTTTAAGTCTTTCTTCTGCCTCTTGATAGGAAAGTCCGTTTAAACTGGTTTTAAGATTCTCCAAAATGGTCTTAATAGTTTTAGAGTGAAAATCAGAAAAATTTTGATTCAAACTCAAATCCCTCCTTCTTCAAAAGTGTTTTTGCAATGTTTTTAAAATTGCTAACAAAACTATTATGGGTTTTGCAAAATCTTTTTAAAGACAAATAAAAAAGACTTTTAACATGTGACGGTGAATCACATGTTAAAAGTCTCGCACACCCTATTTTGGGCCCTCATCCCCAGAGAAAGGTCTTTTAAAATACCTTTCTCGCGAATGTTGAGGACAAGGCTTTTGGTGCTACTCCCTTTTAACAAAGAGCAGAACCTATTTTTTGTTTTTCGCTAAGGAAGCTATTTATTATTTTACAGTAAAACCAAACTCTTTTCAATACCTTATTTATAGCTCATACTGATGTCCTTTTCGCTTTTTGCCCATCAAAGGGCCTTCTAACCAAAACATTGTTGTGTCCTCTAAAACTTCTACAATTTCATGAAAATCGCCCATCCTTGTCCAGAGCATATCACCTTTTTCAAGTATGTATTCCTTGTCTTCTGAAATCACTTTTAATTTACCTTCAAGTACAAAATAGTACTCATCACAGTCGTGAGCATGTTTTTCTACAATGTTTTTCTGCCCTTTTTTGTAATAGGCTATACCCCATGAAGAAAATCCCGGGTCACCAAACATGACAGGTTCTTCTCTAATATTTCGCTTTGGCATTTTTACACCTCACGAAATTCATTTTTTCCTTCTGGTATGTTATACTTATATTCTAACCCATGTTCATTGCAATTTGAAGATACATTCAAATTTTTTATCTTTTATTTTCCTGCAAGAGTTTACAAGCTTCACATCAAAATTGCAAGTTTTTTGTTTGCAACTTGCAGCTTACAAAAAATTATCCTCAATTTATTATTGATTGTTTAACAATTTGCTGCTATAATTAAACTTAACCCATTGTATACATGTATAAATGTTGTTTTTTGTATGCAAAAGATGTAATTTTTTTAGAACTAAAAAACTCAATAGTAAATAATTTTCAATTTATATACACAGGAGGTATAGAAATTGTTAAGGGAAGGGCAAGTTAGAATTCCGTCTGGTTGTGCTATTTCGGGGTTTATTAACAAAAAAGGTGTGAGAATTTCTGGCACAGACATCATCAATTCCATTGCCATCATGAAAGAAAGAGGAAATGGACTTGGTGGTGGATTTGCAGCGTATGGAATCTATCCAGACAGAAAAGATTGGTATGCTTTTCACCTATTTTTTGATGATATAAAAGCAAAAGAGGATACAGAGCACTTTTTAAACCAGAACTTTGAGATATTGGAAAGCGAAGTAATTCCAACAAGAAAGGTTTCAAGCATTCAAAACAGCCCAATTGTCTGGAGATATTTTGTAAAGCCGCTTGAGAAAAGATTGAGAGATACAGAAAAAACAGAAGAGGACTTTGTTGTTGACAGTGTAATGTTCATAAACAGCAAGATTGACGGTGCATATGTATTTTCAAGTGGCAAGAACATGGGTGCATTCAAAGGCGTTGGATATCCAGAGGACATAGGCGAGTTTTTCAGGATTGATGAATATAAAGCATATATCTGGACAGCGCATTCAAGATTCCCAACAAACACGCCAGGCTGGTGGGGCGGAGCTCACCCCTTTACCCTGCTTGACTGGTCAATTGTCCACAATGGCGAGATTTCATCATATGGAACAAATTATAGATACTTAGAGATGTTCGGTTACAAGTGTACACTCAGAACTGACACTGAGGTCATGGCATACCTTTTTGACCTTCTTTTGAGAAGGCACAAGCTTTCTGTTGAGATTGCAGCCAAAGCCCTGGCAGCTCCGTTTTGGAGTGTGATTGACAGGCAGGATGAAAAAGAAAGAGAAAAGCTCAGAGCAATAAGAGCAGTGTATGCATCTTGTTTAGTAAATGGTCCGTTTTCGATAATCTTGGGATTTTCAAATGGGATACTAGCGCTTAACGATAGAATAAAGCTGCGACCGCTTGTTGCTGCACAAAAAGGTGATTTTGTATATGTTGCATCAGAAGAGGCAGCAATAAGAGAAATCTGCAAAGACCCTGAAAAGGTTTGGATGCCCAAAGGCGGAGAGCCTGTATATGTTACTTTGGACGAAGGGGTGATAGTATGATTTCACTATATGAAAATGAGTTTGAGGTTGTAAGGGACGAAACAAAGTGCATTCGCTGTAAAGTGTGTGTAAGACAGTGTGCAAACGAAGTTCATGAATATGATGAAGAGGAAGACAGAGTAGTTGCAGACTCATCAAAGTGTGTTGCATGCCACAGATGTGTTGTTATGTGCCCAACAAAGGCGCTTACCATCAAAAAGACAGAAAATGCATTCAAAGAAAATGCTAACTGGACTCCAGCTTATATAAATGAAATATACAAACAGGCAGAGACAGGCGGAATACTTTTAACTGGCATGGGAAATGATAAACCAATACCAATTTACTGGGATAGGTTACTCATAAACGCAAGCCAAGTTACAAATCCGTCAATTGACCCGCTGAGAGAGCCAATGGAGCTGAAAACCTTTATTGGCAGAAAACCTGACAAGCTTGAGTTTGACGAGAACGGAAATCTAAAAACAAAGCTTCCGCCACAGCTTGAATTAGAGGTACCTATTATGTTCTCTGCAATGTCGTTTGGTTCTATTTCACTAAACGCTTGCGAATCTTTGGCAGCAGCAGCTGTTGAAGTAGGAACATATTGGAACACAGGCGAAGGAGGACTTCATCAGAAACTCTATAAATACAAAGAAAGAGCAATTGTTCAGTGTGCATCAGGAAGATTTGGTGTTGACGTTGACTATTTGAACGCAGGTGCGGCAATTGAGATAAAGATTGGTCAGGGTGCAAAGCCGGGAATTGGCGGGCACCTTCCTGGTGAAAAGGTTGGTGAAGAGGTATCAAGAACAAGAATGATTCCAATTGGCTCTGATGCTATTTCACCGGCTCCGCACCATGATATTTATTCAATTGAGGATTTGCGCCAGCTAATCTTTGCTTTAAAAGAAGCAACAAACTATACAAAACCTGTTGGTGTTAAAATTGCAGCTGTTCACAACGTTGCAGCAATTGCCTCTGGTATTGCAAGGGCTGGTGCTGACTTTATCACAATCGATGGTGTCAGAGGCGGGACAGGTGCTGCTCCACTTAGAATAAGGGACAATGTTGGTATACCTATTGAGTTAGCGCTTGCAGCAGTTGACTCAAGACTTAGAGAGGAAGGAATTAGAAACCAGGTATCAATCATTGTTGCAGGTTCAATTAGAAACAGCGCAGATGTTGTGAAGGCTATAGCACTTGGTGCTGATGCGGTCTACATTGGAACAGCAGCGCTAATTTCACTGGGATGCCATGTTTGCCAGAAGTGTCATACAGGAAAGTGTAACTGGGGTATTGCAACACAGGACCCTGTTTTGGTAAAAAGACTCAATCCTGAGATTGGAGCAAGAAGAGCAGCAAACCTTTTGAAGGCTTGGAGCCATGAGATAAAAGAGATGCTTGGTCTTATGGGAATAAATGCGTTGGAGAGCCTAAGAGGTAACAGACTTATGCTCAGAGCAGTTGGACTTACAGAGAAAGAAATGGAAATTCTGGGTGTCAAGCATGCAGGAGAGGGGGTATAGGCTTTGGCAAGGAAGATTTTCCCGAAAGAAGATGTATGTGTTGGGTGCCACCTGTGCGAGGTTTACTGTGTGTATGCTCACTCTAAATACAAAAAACCAAATGCGAAGGCTCATGAGCTTGTAAAGCTTTATATAAAACATAAAGATTCAAAACCAACACCGAGAATTTTGGTTGAAGAAAAAAGCGGAACATGGACCACATTTGCCCTGCAGTGCAGGCACTGCGATGATGCTCCATGTACAAAGGCGTGTATTACAGGTGCAATGAAGAGGCTTGAAGATGGAAGAATAGTGTGTGATGAGGAAAAGTGTGTTGGGTGCTGGTCGTGTATAATGGCATGCCCGCATGGAGCAGTAAGGCGTGGGGAGAACAAAAAAGCAGCGTCTAAATGTGATTTGTGTTTAGAGCTGGGCGAGCCTGCGTGCGTTAAAAACTGTCCAAACGAGGCCCTTGAAATCAAAGAGGTCTAAAAAAGGGGGAAGAGCTTATCAATGAAGTATGTTATAATAGGCAATTCTGTTGCTGCATGTGGATGCATTGAGGCGATAAGAAAAGTTGACACGCAAAACCCTATTGTTGTTATATCAGATGAAAAGTACAGGGTATATTCAAGACCACTCATTTCTTACTACCTTGGCGGGAAAGTTGACGAGAGCAAGATGTATATCAGAGATGAGGACTACTATGAGAAAAACAAGGTAGAAACAAAGCTTGGCAAAAAAGCGGTAGCAGTTGATTTCAAGAACAAAGAAGTTATACTTGACGATGGTGAAAAGGTAAAATACGATAAACTCTTGATTGCAACAGGCGGGAAGCCTTTCATCCCGCCAACAAAAGGGTCTGAAGCTAAAAATGTGTTTACATTCATAAAGTTTGATGATGTAAAGGCGATAGATGAGGCTATCAAAAATGGTGCAAAAAAGGCAGTAGTCATTGGTGCGGGACTCAGCGGGCTCAAAGCGGCAGAAGCCCTCATCAAAAGGAATTTAGATGTAACTGTTGTTGAGCTTGCAAACAGGATTTTGGGTTCTATACTGGATTTGGAAGCGTCAAGGATAGTCCAGGACGAGCTTGAAAAGCATGGTATAGTTTTTAAGCTTGAAACATCTGTTGATGAGATAATAGGCGATGGCAAGGTTGAAAGAGTAAAACTCAAAAATGGTGAGGTTTTAGATGCCGACATAGTTGTGTTTGCGATAGGTGTTGTACCAAACATCGATTTTTTGAAAGGGACAGATCTTAAAATCAACCGCGGAATTGTTGTTGATAACAGAATGCAGACAAACATAGAGGATGTGTTTGCAGCAGGGGATTGTGCAGAAGGATACGACTTTGTGTTTGAGCAGCAAAGGGTAATTCCAATCTGGCCAAATGCTTATAATCAAGGTGAGACAGCAGGGTATAACATGGCAGGGGCCCAAAAGACATTTGACAGAGGATTTCCAATGAACTCAATAGGATTTTTTGATGTTCACATGATAACAGCAGGGATTGTTGTGCCAAACTCTGATGATATAGAAGTTTTGGCAAAACATGATAAGGAAAAAAATACTTACAGAAAGATATATCTTAAAAATGGCAGAGTTGTTGGTTTTATGTTTATAAACTCAATTGACAGAGCTGGTATGATAACTAATATGATAAAAGAAGGCTTTAACGTTGAGAGTATAAAACACAGGCTTCTTGACGAGGACTTTGGATATTTAGATTTGCCAAAGGAAATAAGGCAAGAGAAGATTTTAGGGGGTGCAAAAGCTTAAAATGAATCTTCATAAGCTTACCATAGATGCAAAAGGCATACATTACAAAGAATTGAATGAGATGATAGAAAACGCTCTGAATGAAGGATATAAAGAGATAGATTTGATAAACGTAAACGGCCAGCGCTACATTGGCGATGGTTTAACATTTCCGGACAGGAAACTTAACATCTATGGCACCCCTGGAAACGATATGGCTGCGTTCATGAACGGACTTACAATTGAGGTATTTGCAAATGGTCAGGATGGTATTGGAAACACCATGAATGCGGGCAAAATAATAGTTCATGGTTCTGCAGGGGATATTATAGGCTATGGAATGCGCGGCGGCGAGATTTTCATAAAAGGCGACGTTGGTTACAGAGTAGGAATTCACATGAAAGAATATCAAGACAAGATTCCTGTATTGGTGGTTGGCGGGAAAGCAGGAGATTTTCTTGGCGAGTACATGGCAGGTGGAAGGATAATTGTGCTGGGTCTTACATTAAAAGATGGTGAGCCTATAACAGGGCTTTACTGTGGCACAGGTATGCATGGTGGTGTTATGTATCTTCGCGGTCAGCTGCAGCCATACCAGCTTGGGAAAGAGGTTAAAGTTGTTGATATGGAAGAAGAGGATTACAAGTTCATTGACAAATATGTTACAGAGTTTGTAAAGCTTTTTGGATATAGCAAAGAGTATATAATGTCAAAGCCATTTTACAAGCTAATTCCTTACAACAAACGCCCATACGGAAAGCTGTACGCTTATTAATAGTCCGGAATATGACATTTGGCCAGTGGCAGAAAATTTTGCCATTGGCCGTTTTGTAATTTGGCAGAAGTTTTACAAACAGGGGGGTTTTAAGTTGGACTCTATTGATTTAATTGCCTTGGAGATGATAAAATATTTCAAAAATGATGTGAGAAGAATAAACCATGCACTCAAAGTATTTTCATTTGCAAGACTGATTGGAAAGGCGGAAGGTTTGGACGGCAAAAAACAGTATATTTTAGAAGCTGCAGCGCTTTTGCATGATATTGGGATTAAGGTGTGTGAACAGAAATATAACCAGGCAGCAGGTCATCTGCAGGAGATTGAAGGACCAGAGGTTGCAAAAGAAATTTTGCTACCTATGAATATTGAAAAAGATATACTTGAGAGGATACTTTTTCTTATCGGCAACCATCATTCATATTCAAAGATAGATGACATTGATTTTCAAATCCTTGTTGAAGCAGATTTTCTTGTAAATATATATGAAGACTCTATGAAACTCGAAACAATAAAGAGTATAAAGCACAAATACTTCAAAACAAAGATGGGACTTTTCATGCTTGAAAAGATGTTTGAAGTATGAGGTAGAACTGGTAGGATGGCCAGCTGCAAATAAGATTTGCGCTGGTCTTCAAAAAAATAAAATCTGTAGGATGGTAGAAGGGGGATTGATGGTAGTATGGATTTATTTTTAAGTGTCTTGCCAATTTTACTTGTCTTATTTCTTCTCATCTTTGCAAAAAAGACTGCAGACATTGCAGGGCTTGTCGGATGGGTTGTAACAGCTTTGATTGCCATTGTGTATTTTAAAACCTCATTTGATGTTGTGTTAAAATCATCCATAATGGGATTTTTAGCTGCCCTTCCTGTATCTTTAGTTGTTGTCACATCAATCCTGCAGCTCAATGTCATGGAGTCAGCAGGTGCAATGAAAAGAATTATTGTATTTGTAAAAGGTTTGTCAAAGGATGACAAGGTGTTCCAGACACTGATTTTGAACGTAGGGTTTGGAACGTTTTTGGCAGCAACCGGAGCGGTCCCTGTGACTGTGCTTCCACCAATTTTGATTGGGCTTGGTTATTCGACCTTTGCTGCAATTGCCCTGTCTGCAGTCGGGTTTGATGCGCTGTGTACATATGCTCTTCTTGGCACACCTTTGGTTGTATTTTCACAGATTGCAAATGTGGATTTGATAACAGCTGCAAGGTACTTTTTGCCGTTTGTTGGAGTTGTTTCATTTACAATATCTCTTGCAATGCTTTTTATAATTGGCAATAGCAAGTTTGTCAAAAGAGGGTTTGTGCCTGCCATAATTGTTGGGCTTACATCTTATGCAGCAGCAGAACTTGCAATTTTGGTAAAAGCACCAGTTATCACTGGCATCTTCGCAGGAATCCTAATAATGCTTGTTATGATGGTAATTCTCAAACTTCTTGGCAAAAGAGTATATGACTCAAGCCATTTTACAGAGGAAGATAGAAAAGTTGAAAAGACAATGGGGATAATAAAAGCAACATCTCCGTGGATACTGCTGGTTGTCTTTATTCTCATTACAAATCTCATTACTCCTATAAGAGAGTTTTTGTATGACAAACTTTCAATGCCGGTTGAAGTAATGAAAGGTCCAAAAATAAAGCCCATTTTCACAAGGGTGATCTGGCAGTCATACACATGGATCTTGATCTCAACAGTTATTTCAATCTTCATCTTCAAGATGGATGGCAAGCAACTGAAAAGTGTATGGGAAAAGACAAAATCAAGAATTCCAAAACCTTTCTGGTCTTCAACTGTGTTTTTCCTGATGGCCTATGTCATGATGTACTCAGGCTATCAAAAGACTTCAAATGGGTATGAGCTTTTGCAAAAGGCGCACAACATTGTGTATGTGCTTGCAGAATATTCAGCAAAAGGATTTAAAAACGCATATGCTTTTATTGCTCCATATCTGGGCATCTTGGGCGGTTTCATTACAGGTACTGAAACATCCACCGTTGCCATGTTTGCAAAGTATACCATTGAAACCTCAAACTTGCTTGGGCTGTCTCCACTTTTGATGGTTGCAGCTGTTGCGTTTGGTGGTGGGCTTGCTTCTGGGATATCACCGTCAAAGCTTCAAAATGCAGCTGCTGCAATTGATGCAATTGGCCAAGAGTCAAAGGTATTAAAAACAACGCTTGTGATTTCGCTTGTAATGGCGTTTATAACGGGGATAATCAGCTTTGTGTTAAGGAATTTTACAGTATAGTATATAAAGATTTTTATGGCTGCTATTTATAAAAATAGCAGCTTTTTGTTTAAATTTTTATTATTAGTTTATTTGCTTTATACTTTGTGCTTTATATTGAATGTATATAGGTGATATAATATTTTAAGAAGTATGTGCTTTAAAATTTCGGAGGAAACATATTTATGAGGAAAGTCAAAAAGGTTAAAAGTATATTTATGGTAATATTATTATCATTTATAGTGGTATTTCTGATCCCTATTATTACCAATCTATTTTTCTATACTAATACATATAATGCTTTAAAAGACTACTTATACAAATACAACTCAGCCATTTTAAATCAAGTAGAAAATAAAATCAACGAGGAAATAATTCAGCCTTTAGAGACTATAAAGTCTTTGACTAATGCAAATCCATTTTATGTAGATTTTGTTTTTCCAAGCGATAATATTTCGAAAACAGATATATATTTGGATTACAAGACTTTTTCTAGAGAGCTTATGACCTACTATTCCAATCCTTTTATATTAGAAGTTTGTGTATATGTTCCAACAAAAAACAAGATAGTTAGTGCTAACTTTTTTGAATCGCCAAAGTTGTATTATGAATATATTAACAAGCCTATAGATATGTCTTATTCTACTTGGATTAAGTTTTTAAATGGCTACTATAACAATAGATTTATTTCTTCCTTCAAAACAATATACAATAAAAGGAAAGAAGTACACTTTTATTTATTCACAGCCTTGAGAACTGGAAATTTGGTTCAGGGAATGCAAATTTGTTGGTTTATCTTGATGAAGAGAAATTAAAAGAATATTTAAGAGAACTTCTTCTTGACCAAAGTGGAAGTATTGTTATTATGGATAAAAATAGTAAACCCATAGTTGAATACTCTGAAATTTATAAGGAGGATAACATATTTCTCAAAGAAGCTACAAAAATAAGAAGGGATAATGGGTTTTCAAATATAAGAATTAACAATAAGAATTACATAGTATATACAACAATATCAGCAGTAAATGGTTGGAAGTATTATTACTTTATTTTATCTGACAAGTTTTTAGTTAATTTGAAAAGAATAAGGATTACATTAATTCTCATGATTACTTTTACTATTGTAATAGGTGGAGTTATTATATACTTGCTTAGTTTAAAAAATTATAAACCAATAAGAGAAGTGAAAAATTTGCTTTTATCGTATTCAGAGAAAGAACAATCAAAATATAAAGCGTTTTCAGATGAGTATAGTCTTATAAAAGAATTGATTTTTAAATTAATAAAAGAGGATGCAAATCTAAAACGGCAGTTAACAAAGGTTGAAGATATCTTAAAAAATATTTATATAATTCAGTTTTTAAAAGGTGAGGGTGAAATATCACATCATTTGGTATCTTATTTTGAAAACAAACTTAGCTCAAAAGGAAAATATGCTACTGTTGTTATTGAAGTTGAAGAGTATTTCAAGCATACTCAAGAAAAAATAGATGAGGACTTAACCTAACTTATTTTGTTTAATATTCTTTGCGAGATGTTTGAAAATGAAGGTTATATTACCTACCCCATTGTTTTGTCAAAAAAAGAGATTGCTATTATTTTAGGTTCTGCTGAGAATAATATAAATCTTGATTCAGTTAAAGAGGTATTAGAGAGAGGGAAAAAATTTATAGAAAGAAATTTTTCAGTATATTTTACGTTAGGTGTCAGTGAAATAAAAGATAATATTAATTGTTTACCTAAGTGTTACAAAGAAGCTAAAGAGGCTCTAAAATTAAAATATGCTTTTGGCGGGAACAAGATATATTCTTATAAGGAAGTTGGAAGTTCAACTGAGCATAGTAAATACATATATTTGCCAATAGAAATAGAAAATATTATCATTAACAATATAACTACAGGAGATGTTGAAGGAACAAAGCAAGTAATGGAGAAGCTGTTTTATGACTATTTTACATTTCTTTCATATCAACCAAATTTACAGAGATTATTTTTAATGCAGCTTTTTACACTTTATCTTAAAGTTATTTATATGATAGGGAAAAAAGATGATGTTACTTTATCAACAACATTATTAGATTATATTAATGAGATTGAGCAAGATGATGTAGACAAGGCAAAAGCAAATTTGGATGCAATCAAGGAAAAGTTTATAGCCTTAGCGCGCAACATAAATGAAGTTACAAATAAATCAGGTTCACATCTTATATCGAGAGTAATAAAATTTATTGATGATAACTATTGTGATCCAAATCTTTCTTTGACGTATATTTCAGATAAATTTAATATTTCACCACAATATTTGTCTACTATTTTCAAAGAAAAAGTGGGAATGAACCTGAGCGACTATATTTTTCAGTTAAGAATTTCAAAAGCAAAAGAATTACTTATAAATACAGATAAATCAGTTAATGAAATTTGCCAACTGATAGGATACACACATGTAAGCAGTTTTATTAAAGCTTTTAAAAAGACAGAGGGCATTTCACCGGCAAAGTATAGAAGTGTGTATCAAAAACAGTGAGGACTGGGGTTGATATTTTCCCAGTCCTTTTCAAGATATGTTAGTAATTACTTATGTTCTCAATCATCCTCGATGACAGGAATTCTTTTTATCCGTGGGTCAGAAAAGATATCAGTTTCGTCAGTACTTTTTGTAGAAAACTCGGAAACAACTGCTCCTTCCTCTCCTGCTTGAAACCAATGTAATGTATTTGGCATTATTGTATATTGGTCTCCAGGATTCAATTCTATTTCATGAAATACAGTATAGTATTTCTCGTCCCCTTCTGGCGGTTTACATTTTCTATTTGCGGTTGGTTCTCCCTCGACGTATAAATAGACTTTACCAAATCTACATCTGAATGTCTCTTCTTTTTCAATATGTTTATGTTCAGGACATGTCTGGAAAGGGAACAAAACTAATTCTTTAGCACAAACTCTTTCAGTATTTACATAAACTACAAGCTGAAGACCAACTTTTTCTATTTTACCTAACCCAAAATCAGCTACTTCGATGTTTTCTTTCTCTTTTTCTGTTAAAACTATGTGTGCTTTTTCAAAATATTCGCAAGTTTTTCTTTGCCACTTTTTATATTCACTTTTTTTCATTACAAATCTCTCCTTTTATATTTAAGATGGTAATAATAACCAAAGGATGGTTCATTAAACACCATCCCTTGGACTCAGAGTTTATATCTTTCTCTTAATATACCTATTGTATGCATCTTGATAAACTTTTAGCACTTCGTCTATACCCATTCTCTTGAGTGTTTTCTGGAAACTATCAATGTTAGTGAATTTTCCTGTAATCATTCTGACAAACATTTCATCATAATAAGTATTTATAGCATTCAATATATTTGCAACTTTTTTACTTTCTTCGACTGTTAATGTTACAGGTGGCAATATTTTTGAATTAGATGGTTGACTTAATATTTTCAAAGCCTCTCGTTGTTGTGGGAACGGAAGAATTTGAACAACGTAATCTTCTGATTGTGGGAAAGGCCCAACCCATCCTGCTCTTGCATACTTTGATAGAGCTTCCAATATCGAAAGCTTAGGGTTATTTAGAATTTCATCAGTATACATAGGCTTGCCATTCTTAATAACATATGATTTTCCTTTAATGCCAAAATTATATACCATATAACCTTCTTTACTGTATCCCCAATCAAGTATCTTCATAGCCAAAGGTATGTTTTTGCACTGTGTTGTTATGGCAGCAGAACCATATCCTGGGTAAGCAAAGTGTTTATGACCAATTTCAGGTTTTTGTCCTTTTTTCAAAACTGGCCATGGAGCTACAGTAATATCAAATTCTGTACCCTTTTTTGCTTGCAAAAATCTTCCTGTGTCCCCTGAAACTCTACCCAAATATGCACCAATTTGATCATTTAGAATTTTTGCCTGTATAGCTTGCGTATTCATGTTTAAAATATCAGGATCAATTAAATTTTCTTTCCACCATGTTTGAAGTACTTTTATAAACTCTTTATACTGTGACGTTAATGGCCCATATTTAACTTTACCATTTTCAACATAGAAATCCAACGTAATTCCCCATGCGCCTGCAAGGAATGAACCACGCCAACTTGTTCTTAGAGTAGAGCCAAAGCGGAATGCAATACTGAATGGATAAATTGGAGCTTTCCTACCATTAAGAATTTTTGCATTGTCACGGAATTTTCTCAACATATTTGTCCACTCATTTACTGTTTCTGGTACAGGCAGTTTTAATTTATCGAGCCAATCTTTTCTGATGTATGGACCATCACCAACACGAGTAAGATTGCCTTCTCTTATAAAAGGAAAGCAATAAATTGTTCCATCATCTGTGATAACATCTCTCTTTATATCGGGATGAGTGTCCAAATATTTCTTTAAGTTTGGTGCATACTTTTGAAGATAATTATTCAATTTTATTATGACTCCATCGGCAATTGCCTTTAAAGGTCCTCCTGGATAGCTTAGCCAATCAGTTTCAATTATATCAGGTAATTTTTTAGAGGCCAACATAAGATTGAATTGTTCTGTTTCGCTTCCACTCGGTGGATGAATAAATTCAATTTTAACATTAAATTTTTTCATTAAGTACTGATAACAAGCAACCTGGGCAAGGTTATTATAGCTTACAGCAACTTTTGCGTCCAATGCAGTCCACCATGTTATTACAGGCTTGCTACTTTTACTACTTGCTGCAAAACTTGGGGATACTGCCGAAACAGGCAGTGTAATAAATATAAAGAATACTATCAAAAGAGTAAAGGACAGCACAACTTTAAATTTTTTTGATTTAACACTCGTCATTTTACTAAACAACCTCCTTCATTGTAAAATTATTTTTAGCCTTTTGCAAAAACGCTCAAGATGAGCGTTATCAAGCTTTACATAGAATCAAAAAAGACTGGTCACCCTCCTCATAATTGTAGTAAAATATGATTATATAAAACAAATTTTCTACTATGAGGAGGGTTCCAAAATGTTCAACACCAAACCTAAACAACTTTCTTTCATAGACCTATTCTCCCACCTAAAGGCTTCGGCTCTCTACAAGCCTGAAAGCCTCTTGGGCTTGTTCAATAAATTCATTGACTTGTCACATTATATACCTTCTTCTTTCTACAATGCCTACTACAAATATTTCGGTAAGCATAGATACTTCTCTTTAGAATCTATGCTTTGTTGCTTCCTCGTCCAAAAATTGCTCAAACTCAATACTTTAACTCAGCTTCGTGCTGTCTTACTCAACTCATTCGAACTTCGCTCATTTTGTAATCTTCATGGCAATGTCCCTTCTATCTCTACTCTCTCTCGCTTTAGAAAAATATTTGCAAGTGAAATCCATAAACTTTTTCAAAATATCTCTATCCATGCACATAATATTTCCATCCAACAATGCCCTCAAGATTCTTCAATCTTAATCTTCGACACAACAGGTATTGTCCCAAAAGTTCGTGAAAACAATCCTAAATTCATTCATCTACTGCTGAAAAATACCTCAAAAGCTAACCCTGAACTTCCCTCTGAAAAAGTCTACTCTCTCGTTTATTCTTCTTTGCCTAAAACTGCTAACGCTAATTCTAACATCCGTCTTATGTTTGTAAATGGCCATTTCTGCTGGGCTTTAAAATTTGCAGTCATTACCAACGCTCTCGGTATCCCTTTAGCTTTAGTACCTCTGTTTAACTATGATTCCCCTTCCTCTGACCCACAAGAAGCAAAAGCTATCTCCGACTCTAAAGGTTTAATTCCTTCGCTCGAAACTTTATTCTCTTATATCCCCAAAAATTTCTCCACTTTCATCGCCGACAGTGCTTTGGATTCCCACAACATATACTCCACTTTAAAAAATACCTTTAACTTCTCCAAAATCGTTATTCCACTAAATACAAGAGCTTCTAAAAATACTACACCTACATCAGACCCCAATATCGTTATTTCTGAAGATGGTATCCCTATCTGCAAAAAGTTCAACAAACCTTTTAAACCCGAAGGCAAATGTCAGGGTAAAAATCGCTCTTTGCGCCTTAAATGGACTTGCCCTATGTCACAATACAAAGATGGCAAACGCATCTGCTCTTGCCCTCAGCCTTGTACTACCTCTAAATCGGGTAGAATGTTCTATACATACCCAGATAACTTTCGCTCTTTCCCAGGTATCAACAGAAATTCACAAGAGTTTTTTGACCTCTACAAAAAACGTGTCGCTGTAGAGCAGACTATTTACCACCTGAAATCCTACATGGGCTCTGATACTATCTCTACTTATGACCATATTTCTATTTTCTCTGATTTCTTGCTATCTGCCATTACTTTCTCGCTCTTGTTTATTCTCGCTCACAATATCAAACTCTATTGCTCTAAATTGACTATCAAAAAACTTAACAAGCTCAAAAAACTTATCGCTTAATACTACTATTTTTTAAATCTATTTCTTACAAAAAATTTCTGGTTTTGTTTTTACTTAACCTTCTAAAACAAGGAGTTAAGAAGGCTTAGGATATTATTGTCTTTTTTGAAGTTGTTAATTTTTGTCATATGTTTGTTGCTGATTATTTTTGCTGGTATTGATAATATTTGGTTTTCACTTCTCTTTTCTTTTTGTATCTTGATTGTATTTCATGTTAGTATTGGTGCCTTTTACCTTCAATCACCACCTATTTTGCAAACGCCTATGTAAAATTATTTTTACAATCCTCATTTTAAATAGTGCAACATGTGCAATGCAATGAGAATTACTTCATAAATATTAGCCATATTTCACTTTTTTATTAAAAAATCTTTGCACTATTTTAATCCAGTTTGCATTTTTTAAGATTGTTGATAATAAAACATTAAATATTAACAAAGTCTAATTGAACATGTGAAAATATAGAGGTAAAGTAATATTAACAAAATTAAAGGAGGCAAACAAAATGAACAAATGGCAAGAGCTGAGAAAAGATTTAATTAGAAATCGTAACCTTTATTTAATGCTATTGCCCATAGTCGCTTACTATTTTATATTCCACTACATACCTATATATGGTCTTCAAATAGCTTTTAAAGATTTCAACCCTGCAAAAGGTATTTGGGGAAGTCAGTGGGTAGGTTTAGAAAAGTTTAAAGAGTTTTTTGTCTATGACAGTTTTTATGTTTGGAGAATTATCCGAAACACAATTCTTATAAATGTGTATGATATTATATTTGGATTTCCAGCACCTATAATATTTGCTCTTCTTTTAAACGAAGTAAAAAACAGCATGTACAAAAGGACACTTCAGACAATAAGTTATATGCCACACTTTATATCAACTGTTGTGTTAGTTGGAATTATATTAGATTTCTTTTCTCGAGATGGACTTATAAATCAAATATTAAAATCCTTAGGTTTGCTTTCTGAGCCAATTTCTTTCATGACAGAACCAGGTTGGTTCAGACCAATATATGTTGGATCTGGTATTTGGCAGCAGCTCGGATGGAATTCAATTATTTACCTTGCAGCAATATCTAACATTGACCCTCAGCTTTATGAAGCAGCAAAAATAGATGGTGCAGGGAGATTTAGGCAAGCATTGTATGTTACTCTTCCAGGAATAATGCCAACTATTATCATAATGTTCATTTTAAGAGTTGGGAGTATTATGAATGTCGGATTTGAAAAGGTATTTTTGATGTATAATCCTCTAACATATGAAACAGCAGATGTTATTTCCACATACGTATATAGAAAAGGACTTTTAGAGATGGACTATAGCTACGGGGCAGCAGTTGGACTTTTTAATTCACTCATAAACTTTGCACTTGTTGTATTGACAAATCAACTGAGCAAAAGGTTTACAGAAACATCTCTGTGGTAAGGGAGTGAAATTATAATATGAAGATAAGAAAGAGTGCAGGTGAAATAATATTTGATTCTTTTAACTACATATTCTTAGGTTTGTTATGCTTTACAATGTTATATCCAATACTTTATGTTATATTTGCTTCATTCAGTAACCCTATTAAGCTTATGGCATACAGAGGACCACTTTTGCGACCCCTCGACTTTTCGGTGGAAGCTTATAAACTGCTTCTCAGTTACCCTATGATTTGGATTGGTTATAGAAACACAATTATTTACGTTGTCTTAGGAACAGCAATAAATATTCTTCTTACGACAATGGGTGGATATGTGCTATCTCGAAAAAATTTAAAGCTAAAAAACCCGATTATGTTCTTCATTGCATTTACCATGTACTTTAGCGGCGGTATGATTCCAACATACTTGCTTGTCCAATCTCTTGGCATGATAGACACAATCTGGGCAATGATAATCCCAGGGGCAATTTCTACAACAAACCTCATCATCATGAGAACCGGTTTTCATGCTGTGCCAGACAGTTTGGAAGAGTCTGCAAGGATAGATGGAGCTGGGGACTGGACAATACTTTTTAGAATCATGATACCACTTGCAATGCCAATGATAGCCGTTATGATACTCTTTTATGCGGTAGGGCACTGGAATGCATTTTTCAATGCGATTATATACCTGCGCTCAAGAGAACTTTACCCTCTTCAGCTTGTTTTAAGAGAAATACTTATTATGAGTAGCACTGAGAACATGACAACAGGAATTTCAGATGCATCAGACAGATTTGCAGTGACAGAGCTTATAAAATACGCGGCAATTGTGGTATCAACAGTACCAATCCTGTGTATATACCCATTTTTGCAAAAGTATTTTGTAAAAGGGGTCATGATTGGGGCAATTAAAGAATAAAGAATATCAGTAATCGTTTGGATTTGGGGGTGAAAAAATGTGATGGATAAAATTAAGTAAGGTTTATATTCATGAAGTGATATATCCTATACTTAAGCAGTAATTTTAAAAAAGTTTGCAAAGGAGAGATGAAGATGAAAATATCAATTGTAGGTGCAGGAAGTGTAAGATATTCTCTGCAACTAATAGGAGATATTGCAAAGATTCCAGAACTATCAGGTGTTAATGTGACTCTAATGGATATCAATAATCAACGATTAGATGCAATTTACATCCTTGCCAAAAAATACATTGAAGAACTTGGTGCAAATATTTCTATAGAGAAAACATTATCTTTAGAAGAAGCAGTAAAAGGCGCAGATTTCATTATAAACACGGCTTTGCCTTATCCTCCAGAGCATGAAGATGGATTTGAAAAATATGAGATTATTACTCAAGTTGCAGAAAAATATGGATATTACAGAGGTATTGATAGCCAAGAGTTTAATATGGTTTCAACTTATTCTTATATGATTTGCAGTTATTTTGATTTAAAACTTGCATTGCAAATTTCAGAATTAATGGAAAAGTACTCTCCGAATGCTTGGCTCTTGCAAACTGCAAATCCGATATTTGAAATAACACAGTATTTAACTCGATACACAAATACAAAAATAATCGGATTTTGTCATGGGTATGGAGGTATATATGAGGTATTTGAAACCCTTGGTATGGACAAAAACGAGGTGGATTGGCAGGTTTCTGGTGTAAATCATGGCATTTGGCTCAATAGGTTCAAGTATAAAGGTGAAGATGGCTACAAATTATTAGATAAGTGGATTGAAGAAGGACTTCCAAATTGGGAATCCAAAAATCCATGGGATCTGCAACTAAGTCCTGCAGCGATAGACATGTACAAATTCTATGGTATGCTTCCAATAGGCGATACAGTCCGCAATGGTTCTTGGAAATACCATTACAATTTGGAAACTAAAAAGAAATGGCATGGCAAGTTTGGAGGAATTGATAATGAAGTAGAAAGGCCAAAATTCCACAGACAGCTCAGAGCAAGCAAACAAAGGCTTATAGAACTTGCAAAGAAAGTAGAAGCTGACTCAAACTGTTCTTTAACAGTTGAGCTTCCAGAGCTGTTTACAACAGACAGAATGAGTGGTGAACAACAGATTCTCTTTATAAATGCATTGATAAATGATAAAAGAACAAGACTTGTTTTAAATATTCCTAACAGAGGCGTAATTTCAGGAATTCCTGATGATGTTGTAGTTGAAGTAACCTGTCAGGTAGATGCTCAAGGAATTCACCCAGAAAAAGTGGAACCTGACCTAACTGATAGAATAAAGAAATTTTATTTAGTTCCAAGAATAATGAGAATGGAAATGGCTTTAGAAGCTTTTAGGACAAGAGATATAAAAGTGCTTGAAGAGTTTTTAATAAGAGATCCAAGAACACGTTCATATGAACAGGTAAAAAATGTTTTGAGAGAGTTACTCGAACTTCCTTTTAACAGAGAGATTAAAGAATATTTTGGTGTATAACACACAAATTTCAATTTAAAGAATAGGGGCTGTTTGCAAAAAAAGCGAGCAGCCTCTATTTTATAGAATTTTAATTTTTGTAACTTTTGCTGAGAAGATTTTAATAAACTATATAATCTAAAATTTCATAAAATCACAATTGATGTGAAAAACCAAATGGTGTTATAATCATAATAAAAGATGATATTCACACTATTAGTTGTTTTATCTATCTTGAAACCGTTTTCTACCCCCAGCACAAAGTTTTTTTGAAAATCATATTTGGAGGTGCAAGTAAAAGTGTCAATTGAAAAAAAAGTAAACGAGCTTTTGAAGCAAATGACAGTTGAAGAAAAGGTGTATCAGCTCACAAGTGTGCTTGTAAAAGATATTTTGGAAAACAACCAATTTTCTGAGGAAAAAGCAAAGAAAGTCATTCCTCATGGTATTGGCCAGATTACAAGGGTTGCAGGTGCGAGCAATTTCACACCTCAACAGGCTTTAGAGGCAGCAAACCAAATCCAAAAGTTTTTGATTGAAAACACAAGGCTCAAAATTCCTGCGATAATCCATGAAGAATCTTGTTCTGGTTTTATGGCAAGCAAAGCAACAGTATTTCCACAGAGCATTGGTGTTGCCTGCACTTTTGACAATGAACTTGTAAAAGAGATGGCAAAAGTTATAAGGCTGCAGATGAAAGCTGTAGGTGCGCATCAGGCTTTGGCGCCGCTGATTGATGTTGCAAGGGATGCACGATGGGGAAGAGTTGAAGAGACGTTTGGTGAAGATCCATACCTTGTTGCAAATATGGCAGTAAGTTATGTTGAAGGAATTCAGGGCAAGAACTTTGAAGAAAAGATTATTGCAACAGGCAAACATTTTGTTGGTTATGCAATGTCAGAAGGTGGGATGAACTGGGCACCTGTTCATATTCCTGAAAGAGAGCTAAGAGAAGTGTATCTTTATCCATTTGAGGTTGCTGTAAAGGTGGCAGGCTTGAAATCAATTATGCCAGCTTACCATGAAATTGACGGAATTCCTTGTCATGCAAATAGGAAGCTTTTAACCGAAATTGCAAGGGACGAATGGGGATTTGATGGAATATTTGTGTCCGACTACAGTGGTGTTAAAAATATCTTAGACTATCATAAGTCGGTTAAAACTTATGAAGAAGCAGCGTATATTTCTCTTTGGGCAGGACTTGATATTGAGCTTCCAAGAATAGAGTGTTTTACAGAGAAGTTTATTGAGGCATTAAAAGAAGGCAAGTTTGATATGGCAGTTGTTGATGCTGCTGTGAAGAGAGTTTTAGAGATGAAGTTCAGGCTCGGACTTTTTGACAATCCATTTGTAAAAACAGAAAATATTATAGAACTTTTTGACAATAAAGAACAAAGAAGCCTTGCAAGAAAAGTTGCCCAAGAGTCTATGGTTCTTTTGAAAAACGACGGTATATTGCCACTTAAAGAAAAAGACCTCAAGAAAGTTGCTGTGATAGGACCAAATGCTAACTCAGTTAGAAACCTTCTTGGTGATTATTCTTATCCAGCACACATATCAACAACAGAAATGTTCTTTATGAAAGAAGAGGTTGACCTCGGCGATGAAGATGCATTTGTCAAAAAGGTTGTAAATATTAAATCTGTATATGAAGTTATAAAAGAAAGAATAGGTAAGCATACAGAGGTAGTCTATGCAAAAGGTTGTGATGTAAACTCTCAAGATAAGTCCAGCTTTGAAGAAGCTAAAAAAGCTGCCCAGGGCGCAGATGTTGTTATAGTTGTAGTTGGTGACAAGGCAGGGTTAAAACTTGACTGCACATCTGGTGAGTCAAGAGATAGAGCAAGCTTAAAACTTCCAGGTGTTCAGGAAGAGCTGATAGAAGAAATTTCAAAAGTAAATCAAAACATTGTTGTTATTCTTGTAAACGGTCGACCTGTTGCGCTCGAAAATTTCTGGCAAAAGTCCAAAGCTATTCTTGAAGCTTGGTTCCCGGGCGAAGAAGGTGCAGAGGCGATTGCAGATGTTATCTTTGGAAAGTACAATCCGGGTGGAAAACTTGCAATTTCATTCCCAAGAGATGTTGGGCAAGTACCGGTATACTATGGACACAAACCATCCGGTGGAAAATCATGCTGGCATGGGGACTATGTTGAAATGTCTTCAAAGCCATTTTTACCATTTGGTTATGGTCTTTCGTATACAACTTTTGAATACAAAAATCTTACTATTGAAAAAGAAAAAATTACAATGGATGAGAGCATAAAAATCTCAGTTGAGATAGAAAATACAGGAAACTATGAAGGCGATGAGGTAGTTCAGCTGTATACAAGAAAAGAAGAGTTTTTAGTAACAAGACCTGTAAAAGAGCTAAAGGCATACAAGAGAGTTCACTTAAAACCTGGTGAAAAGAAGAAAGTTGTATTTGAAATCTTCCCAGACCAGTTTGCATACTATGATTATGATATGAACAGGGTAATCTCACCCGGCACTGTTGAGGTCATGGTAGGGGCATCTTCAGAGGACATAAAGTTTACAGGGACATTTGAGATTGTGGGCGAAAAGAAAGATGCAAAAGAAATCAAAAATTATCTTAGCCGTGCATGGTGTGAATAAACTTAAAAATGATAAGGGACTGATGCCAATGAGTGGTACCAGTCCCTTGTTTTTTAAGTGCTATAATTTAAGTGTTATAAAAAGAGTACTCCCCTCTATAGTTTGAACCATTTATAGTGGAGTATTTATTTGGAACAAGCACGTCTGATTTAATGCCATTGTCTTGCTGGGTATAAATATACATTTTCTTTTCATCCCACAGCAATATCTCATCTCTGCCGTCACCTGTCAAATCAATGCTATCTGCACAAAGGATTGGATGACCATCATCAGGGAAAGTTACAACCCTTCTTCCAAAACCATCAATCATTCCACCATGCTGAACATGACCGCTTAGAAGTATTAAATCTTTTCCGTCCCCCGTCCAGTTGACAGGTGTTATTATATTTCCAGGTACTGGTGATTCGAACTGATGCAGAAGATTCCCTTTACAATCAAAGATGTATATTATTCCTTGATATCCCCAGTATGTAGTTACGCATATCTCATAGCCTTTAAGATCAGGTCGGTAGTTTCCAACACTTATTCTTTGAGCATGACCTATTAAATGTCGCTTTATAATATTGCCTTTAAGGTCAGAGAGTACAAGGCCTTCATCACCACATGCCATCGCAATGATATCTTCATTTCTCTCAGGGTCAATTGGACCAATTATAATCTCATCAGTGTGGTCAGATTCAATGGGTAAAGTCCAGATAAGCTTTCCATCATGGTCTAAAAGATGATAACCTACAACAACCTCTTCTTTGCCATCATTATCAATGTCTTTGGTGAACATAAAATGCCCTGTGTTTTTGCCATTGAACTTCCACAGAAGCTCAAGATTGTTGTCATATGCCCAAAGTCTGCTGTACCTATCTTTTACAATTATATCTGTTGGCTTAGATTTGCCAGTTAGGTTTGCAATTCTGATTGAGTCAATATTGACCCTATCAAAGGCATATTGGCCAAATGGCACAGAGTATAGCTTGTCAGTTTCATCAGAAAAAGGCGCAGGAATTTGTTTTTTTATTTTTCCTGTGAGCCCGTCTAAAATCATGATTTTAAAGTTTCTTGCCACAATTACCTCATCAACCCCGTCAAGGTCAACATCGCACACCTGAAAAGGAAGGTCAGCTGTAAGATATGCATGGTCTTTTTGTGAAGATGCTTCACCTATCTGCCAAAGAATTCTGCCATCTAAATCAATTGCGGTAAGGCAGCTGATATTGGCGTATGCATCTCTGTGCACCCGCTTTTGATGCTGGGCTATTACCATAAACTTCTGATTGTTTTCTGGTAAATTTCCAAATCTTATTTGCCTGCCTGCGCCAAAATTTTTAAAATCAATTATCTTCCATAAGACCGGCTGAGGATACTCGCATTGAAGATTTTTTTCAACTTGAACCCAATTGTTTTTTGCCATCAAATAATTTTTATAAGCTTGATGGTTCATCAACACCCTGACATCTGTAAATTGTGCAGGCATTGTTGCTGTAATCCCGATTTTTCCTCTTGTATATGAGCTATCAATTGCTTCTACCATCTTTTTGTTGTCTACATATCCAATTAATTTGCTGCCACAACATTCCACTTTCAGATTATAAAATGTATCGCAATCATAATTGAAGTTGCACCAAGCCAGAACCTCAAGATTTTCCTGGTCTTTTTTGATAAGTTTGAGCTTTTTGTCATGAAGCAAAAGAGCATAAAAACTGCGCGCATGTACGTATCTAAACATTATGCCTGCATGGGCTGAAGGCAAGGTTGAAAGCATCCTAACTTGAGCTTCTACCATATAGTCTTGCCAAAACTCATCTCCTGTTACAAGCATTGGCCACAGATTCTTCAATGCGGCGAGCACCCTTGTCTGTTCCATAAACTTTTTGCCATCTTCCTCTGTCACAATCCATGTAGGGCCACTTCCGTTCCAGCCATGATATACAACAGGGTCGTACCATCTACCACGGTAACCTTCGGGAATATAACAATGGTATTCACCTATGGCAGAATGATTAGGGTCAAAGGGGAAATTACCAATGGGAAAGTCTTTAAATGTTTCTTGCTGGAGAATAATTAGCTTTTCTTGCATCTTTTTTTTATTTTATCCCTCGCCCAAAAGTGCTTTTTATTTAATTATATCAAAGTGCAAAGCATTTTGCAGACAAACCTGATTTTATTTTCTATGCTTTTTAACATTGAGAGGCAACTGAATAATAAATTCTGTACCTTTTCCAAGCTGGCTGTTGACAAAAATTTTTCCATTATGTAATTCTACTATCTTTTTGACTATTGACAGTCCAAGTCCACTACCACTAACAGCACGATTACGAGATTTGTCTGCTTTAAAAAATCGTTCAAAAATACGAGGGAGGTCTTGTTCAGAAATTCCTATGCCTGTGTCTGAAATTGTTACAATTGCATAAGTTTCTTTTTTATAAAGCTGGATTTTTATAGCACCACCTTTCAGAGTAAATTTTATTGCATTATCAATAAGATTCTGCCAAACTTGTTTCAGCAAATCTTGATCAGCTGTGATAATAATTTCGTCCAAGGAAAGAGTAATATCCAGCTCTTTTTCAGACCACTGTGGTTCAAATTCAAGAATAGTTAGTTGAATTTGTTTGTCCAGACGATACGTAGTTAAGTGAAGAGGATACTGCTCTGAATCTAACATTGTCAAGCGTAACAAATTTTCGCTTAATTTAGATAATCTAATGCATTCATTTTCAATAATATCGAGATAATGCTTTCTTTGTTCGAAGCTTAAATTCTCATTCTTTAGTGCACTGGCAAATCCCCTGATTGAAGTAAGAGGAGAGCCAATTTCGTGTGAAATGTTAGAAATAAACTCTTGACGCATTTCTTCCATTGCTTTAAGATTTGCAGCCATATTGTTAATTCCATCTATTAACTCAATAAATGGATGATTTTGTTTATTCAACTTTTCAAGATTTACATTAAAATCTCCTTTAGAAATTTTATTTATTGCATTTATTACTTCTTTCCAGAGAGGATGTTCACGTCTGCCCTTAAATAAAAATGAGCTAACCAATCTTATAGTAATACCTGACAAAATAATTCCAAGAATAGAATTAATAATTTGAGCTACTAGTTCTTGTGGTTGCCATGAAAGTTTAGTATAAATCGCTTTAGTAATGAAATAGGTAATTACCAAAAATGCAGAGACTAAACAGATTAAGAAAAGATATATAAACACAAATTTGATAATTTCAAGGTGTCGTTTCATTTAATGACCTCCAATCTATAACCAAGTCCGCGAATTGTTCTAATTACAAAGATACAGTATTTTGAAAATTTTTCTCTTAATCTTTTAATATGGACATCCACAGTTCTTTCATCTCCCTCATAGTCATAGCCCCAGATTTCTTCAATCAATTGGTCGCGTGTAAATGTTTTTCCTGGATAGCTTGCTAACTTGAACAGTAGTTCGAATTCTTTTGGTGGCAGAAGAATTTCTTCTTCTCCAACGCGACATTCATATGTTTTTTTATTTAGAAACAACTCACCAATCTTAATTGTCTGTGATGTTGATATTTGATAACGTCTAAGTAGAGCTTTGACTCGGGCAACAAGTTCTATCGGATCAAATGGTTTAACAAGATAGTCGTCAGCTCCCACTTCAAATCCTTTCACTTTATCATTTGTTTCACCTTTGACTGTCAACATCAAAATAGGTATGTCGCCATAATATTTCCGAATATTATGACAAAGCTGCCAACCATCTATTTCTGGCATCATAATATCTAATATGACTAAATCAACTTTAACTGTATCAAGTATGTTAAGTGCATCTTTTCCATTTGCTGCCTCATATATGTCAAAGCCTTCAAGGGTCAAAAAATGTGCAACAAGTTCTCTAATATGTGGGTCATCGTCCACAATTAGTATCCGTGGCATTTGTCTCACCTTCTTTTTGTTTCCAGTTTCAATCATTATTGTACCTTAACTGTTATAGTTTTGTTAACAACAAACATTAATTGTATATTAATTTTTTTGTAAAAGATTATACAAAAAACATGGTGTACCGTCTAAGGTACACCATACAACTATGTTCTTCGCGAATATATTCTTACCGTTAAAGGTGCAAATATTCCAACAATGATTATCATTCCAATAAGAGAAATGACAAAATCAGAACCAATTTTTCCGACGTTAGTTAATTCACGGACAGCAGTAATGATATGCGAAATAGGATTATTTTTAGCAAACCATTGGACTGCATGAGGCATAGTTTCAACTGGTACAAAAGCATTAGAAAGAAACATAAGCGGGAACATTACAAGCATTGAAATCGCTTGAACACTTGAAGCTGTGCGTGCAACAACCCCCACAAAAGCAAAGACCCAGCTAATACTCCAGCTAAATCCAATTACAAAGAGTGCTGCAATTATCAAATGTCCAACTCCTCCTGCTGGGCGATAACCGATAATATATCCTGTGATAAATGTTGAGAGCATTGCTACCACGTAACGTAATATATCTGCCAATAATGGACCAGCCAATGGAGCAATTTGTGCAATTGGTAATGACTTAAATCTATCAAATACTCCTGTGTCCATGTCCTCACGCAGCTGTGTTCCTGAAATAATTGAAGCACTAAATAGTGTTTGTACAAGAATAGCAGGGACAATAGTTGGTAAGTATTTGTGTACATTTCCAGCAATTGCTCCGCCAAAGATATAAGCAAACATGAGAATAAAAAAGACGGGTTGAAGAGTTACATCGGTTAGTTGTTCAGGTGTGTGCCAAACCTTTAGCAAACTTCTGAAAGCCAATATTAATGAGTTCTGTATAGCCTGGATAAAACCTGGTTGTCTTCTTAATTGGTAATTAACTGCAAAGTTATCCATATTTTATACCTCCCTCCATAATTTTTAACTTACGCACTTTTATTTCAATTTTGGCCAATAATAGCCAAGAAAACTTCGTCGAGCGTTGGCTGTTGAACATTCAATTCAGCAATATGAATTTTTGATTCGCGCAAAGCGATAACCAAATCTGCAATTAGCTCAGTATCAGTCATTGGAGCAGTAATACTTCCAGTTTCCAATGAGACATTAGAGCGAGTTTTAAGTAAACTTTCAACTATTTTTCGTGCAGTTTCAAGGTCTGTGGGATTTTTTACCTTTAATTGCAATGTTGAATTACCAATAGATTTTTTAAGTTCTTCTACAGTTCCCTCGGCAACAACTTTACCGTGATTAATCACTGCAATTTGATCAGCAAGTTCTTCAGCCTCTTGTAAATATTGGGTTGTTAATAGTACAGTTGAACCAGTTTTTACTAACCTACGGATTGTATTCCACATTTGATTACGCGTACGTGGGTCAAGACCTGTTGTGGGTTCATCAAGAAAAATAAGGGGTTTTTGAACAATAAGGCTTGCTGCTATGTCTACCCGTCGTTTCATACCACCTGAAAGCTTTTTCAAAGGCAATTTAGCAGCTTCTATCAATTCAAATTCTTCTAAAAGCTCGTTTGCTCTTCGTCTTGCTTCTTTTCTATTCAATCCCAATAATTGACCAATTAAAATCAAGTTTTCTAAACCACTTAAAGATTCATCTAATGATGCGTACTGCCCAGTTACACTAATCAATTGACGGACAATGTAAGCATCTTTGACAACATCAAAGCCAAAGATACGTGCCCAACCACCATCTGGTCGCAAAATTGTTGCCAGCATTTTTATTGTTGTTGTTTTACCCGCTCCATTGGGGCCAAGTACACAATAAATGCTGCCTGAACGCACTTTCAAATTTACGCCGTCAACTGCGCGATTTTCTCCAAATTTTTTGATAAGATTATATGTTTCAATAGCAAACTCAGTTGATATACTTCTTGCTTTTGTCATGTCTTATACCTCCTTTGACAATTAGTTTTCGCAGTGAATAATAACATGGTTTTATGAATTGAATATGAACGAAAATTTTTAAGAACTGTCTCTTGACAATCTCATCGTATTAGTATATTATCATAATAGAACACAATAACAGGAGGAAGAGGATTGATTGAGTTTGATCCAAATGTTCCTATTTATTTGCAGGTAATAGAGTATTTAAAAAAAGAAATAGTTAGTGGAAAAATAAAGCCTGGCGAAAAACTCCCATCTGTCAGGGAGATGTCGAGAATGTTTAACATTAATCCTAACACAGCACAAAGAGTTTTTCAGGAACTTGAAAGAGAAGGACTTACAAAGACAGAAAGAGGAATAGGGAATTTTGTCACAACTGATAGTAAACTTATTCAGGAACTGAAAGAGAAAATGGCTGAAAAAATAGTAGAAAATTTCATTGTCACAATGAAGGAGATAGGTTATGACGAAGACAAAATTTTAGGTCTTATTTCTAAAAAATTAAATGGAAAGGGGTAGATGTTTTTGTTACTTGAGGTTAAGAACTTATTCAAAAGATATGGTAAAAAAGAAGTTTTAAAAGATATTAATTTTTCTGTTGATAAAGGTAAAATTGTAGGGCTCATCGGCGAAAACGGCTCAGGGAAGACAACACTTTTAAAAATAATTGCAGGGTTTTCAAGACCAACCTCAGGAAAGGTTTTTATAAATTAGGCGTTTGCAAAATAGGTGGTGATTGAAGGTAAAAGGCACCAATACTAACATGAAATACAATCAAGATACAAAAAGAAAAGAGAAGTGAAAACCAAATATTATCAATACCAACAAAAATAATCAGCAACAAACATATGACAAAAATTAACAACTTCAAAAAAGACAATAATATCCTAAGCCTTCTTAACTCCTTGTTTTAGAAGGTTAAGTAAAAACAAAACCAGAAATTTTTTGTAAGAAATAGATTTAAAAAATAGTAGTATTAAGCGATAAGTTTTTTGAGCTTGTTAAGTTTTTTGATAGTCAATTTAGAGCAATAGAGTTTGATATTGTGAGCGAGAATAAACAAGAGCGAGAAAGTAATGGCAGATAGCAAGAAATCAGAGAAAATAGAAATATGGTCATAAGTAGAGATAGTATCAGAGCCCATGTAGGATTTCAGGTGGTAAATAGTCTGCTCTACAGCGACACGTTTTTTGTAGAGGTCAAAAAACTCTTGTGAATTTCTGTTGATACCTGGGAAAGAGCGAAAGTTATCTGGGTATGTATAGAACATTCTACCCGATTTAGAGGTAGTACAAGGCTGAGGGCAAGAGCAGATGCGTTTGCCATCTTTGTATTGTGACATAGGGCAAGTCCATTTAAGGCGCAAAGAGCGATTTTTACCCTGACATTTGCCTTCGGGTTTAAAAGGTTTGTTGAACTTTTTGCAGATAGGGATACCATCTTCAGAAATAACGATATTGGGGTCTGATGTAGGTGTAGTATTTTTAGAAGCTCTTGTATTTAGTGGAATAACGATTTTGGAGAAGTTAAAGGTATTTTTTAAAGTGGAGTATATGTTGTGGGAATCCAAAGCACTGTCGGCGATGAAAGTGGAGAAATTTTTGGGGATATAAGAGAATAAAGTTTCGAGCGAAGGAATTAAACCTTTAGAGTCGGAGATAGCTTTTGCTTCTTGTGGGTCAGAGGAAGGGGAATCATAGTTAAACAGAGGTACTAAAGCTAAAGGGATACCGAGAGCGTTGGTAATGACTGCAAATTTTAAAGCCCAGCAGAAATGGCCATTTACAAACATAAGACGGATGTTAGAATTAGCGTTAGCAGTTTTAGGCAAAGAAGAATAAACGAGAGAGTAGACTTTTTCAGAGGGAAGTTCAGGGTTAGCTTTTGAGGTATTTTTCAGCAGTAGATGAATGAATTTAGGATTGTTTTCACGAACCTTTGGGACAATACCTGTTGTGTCGAAGATTAAGATTGAAGAATCTTGAGGGCATTGTTGGATGGAAATATTATGTGCATGGATAGAGATATTTTGAAAAAGTTTATGGATTTCACTTGCAAATATTTTTCTAAAGCGAGAGAGAGTAGAGATAGAAGGGACATTGCCATGAAGATTACAAAATGAGCGAAGTTCGAATGAGTTGAGTAAGACAGCACGAAGCTGAGTTAAAGTATTGAGTTTGAGCAATTTTTGGACGAGGAAGCAACAAAGCATAGATTCTAAAGAGAAGTATCTATGCTTACCGAAATATTTGTAGTAGGCATTGTAGAAAGAAGAAGGTATATAATGTGACAAGTCAATGAATTTATTGAACAAGCCCAAGAGGCTTTCAGGCTTGTAGAGAGCCGAAGCCTTTAGGTGGGAGAATAGGTCTATGAAAGAAAGTTGTTTAGGTTTGGTGTTGAACATTTTGGAACCCTCCTCATAGTAGAAAATTTGTTTTATATAATCATATTTTACTACAATTATGAGGAGGGTGACCAGTCTTTTTTGATTCTATGTAAAGCTTGATAACGCTCATCTTGAGCGTTTTTGCAAAAGGCTATTTTTATAAATGGCAAAGAGGTGGGTGTGGATACACGAAAGCATATTGCATTTTTGCCAGATACAATTATCTTTCCAAGATGGATGAAAGTGAAAGATGCCCTTTGTTTTTATTCAGAGTTTTTTGATGACTTTGTTTTAGAAAAAGCAAATTCAATACTTGACTCCTTAGATATTAGCAAAAACATAAAGATTCATGATTTATCAAGAGGCACAATTGAAAAATTTTCACTTGCACTTTTGCTTTCAAGAGATGCAAATCTGTATCTTTTAGACGAGCCGCTTGCATATGTTGACCCACTATCAAGAGAAACTTTGGTGGATTTGATTTTAAAAAATTTGAGCGATGACAAAACAATTATCATATCAACAAATATAATTTCGGAGGTTGAACATTTATTTGATGAAATAATTATTCTAAAAGAGGGAAGAATTGTATACATGGATTTGGCTGAAAATTTGAGAGAAAAGTCTGGGCTTTCGGTAAACCAGTTTTTCAAGGAGGTAGATAAAAAATGATGGCAAAATATTTAAAATATCAGTACAGAAGTGGCTTGCTGTTTTATATTTTCTTTGTTCTGGGTATAACCTTTGCTATGGTATGGTCTTTCAATTCAAAAAGTGTAAAGATTGAACCAGATAGAACTCTTAAAATTGTAATTATTTGGCTGTGGTGGTTTTTGTCACTCATGGGCGTGCTTGTCTACCATTTTGTGAGGTGGAGTGGTATTTTTAAAAGTCCAGAAAGGTTTTTGCTGCTTTCTTCTCCAAAGTTCAAACCTTTCCATTTTCTATTTGGTGGAATTGCTCATGCTGTTTTAGATGTACTAATTTTTTCAGTATGGTTTAACTTAGTTGGGGCAATCATGATAACTCCTAAAAAGTATATTTTAGATTTTCACAAGATAGTAAGAATTCTGGGATTAAATGATGTTTTTATCATATCTGTATTATTCTTTACTACTATATATTTTTGGTATTTAACTACAGTTATATACTGGAATACTATCAAAAGCTCTTCTAAATGGGGTTGGTGTTTGATATTTGCATTTGTGGTTCTTGGGTATATTCAGATAAAGATTTCTGAGTTTATAGGAAAAATAAATTTGAGTTTTCCAGCGTTTATCTTGGCAGTTATACTTTTTAACTTTGCAATATACAGCATTTTGATCTTCTTTAACTTAAAAGCTCTGAAAAAAGGCTTGGATACTTAAAAAGAAAGAAAATAAATGATTTATTATTGGGACTGTTGCAGATAAGAAAATTAAACAAAACAGTCCCATTTATTTTGTCATTTAGAAGGAGTTTGTAGATAGCTGGAGAAATATATAAATCAATTACAAATCTTTATGGAAGGAGAAGACAATCTGTGGACAAATTTGTATTGAAATTAAAGTCAATACCTTATTTTTCTATACTATCAAAAGACCTCACCAAATCAAAATCAAATCTATTAAAACTTATTGCCTGTATCACAATGTTTATTGACCACACAGGCTATTTATTCTTCCCGCAAAAACCTATTTTAAGAATTATTGGGCGTATTGCTTTCCCCATCTTTGCCTATCAAGTGGCGGTGGGGTTCTGGCACACATCTGACCACAAAAAATACTTAAAAAGACTCTTAATATTTGCCATCATATCCCAGTATCCTTTTTATCTTATGACAGGCGATGGAGAGCTGAATGTCATTGCGACCTTCTTTTTTGCAGCACTTTGCCTTTATTTTTTCAAAAGTTCATGGTATGTATTAGTAATTGTTCCACTTGCCATATCATACTTTGTTTCAATGGACTATGGAATCTACGGTGTTTTAGCTGTATTGATATTTTATTTTCTATATGAAAAACCCATTTTGCAGCTTGTGGGATTTTCCGTTCTTACAGTAATTGCCTCATACCTGTTAGGCTGGCAGCTTCAAGTATATTCTATTTTGAGTGTTATACTTATACTTTTTATAAGAATGTTCCCAGTTGACTTTGAATTCAGACTAAATAAATACTTTTTTTACTGGTTTTATCCTGTGCATATGCTGTTTTTAGTTTTTATTGGCAAGCTGCTGGGATATTTATAAAAGATGAATCTCATAAATTTGTGAGCTTATAAACCTTGATGTGTGGTAAAATATTTCTATAAGTAGATTATTACATTAAAGTTTTTAAAGAAAAAGAAGGTAAAAAGGCATGCCTGAGATTAACATTCAGGAAATAAAAAAGGTAGTTGTGGAGATTTTAAAGAAGGAAATATCGCCTTGGCTTATAATTATTTTTGGTTCTCTTGCCAAAGGAAATTTTAGGCAAGATAGTGATATTGACATTGCATTTTTTTCTGATAGAGAAGTATCAAATATTGAGAGGTTTAGAATTTCGCAAGAGCTTGCAGATAAACTAAACAGAGATGTAGATTTAGTGGATTTAAAAAGTGCTTCTACAGTACTAAAAGCCCAGATTGTTGGCACAGGAGAGGTAATATATTGTGAGGATGAAAAAAGAAAAAATTTATTTTTTATGAGAACTTTGAAAGAATACGCACTTTTGAATGAAGAAAGAGATATTGTTTTGAAAAGCTTTTTTGGGATGAGTATTTATTCTGAGGGTGAGAAGAATTATGATAGATGATATAATTGCAAATAAAATTCAGATTATAGAAAGATGTTTAAGAAGAATAAATGAAGAATATGAAAACAACCCTAAAAATCTTCTTAATTATACAAAGCAAGATTCAATAGTTTTAAATCTTCAAAGGGCTATAGAGGCAGCAATAGATATTGCAATACATTTATGTGCAGTTTTTAAATTTGGTATTCCACAAAGTTGTAGAGAAGTTTTCGATTTGTTGGAGAAAAATAAAGTTGTGTCAGAAGAGTTAGCTAAGAAATTGAAGGCTATGGTAGGGTTTAGAAATATTGCAGTACATGATTATCAAGCAATTAATCTTGAAATCCTCAAAAACATAATTGAAAAAAATTTATCTGATTTTTTAGAATTTAAAAGTTCCATACTTAATTTTTTACAAAAAAGGAGCTGATAGTGTAAAATATGCTTGACATCAAAGGGAAAATTTTCTTAGCACCTATGGCAGGGTTTACAGACAAAGTTTTCAGAAGGCTTTGCTCAAGATTTGGAGCGGATGTTACAGTGACCGAGATGGTCAGCAGCAAAGCACTTGTTCTTGGCAGCGCAAAAACAAAAGAGCTTATTTCATTTTCAGAGGAAGAGAAGATAAGAAGTGTTCAAATTTTTGGTAGCGACGCTAAAATTATGGCAGAATCGGTGAAAATCCTGCAGGATGAATTTGAATACGATTTTATTGACATAAACATGGGCTGTCCTGTTCCAAAGGTTGTAAAAAGTGGCGAAGGAAGCGCTCTTATGAAAAATCCTTCTTTGGCTGCGAAGATAGTCGAAGAGGTTGCAAAGGTGAGTAGAAAACCTGTATCTGTCAAAATTCGAAAGGGATTTGATGATGAAAATATTAATGCTCCTGAATTTGCATACATCCTGCAAGAAAGCGGAGCCTCTTTTGTGACAGTTCATGGAAGAACAAGGGCTCAGCTGTACTCTGGGAAAGCTGACTGGGAGATAATCAGAAAGGTAAAAGAAAAGGTCAAAATTCCGGTTATTGCGAACGGAGATATAGTAGATTTTGAGTCGGCAAAAAGAGCGTATGAAGTAACAAGAGCTGATAGCATCATGATAGGAAGAGCAGCGCTTGGGAACCCTTGGGTGTTTCTTCAGATCAAAGAAGGGTTTGAAAAGGGGTATGTTGAAACTAAAGTCTTGCCTCATATGAAGATAAGAGTTGCGATTGAGTTTTTCACGCAGCTTTGCAGCGAAAAAGGCGAGAAGATGGCAGTCTTGGAAGCAAGAAAGCACCTTAGCTTTTTTGTAAAAGGAATTGAGAATGCCGCTAAGATAAGAGATAAAATTAACAGAATAAATAATGCTACAGAGCTTTTAGAGTTTCTTGAAGAGCTTGCAGCTTCTCTTGAGAAAAAAGAAAGCTTTGTCGATAATATCTTATAGGACAAAATTTTTGAGTGAAAATAAAGCGGGGGATTTTTAGCATGATAAAAAATAAGATGAAAATAATTACCTTATATAGATTAATAAGCTGGGTAGTTTTGATTTTGTTTTTTTTGATGCTCATTCCTGCAAATATCCAAGCTGCTCAGGAGTATGTAGGAAGCAGCAGCTACAGCAAGATGGCAAAAAATACTCAAATTGTGAACTTGCCTCATAACGCCCTGGCAAGAGATTCGTTTTTATTTTTATCAGCCTTGGGCTTTTTTAACACTGTTGCAAGACAGAAGATAAACCCTTCTGATACGCTGTCAAAGGAAGAGGCGCTGTCTGTAATTTTAAACAGCGTTGGCAAACAGCAGGATGCTTTTGTGAGGGCTGAAAAGCTGGAACTAAAAAGACCATCAGGACAAAAGCTTGTAAAGCCATACAACTATCTTTATCTTGGATATATTCAGCTTGCATATGATATGAAAATTTTGTCCAAAAAAGAGTATCAGGATGCGATATCTCAAGTGCAGCCAAGTGAAAAAGAACATGAGAAGATGACCCAGCAGCTGATAAAGAAAAATGATGATACCATTGCAAAAGCTGTGTATGAAGGAAGACCATATTCGTATGACGATTTGATATTTGTACGATCTGCACCTGCTACCCGTCAGGAAGTTTGCTTATGGGTTGTAAAGGCATTCAAAGTACCTCTCACTTATGAGAATTTAGCCAAGACTTATCCTGATTATGACAGAATAGACAGTAAGTTTTTAAGTTCAATTAATACTCTTTTGAAAAATGGTGCTCTTGTTGGAAGGTCTGATGGATATCTTCATCCAGACGACTACATAACATATGAAGAGCTGGCATTTATCCTCGGGAGTCTCAAACCAAATATCCTTAGCGCAAATGGATTAAAAGAGGTAAAGCTTGAGGTAAAAGATATTCAGAAGTTTAATACCGATAAAATGGTTTTAGACTGTGAAGATGACAACGGAAATGATGTAAATATTACTGTTAACCCTGGCAAACAGGATTTTGGAGTAATAGCAGATGGAAACTTTTTAAGCTCTTCCTATCTTCAAAAAGGAGACTATGTAGCCTTTTATGTAAATAGCAAGAACGAGGTTGTGCTGGCCAGCATTTTGCAAAGGCCTGGTCAGGAAAACATAAAAGGTGTAATCTCCAAAATTGATGCAAAAAAGAGAACATTTTCACTAAAACTGGCAGATGGTAAAGTTTACAACCTGAGTTTACATCCCAAAGTTACAATCTATGATGCAAACTCAGGAAAGAGTTTAAACTTTTCAGAATTGAATGTAGGAAATCTTGTACAGGTTAAAGTCCAAAAAGACAGAGCAGATGCCATAACATTGCTTTCGCTTGACAGTCCTGAAATTGAAAGAGTACAGGGAATAATCTCAAGAATAACAAAGGACAGGATTGTACTCAGTCAAAATGGACAGCTAACAGAGTATCTTCTTTCACCAGATACAGTCTACATTGATAAAGGTGATTTTTCAAGAGTTCTTATAAAGAATGATTTTTATGAGGGTATGAAAGTTTTGGCAGGTACGGCTTGCGGGTATGTACAGTATCTCAGCACCACATATGATGAGAAATCTGAAGATATAGTTTCCGGTATTTTGCACGAGGTAGATTCAAACTTGGGGTATCTTGAGATTTACAACCAGGAAGGCGCAAAGAAGAGCTACAGATTTTCAAAAAAGCTTGGGCTAAAAGTAAAAAAGGATGGTCAAAATGCTTCTTTAGACAGCCTTTTGCCAGGCGATGTTGTTTTCCTCTATTTTAGCGGCGATTTTGTGCGCACAGTCACAGCAAGTTCAAACCTGCAGCAGAAGGTTGCAAAGATTGAAAATGTTGTAAGAAGCCTTGCAAGCGGTCTTCCACAAAAAATAATTGTCAATATCGATGGGAGAATATATGGACCATATGAAATAAATGACAACGTTGATATTGTAAAAAATGGCATTCCTGCAGCTTTAAAGGATATTATGCCGGGTCAGTATGTGAAGCTCACTGGGAGCTTCTTTGGAAGCTCAGCGTACATCCGCAGAATAGAGATATCAGGGAATGAATATGTAAAAAATATCTACATCGCAAAAGGAACGGTCAATGGAAATGTTTTATATCTTTCTGACATCCAGATTTTAAGAAACAACGCATTTGAACCGCTGTATACATGGCTTTCTTTCCAGATTCCATCTGATTTGAAATTCATTTTAGATGGCAGACCTCAAGCATCACTTTCAAAGTTGCAAAACTTACCTGTTGTAGTTGTGACAAAGGAAAGATTTTCACAGGAGGTTTTGGACACCGTTGTGGCAATATCAAGAGGTTCTTTTACCAAGATACAGGGCGAGGTGAGCATGGTTTCTTCAAATTCGGTGGTGATATCTGGAAATAGGTATTCAATAGGAAACAAAACGTACACCGTTGCAAACGGGCTTTTGACCCCTGCAAGCTTCAAGGTTGGGGATGAAATAATTGGCGTTGCAAGCCAGGACACCATTGTTGTAGCAAAGTACCAGGAAGGTATGTCAAAACCCGTATTTGTTCGCGGGCAGGTGCTTGATGTTTCAGAGCTTGAATATATCACTGTGAAAGACTATGTCTATTTAGATGGTCAGAGAGGATGGCAGTATGTTCCGAGCAAGTTAACTCTTCTTTATGATACACAGACAGTTTTGTGCGATGTATATGGACTTGGCAGCCCGAAAGAGATATTGAATCTGAAAAACAAGAGTGTGTATATCATTCACAATGGTAAGTACGCAAATGTGATAATTGATGCAAGCTTTGGTGGATACATTGTCACAGGCGTGGTTGGCAAGGACATGAAGATTCTAAATGCCCAGTACAACGATATGATGACCCAGACATGGAACAGAATTGATAAAAGTTTTACCCTTGACACCACCCAAGCAGTTTTGATAGACGCAGGAGGGAACTTAACAGCTCAGATGCCACAATTTGGCGACAGGGTTTTGTTACTTGTTCCTCAGAGCAGTTTTGACATCTCAAAATCGGTATTAACGCCATCGATTGTGCTTGTAAATTACTGAGAGCTTTTATTGCAAAAAAGGGGGAAGTTTAAAAATTGAACAAAAGATATCCAATAGCAGTAATTATGTTTTTGTGTGTACTTTTTATTTTTGGCTGGCAGGTTGCTTTTGGTGAGGAAGGATATTTAGGATACGAAGGTGGAATTTCAGCATACAAAGACCCTGACCCAAAAAAGACCAAGATTGAATACTATGAATATACGTTTATAACGGGAAAACCTATACTTCTTTCAGGCACTATTGATGCTAAGATAAAAAGGGCCGCAAATAATGAGACTCTTTCTTACAATTATGACCTTAAAGATTCTACTGGGAAAATCTCAGTAAAAAGAACTGTAAGTTTAAAAGGCACCTTGACAAAGCTTCAAAATGGGAGTATAACAAAGGAGTATACAATCAGCACATACAAGGAGACCCTCACGGTAGATAGTACTACTTACAATCTACAGAACTATTCGTTTTCAAAGTCCACTGCAGTTGATACAAACCCGGCTGTGAGCTTTTTTCAGGGTCAGTGGACACTTGAAAAGACATATGATAAGGGGCTAAAGATTACTATCGAAGGTAAAAACTACGGGTATGACGGGTACTGGGGAAGCGGAGAGTTTCAGAATATAAAACAGACAGTGGAAACACCTTCATGGTTTGCAACCATCAATTACAATATTGCTACTGTGCAAAAAACTATCTTGGAGTTTCAACAAAATAATCTTCCATCCAGTATTCCAGGGACATATGTATTAAAGTCCAAGGTTGAAGGCAATTTCACTGCCATGTACGACCTTCCAACCTTTACAAAGACGGGAGAAGTTCTGACAATAAGGCAGAAAGGCAAAGTGACAAAAAGCATTGCAAAAAGTCCAATTGTCAGGATGGCAATTGCACCGACTCTTCCAAAAGTGAAAGGGTATGAGTACGAGGATGCGGTGAACACTTGCTTTGCTTTTGGCGGATTTGACAGTGCCACTGATTTTAATCCCACAGAGTATATAACCCGTGCTCAGTTTGCTAAGCTATTAATGGATACGCTCAACATATATTCTAACTATTACAATCCGCGAACGGTACAAAAAAAGTCGATATACAAGGATGTGCCGCTCAATCACAAGTATTATGGCTACATATACGCAGTCACAAAGGCAGGGCTGATGAGAGGCAAAAGTGCTGAGTATTTCAAGCCGGAAGACTATATAACCAGAGCGGAAGCTGCTGTTGTCATCTCAAAGGTGCTTGGTTTTGACAAAAAGGTAACCCAGCCAATCACTCAAACAGATTACCTTGATGACGATAGTATTCCTGTTTGGGCAAAGGATGCTGTTAAGGTATTGAAGGATGAAAAGATAATGGTTGGAACTGAGGATAACAACTTTTTGCCGCAGCAAAGGCTTACAAAAGGCACTGCTGCAAACCTTGTTTATAACCTTATAAACTTTTTAAGAGACACACTCGCAAGAAGATATCTTGACATGAGCCTCTTTAGCTCGGATTAACGGTTAAATTAGAAAAGGTTTAAAGTAGTAGATTTTGAGCATACAAAAAATCATGATGTGGAGGCAGGAGAGAGATGAGAATTAACAAAAAGCTTTTAATAAAAATTGTAGCTGTAGTGGTTGCACTTTCTATCTTTGTTGCAGTTCCTGTGTATTCTCAGTTTTTTATAATCTCAACTGATTTTCCTACAGACAAGCAGATGGATTATATCAAAAAGGTGTTGCAGGTTGCAAAGGTGTATCATATAGGCAAGTACAGTTATGATGAGCTTATTGATATGATGTTTACAGGGCTTTTCAAGAGCCTTGACAAATATTCAGAGTACATGAAACCACAGCAAGCTCAGGACTTTACCCAGAGCGTAAATGGCGAGTTTTCGGGAATAGGTATCCAGATAGAAAAACAGGAGGACTACATAGTTGTTGTTGGAGTTTTTGACGGAACACCTGCAAAGGAAGCGGGGCTAAAGGTTGGAGATAAAATCATAGCAGCAGATGGAAAGTCTCTGGTTGGGAAGACAACAGATGATGCTGTTAAGCTCATTCGCGGGCAGGAAGGCACAACTGTTGTGATTGACATCTTAAGAGATGGCAAGACTTACAGATTTTCTATTGTCAGAAGAAAGATAAAGATTCCTGTTGTCGAGTACAAGGTACTTGACAACAACATCGGCTATATTAAACTTACACAGTTTACCCAAGGGTGTTCAAATGATGTCAAGAAAGCTCTTGATGAGTTTGACAAAAAAGGTATCAAGAACATTATTTTTGATATTCGAAACAACCCCGGCGGACTTTTGGATGAGGTTGTAAAGATATGTGAATATTTTGTGCCAGAAGGACCAATTGTAACAATTGAGTACAACACCTTTAAAGATGAGTACAAGTCCAAGAACAAAAATCCAAAGTACAAACTTGCAGTTTTAACAAACGAGTCGAGCGCATCTGCTTCAGAGATTTTTGCCCAGGCTATAAAGGACAGAAAAGTAGGAGTTGTGATTGGTACAAAAACATATGGCAAAGGAACTGTACAGACCTTGGTGAGCCTTCCTGAGACAGACACAAAAAAAGGGTACGTGGCGAAAGTGACTGTTGCAAAGTACAAGTCACCGTCTGGCTATTATGTTGAAGGAAAAGGTGTTGTGCCAGACATAGAGGTTCAGGACGACTCACTCTCCCAGTTTGGACCTGATAAGATTTTGAGCCTGAGCGCAACCAAGAAGTTCAAAAAAGGTGATATGGACTTGGAGGTTTTGGCAGCTCAGCAAAGGCTTTTCTACCTTGGATATTTAAGCAACTGGACAGCCAAGATGGATGATAGCACAGTGGCTGCGGTTAAAAAGTTCCAGAAAGACACTAAGCTTTATCCTTCTGGAGTGCTTGATATAACCACGCAGAAAAAGCTAAATGAAAAGTTTTCAGAGTTTGTAAAATCCAAATATGTTGACAAACAGCTACAGCGAGCAATCCAGTATTTCAAAACTGGAAAGTAATAAAGTTACAGGGCTTTTGCCGGCAGTTTAAAAGTGAGTGCGGCGAAAGCCTTTTTTGTTTTCTAAAAAATTGTATATAAAATTCATTGAAAATATGCAAATTAAAAATTAAAATATATTTAAGGTATATTTACAAAAAAGAAAAATAGAAAGGATAGGGCGGCGTTATGGCATTTGGAACAGATATAGGAATAGATTTGGGTACAGCAACAGTTTTAGTGTATGTGAAAGGAAAGGGTATAGTTTTGAGAGAGCCATCAGTTGTTGCGATAGAGCAGACAAGAAAACAGATTTTAGCAGTGGGTGAAGAAGCAAGACGCATGATTGGAAGAACACCGGGCAATATCGTGGCTGTAAGACCTCTTCGCGACGGTGTCATTTCAGACTATGAGGTCACAGAGGCAATGCTGAAATATTTTTTGGGGAAGGTACTTGGCAAGAGGGTATTTTTCAAGCCGAGGGTTGTTGTGTGTGTGCCATCCGGAGTTACTGAAGTTGAAAAAAGAGCAGTCTTAGATGCAACATACGAAGCAGGCGCAAAACAGACATTCTTGATTGAAGAGCCCATTGCAGCTGCGATTGGTGCAGGGCTTGACATCTCAAAGCCGGTAGGATGCATGGTGATTGACATCGGTGGTGGAACAACAGACATTGCGGTGATTTCTCTTGGTGGGGCAGTGGTCAGCGAATCGATTAAAGTTGCGGGGGATAAATTTGACGAAGCAATTATCCGATATATAAGAAAGAAGCACAGTGTTGCAATTGGCGAAAGAACCGCAGAGGAACTGAAGATAAACATTGGATGTGCTTACAAAAAACCAAAGCTTGAGTCAATGGATGTGCGAGGAAGAAGTCTTTTGACAGGTCTTCCAAAGACAATAACCGTCACATCTGACGAGATGCTTTTAGCTTTAGAAGAGCCTGTTTCGGCTATAATTGAAGCTGTGCACAGAGTCTTGGAAAATACACCACCTGAACTTGCAGCAGACATTACATCAACTGGGATAGTGATGACAGGCGGAGGAAGCTTGCTGTGGGGGCTTGACAAGCTTATCTCTGAAAAAACAGGAATTCCAACAAGGATTGCTGACGACCCTGTGTCGTGCGTTGCACTTGGAACAGGAAAAGCGTTAGAATCATTAGATGTTCTGGAAGCAAGTCTTATAAAAGACCCGAGAGTAAGGTAGAGGGGATTATAGAGAAGATGATTAGAGGAATTTACACATCGGCATCGGGGATGATTTTGAATCAAAAACTTATGGACATAACAGCAAACAATGTTGGCAATGTGAGCACTACTGGTTTTAAAAGAGATGTTGCGCAGGTTGAAAGTTTCAGAAACATGCTTGCCTATAGAATATACGACAAACCTTCTTCGCCTGACAATGCAATAGGGTATATGTCGCTCGGTAGCGACGTGTCAAGGATTGTGAGTGATTTTTCCCAGGGGCTTTACATAAAAACAGATGAGCCTTTGAACTTGGCAATAAGAGGGAATGGATTTTTTGCTGTTGAGATGCCAAATAATCAAGGGGCTCAGCAAATCCTTTATACCAGAAACGGTGCGTTTACTTTAAATTCGCGGGGAGAGCTTGTGACACTTGATGGTTTTTACGTCCTTGGACAGAACGGAAGGATTGTTCTTCAAAATGGTGGGCAAGTGAGAATTGATGAGCAGGGGAATGTCTATCAGGATGGGAGGTTTGTTGACAGACTCAGGGTTGTTGATTTTCAGGATAAGCAACTTCTTCGCAAAGTTGGCAATAACCTGTTTGAAGCAGATGCGCTTAGCCAATCGATACCATTTTCAGGCAAGATTATTCAGGGGTATTTGGAAGGCTCTAATGTAAATTCAGTTCAAGAGATGGTCAACATGATAAATGTTTTGCGGGCGTATGAAGCAAACCAGAAAGCGTTTGTTATTCAGGATGAGACTTTGCAAAAGGCAGTAAATGAGATAGCAAGAAAGTAGTTAGGATGTAACTTGCGAAAAGAATTAGTGAGGTAAAAGGAGGAAAAAGAATAAGATGATGAGAGCACTTTATTCTGCCGCTCTTGGTATGAAAGCGCAGCAGACAAATGTTGATATCATATCCAACAACCTTGCAAATGTGAATACAACAGCTTTCAAAAAAGACAAAGCTGAGTTTAAAGACCTTTTGTATGAGACTTTGTCGCGTGCAGATGTTGTTGCAGGTGATGGAAAGCCTGTGAGTCTCCAAATAGGTCATGGCGTTACAATCTCTGCTATAACAAAAAGCTTTGCAGAAGGAAACTTGGAGAGGACTGAAAACCCGCTTGATCTGGCAATTCAGGGGGAAGGATTTTTTGTTGTATCAACTCCCAACGGCCCAAGATATACAAGGGATGGAAGTTTTAAAGTTTCCAATGTTGAGGGGCAAATAAAACTTGTGACTTCAGATGGATATCCAGTTTTAGCAGAGGGCGACACTGAGATTGTTCTTCCAGAGACTGCAATCTCAAGTATCACAATAGATGAAACAGGAAGGATTACTTACAAGGATCAAGATGGCCAAATTCAGGATTCAGGTTTTAAAATCAAGATAGTAAGATTTATAAACCCTCAAGGACTTTTGGCAGAGGGTAAAAACCTGTATAATGTTTCTGCTACATCTGGCGACCCTGTATCTGAAGAGGAGATGGAAGGTCAAAAGAGCAGGATTTTACAAGGGTTTTTGGAGATGTCAAACGTTCAGGTTGTTGATGAGATGGTAAAACTTATAATTGCCCAGAGAGCGTATGAGATAAATTCCAAGGCAATCCAAACAGCTGACGATATGCTTTCCATGGCAAACAACCTGAAGAGATAAGTCTTATAAGGCAGGTAATTACCAATGAGTGATGTATCAAGCATTAAGATTCAGGCACATTATCAGCAGGGAATTAGCAACTCTATCATAGACAAGCTTGAAAAAGCGTATTCTGAGAAAGACAAACAGAAACTCAAAGAGGCTTGTGAGGAATTTGAAGCAATAATGCTTTCTACCATTTTTAAACAGATGAAAAAGTCGATACCAAAAGGTGGACTTTTTAAAGAGAGTATTGCAGATGATATCTTTAACGATATGTTTGTTGATGAGGTTTCAAAAAGTGCTTCAAAACAAGGTGGAATAGGTCTTTCCAAGCTTTTGTATGATTCTATGATAAAGAGGATTGAAAATGCATATAAATTCAAAGAGGAATAAAAAATGGCTGGCATAATTTTGCCAGCTTATTTTTTTGGTTTTATTGTTGAAAATGAAAATCAATAGGTGTAAAATATATTTAAAAACACATAAAAACAAAAAAATTTTCTTAATCCCAATTTTTTAACCGTTTTCAAATTGACTTTTTACTTTGGATTTGTGTCGAATGGAATTTGAACAAGGGGGTATGGTGAGAAGATGTATAAATTTATATTCTCAGCATTTGGAGATGAGATAGCAAGCAGTTTGGATGAACAGATAGAGGTTTTGAAAAAACATGGTATTGAATATTTAGAGTTTCGGTCTGCAAATGGTAAAAACATTGCTGACTATACTGAAAATGAAGCAAAGGAAGTTTTAAAAAAATTAAAAGATAGTGGTATAAAGGTTTCAGCAATAGGGTCTCCAATCGGCAAGGTTGATGTAAACTGCGACTTTGAAAAGTATCTTGAGCTTTTCAAGCACATCCTGCAGCTTGCGCACATCCTTGAGACAAAGTACATACGCATCTTTTCGTTTTATGTTCCAGAGGGTGAAGAAGAAAAGTACACAGATGTTGTCATAGAAAGGCTTTCAAAGTTTACTGAGATTGCTAAGAGAGAAAATCTTGTTCTTCTTCACGAGAACGAAAAGGAGATATATGGAAGCAATGCTGAAAGGTGTTTTAAAATCCTCTCCACAATCAACTCACCCAATTTGAGAGCAACATTTGACCCGGCAAATTTTGTTCAGTGCAAAGTAGAGGTCTATCCTCACGCATTTGAGCTTTTAAAGGATTACATTGAGTACGTGCACATAAAAGATGCAAAATTTTCAGACGGCAGTGTTACAGTTGCAGGTGAGGGTGACGGAAGGGTAAAAGATGTGATAAAAGCACTAAAGAGGAGAGCCTTTTGTGGGTTTTTGTCGATAGAGCCTCATCTTAATAATAATCTTCCTGGTGGTGGACCTGAAAACTTTGCGAGGGCTTATAGAGCAATTAAAAAGATCATCGATGAGGAAGGAGAGATTTAAAATGTCAAAGCTTAAGTTTGGTATTGTTGGTTGTGGGGTTATATCAAAGACACATGCGACTGCTATCTCAGCTCTTTCAAGCGATGCAGAGCTTGTTGCTGTGTGCGACACAATTGAAGAAAGAGCTCGAAAAATTGCAGATGAATTTGGAGCAAAAAAGATTTACACAGACTACGAAAAGATGTTGCAAGATACTGATATAGATGTTATTACAATCTGTACACCTTCAGGTATGCATGCTGATATGGCTGTTTTAGCAGCAGACGCAAAAAAACATGTCATTGTTGAAAAGCCAATGGATATAACATTGTCTAAGGCTGATAAAATAATAGAAGCTCAAAATAGAAACAATGTAGTGATCTCTATAATTTCCCAGCACAGATACAGCGACTGTATGCAACTTTTAAAAAGGCTTATGAATGAAGGAAAATTTGGTAGAATAGTATTGGCGGCAAGCTATACTAAATGGTATAGGTCTCAGGAATATTACGACAGCGGTAGTTGGCGTGGTACTTGGAGCTTAGATGGCGGTGGTGCGCTGATGAACCAATCAATTCATTACATAGACATGCTCCAGTGGATTGTTGGCAAGGTATCAGAGGTTTTTGCATACTGCACAACAAGAGCACATGAAAGAATTGAGGTGGAAGATGGTGCTGTGGCTGTAGTTAAGTTTGAAAATGGTGCAATCGGTCAGATACTTGGGACAACAAGTGCATATCCGGGATTTGAAACAAGGCTTGAGATCTTTGGGGAAAAAGGCTCTGCAATAGCCATTAACACCCAGCTTGAAAGTCTTTTCTTCAAAGATGGGTCTGAGAAGGAGTATTTGGAGAGTTACAAAAAGGAGGATGGGGGACCTGTTGGTGCATCATCTGCTGCCATCAAAGAAGGAGGGCATGTAAGACAGTACAGAGATGTGATAAATGCTATAAAAACCGGGACAAAACCACTTATCCCTGCTGAAGAAGGAAGACATCCTGTTGAAATTATACTTGCCATTTACCTCTCAAGCTTGACAGGAAAACCTGTAAAACTTCCTCTTGAAAGTGATGAGGAGGTTTTAAAGGAGATTGAAAAGATAAAAGGCAAAGGCTTTTGAAATTTGTTATTACAAAATTGTCCATTTAAAAACAAATGGCTTGAGAATTTGTTGCAAATTCTCAAGCCATTATTTTGCTTGTGAATAGAGTCAATCCAGATAATTTTTTGTGAGAAAATCAAAGCTCATCTTAAGACTTTCGAATGGTGAGCGCTGACACATATCCTGTTCAATTATATACCATTCAACTCCTGCCTCATTGCAAGAAGCTATTATTCCGTCCCAGTCCAAATTTCCAAACCCCACTTCAAACATACCTTGTTTGAAATCTTCAATCATTCCCATATCCTTAAGATGTACAAGAGGAATTCGACCTTCTAAACTTCTTATCCACTTTTCAGGGTTTGCACCCGCAAACTGAACCCAGTACGTATCAATTTCAATCATAAGATATTCCGGGCTTGAATTTTCAATCAGTATCTCAAGCCATGTCTTTCCACCATATTTTTTGAATTCAAAACTGTGGTTGTGGTACGAAAGAGTAATTCCTTCCTCTTTAAGCTTTTTTCCAATTTCATTGCACGCTAAAGCAAACATCAGCGCACCCTCTTCAGACTTGTACTCAGAAGGTGCAGAGGGTATTGCAATGTGAGAGCAATCCAGAATTTTGTGTTCTTGCACAACATTGTCAAGTTCGGTTTTGAGCCTTTCAAAAGGTATGTGGGTTGCACACACTTTAAGGTCAAACTCATCACAGATTTCCTTTAATCTTTTTGGTTCAATCTTTCCAATACCCGAAATCTGGACAGCTTTAAATCCAATCTCACTTACCTTTTTGAGGCTGTAGAAGATATCCTCTTCAGTCTTCAAAAATTCACGCAGAGTGTACAGCTGTGCGGCTATTTTATCTTTTTTCATATTGATTTTGCACCACTTTTCTTTTGTTTAAGTTTATTTAATTATACCACAAATTATTACTCTTTAATAGCCCCAATCATGACACCTTTTACAAAGTACTTTTGCAAAAATGGGTATATACAGAGGATTGGTACTGTTGATACCACAATTGCTGCGTATTTGATAAGCTCTGTCACTGCAAATCTGTCTGATGCATCTGAAATTCCTGTTGTCATGTTCTCAGTGCTACTCATAATTAGTATTTCTCTGAGCACAAGTTGAAGCGGGTAAAGTTCTCTTGAACGCAGGTATATGATAGCGCTGAAAAATGCGTTCCAGTGACCTACAGCATAAAAGAGTATCATAACGGCAATCATTGGCATTGCAAGTGGTATCATGATTCTAAAAAGTATTGTCCAATCGCCTGCACCATCTATTCGTGCTGACTCTTCCAAGCTGTCTGGCACTGCGTGAAAACCAGTTCTCATGATAATTAAGTTTGTTGTTGAGATAGCACCTGGGATTATCATTGCCCAGATTGTGTCTATCATCCCAAGTGATTGAACAAGCAAGTATGTTGGAATCATACCGCCGCTAAAATACATGGTGAATGCTATGAAGAACATCACAGGATTTTTAAGTTTCAAATTTTTTCTTGACAGAACATATCCACCCATTGTAGTAAGAAGAATATTTATCGCCGTTCCAACAACAACGTATATAAGTGTGTTTTTATATCCTATCCATATCATAGGGTAGCTGAGAAGCAGTTTATATGCTTCTGTTGAAAATTCAAGCGGTCGCCACAGCGGTCCCCTGTATGCCATGAGTTTAATTGGATTACTAAACGATGCAAAGATGACATACAGCATTGGATAAAGCATTGTAAAACAAAGAAGACCTAAGAATACATAGTTAAAGGTGTCAAATATTATCTCGCCTGGACTTTTTCTTATTTTCATCTTGTAAAACTCACCCCTTTTCTTTTACCACAGCGATGTCTCTGTAAGTTTTTTAGCAATCTTATTAGAGAATATGACCAGTAAGAAGTTGATAACAGAGTTGAAAAGTCCAACTGCAGCGCCGTAGCTGTAGTCCATTTCTAAAAGACCTTTCCTGTATACGTATGTTGAAATAACGTCAGCAGTCTCGTATGTTAGAGGATTGTACATCAAAAATACCTTTTCAAATCCAACATTCATCATGTGCCCAACTCTCAGAAGGAACATAATAACAATTGTTGGCAGTATTCCTGGTATTGTGACATAAAGTGCCTGTCTGAACCTTCCAGCACCATCTATAAGTGCTGCTTCATAAAGCTGTGGGTCAATGTTTGAGATTGCAGCCAGGTACACAATCGAACCCCAACCGAGGTTTTGCCATATTCCAGAGCCGACATACAGTGGTCTGAACCAGCCAGGTTCTGTCATGAAAGAGATTGGTTCTGATAAAATACCGAGAGACTTTAAAATCTGATTTATAAGACCGTCTCTTGAGAAAAAGTCCATAATCATACCAACAATGACAACTGTTGATATAAAGTGTGGCATGTAGCTTACTGTCTGAAGAGTCCTTTTGTATATGCTGTTTTTGATTTCGTTTAGCAAAAGTGCAAAAAGAATTGGAGCAGGAAAACCAAATATAAGGTCGTAAACATTTATAAGTATTGTATTTCGGATTATTCTCCATACATAAAAACTGTCATAAACAAAAAACTCTTTGAACTTTTCAAGTCCGACCCATGGGCTGCCCCAGATACCTTTTGCTGGTGTGAAGTCTTTAAAAGCTATTTGAAGACCGTACATTGGGATGTAGTGGAATATAAAATAATATGCAACAACAGGGATGAGCATTATATAAAGACTTTTGTTTCGTATGAGGTCTTTTTTTAGCTCCTGCCATCTGCTTGGCTGAAAATGCTTTGTTGCAGCTTTTTCCATCTTGTTTTAAACCTCCTCATAAAAAGAATGCATCTTTGTGCCCAAAAAGAGTATGCATCAAAAAGGTTTTATAAAAAAGAGCCTTGCAATAAGGTGTGCCATCAAGAAAGCTTCCTAATTACTGTCAGCCTTGTTGCAAGGCTCTTTTGTTCATAAAATAGCCTATATTATTTTCTCTTCTTCCACCTGTCATAAGCCTGCTGGTAAATCTTAATAGCCTCGTCAATCTTCATCTGTTTGAGTGTCTTTACAAACGCATCGACATTTGTTGCCTTTCCTGTCATGAGTCTTAAGAACATCTCATCGTAGTATGTGTTGACAGTGTTCATGATATTTGCAAGTCTCTTTGACTCATCGTCTGTGAACGACAGTGGTGGTAGAATTCTGTCGTTTTTGACTTGGCTCCACTTGTTGACAACAGCATCTTTTTGCTGTGGATACATCATCTGAATCTGATAGTAGTATTCATCAGCTTGAGCAAATGGACCGCTTATAGATGCACGAGCGTATTTTGCTAAAGCCTCTGCTGCAGAAAGTCCTTGCGGATTTTTCAAGATTTCATCTGTGTAATATACCTTGCCATCTTTCTTGACATAAGATTTTCCAAGCACACCATAGTTGAACGCTTCATACCCTTCTTTGCTGTATCCCCAGTCAAGAACCTTCATAGCAAGTGGAACATTTTTACATGCTGTTGTGATTGCTGCACTTGTTCGTGAGAACAAGAACTCTGCCTGGCCCAAAAGTGGGTATTCACCTTTTTTGAGCACAGGGAACTTTGTTGCTATGATATCTTTCTTGAGATTCAGGAAAAAGCCCATATCACCAGAAAGAAGTCCTATCCATGCACCAATTACATCATTTTGAACGTTTGCCCTGATAACCTTCTGGTTCATTGTCAGAATATCCGGGTCGATGAGTCCATCTTTCCACCACTTCTGGAGTGTTGCTATAAACTGTTTATATTGTGGTTCTAACGGACCATATTTGACCTTTCCATTTACCTGGAAGAAATCTGTCTTTATTCCCCATGCACCAACCAGGAAAGAAGAATAATCAAACGCATATCTTGGGTTGGAAGCATTTCGAAGGATTGAAAATCCCCTTTCATCCTTTTTGCCATTGCCGTTTGGGTCTTTTGTCACAAATGCTTTCAAAACCTTGTACCAGTCATCAACTGTCTCTGGCTCTTTTAGTCCCAGCTTTTTGAGCCAGTCGTTCCTTATTTGAGGACCATAATAGACACATGCAATCTTTGGATTATTTCCACGAAGAGCTGGGAAGCCGTAAATATCACCATCGTCTGTCACAATAAGCTTTTTAATGTCTGGATGTTGCTGAAGGAATTTGTTGAGGTTTGGAGCATACTTTGGAATATAGTCATTGAGTCTTATGATTACCTTATCAAGCATTGCTTTTACAGGACCGCCTGGATAGTTGTCAATCCAGTTCCACTCAATAATGTCTGTCAGCTGTCTTGATGCAACCATGAGGTTGAACTGGTCTGTCTCGCCGCCGACCGGTGGGTGCTTGAACACAATCTTTACCCCAAGTTTTTTCTGCAAAAGCTGGTAAGCAGCAATTGAAGAGTAGCTGTTATAAGATGTTGCAACCTTGGGGTCAAGACGAACAAAATAGGTAAGTGTTGGTGTTGACTTTGCATAAGCTGTTGAGGATGACGAAACAAACGCTGGAATTACAAGTGATAAGGTAAATGCAATCACCACAATCAGACTTAAAACCTTTTTAGAAGATTTGAACCAGTCCATTTTGAAACCTCCTTGTTTTAAAAGTTTTTATTGAATTTTTCCAAATTACCCGCAGCAAGCGCTTATTGTTTTCAGCAACTTGTCGGCGGGCTTTACAGCTTTTATTATAAAGGGGAGCCAAAGCTTTTTGGAAGAGGAAAATATTAAGATTGAAAGGACAATATTAAGCTTCTTAAAAATGTACTCATGATTTATATTTTCTTTGCAATTTGTTTCATTGCTTTTCTATATTGCTTGTATTATAATTGAAATTGCCCAAAAAAGAAGGGCTTACGAATTTATTTTTTTGAGGAGGATTTTTTTAAGGATGTTTAAGAAAATCTTGTGGCGGTTTGTCTTTTCATATCTTGTCATTTTTATCATTCCTCTTTTCATAGGAATTGGAGCATATTTCAGTGTAAAAGAGATCATGATGAGCAGTTTATATAGATACAACAAGACAACCCTCACCCAGCTCGAAGACAAGGTTGAAAACGAGGTTGTAAAGTCAGTAGAATCTCTTGCTGACTGGATAAACTTAAACCCTTACTATTTTATTTTCCTTCCAGAAGCAAAAGAAGCGCTTGACAGCAGTGATAGACTCCTTAATATTAGAAACCTTTGCAGGGAGATATATTCACAGACATATAAAAATTCTTACATTTTAGATGCTTTTATATACATTCCTTCTGAGAACCTTATTATAGGACCATCGTATACAACAACACCTTATAACTACTATACATACATAAACAGGCCACTTGATATGAGCTATGAAAAATGGCTTAAATTTTTAAACGGCGAGTACAAGATGCAGTACATACCTTCTTTTGAGATAAAAGCTGATTATAAAAAGCTTTCTACAATAATGTTTGCAAATACACTTTCAAGATGGATTATTGATGGTAAAAACGCAAATGTGTTTGTCATCATTGATCAGAGCAAGATTGTAAACCTCATGAAAGAGATTATAAGCTATCCTAAAGGTATCATGTGGATTTTGGATAGGAATAACAATCAAGTTCTCAAGGTTTCTGCAGAAAAGCAAAATATATCTTTACCAAAAATTAATTTTTCTATTTACAATGACTTTAGTATAAGAGAGTTCAAATTAGATGGGCAGAAGTGGATAGTCTATTATACCATTTCACCACTCTATGGCTGGAAATACATATCGATGGTGCCTGTTGACAGTTTCTTTGAAGAGATAAGAAAAATTCGAAACTTGAGCTTGCTTCTTCTTGGACTTATGAGCGTTATTAGCAGCATACTTATATTTTTCTTTAGCGTGCAGAATTACAGACCTCTCAGTGAGATCAAAAGTCTTTTGCAATCTAATAATGAAAACAAAGATCTCAAGAGCACAAAAAGCGAGTTTGACGTAATAAGAGACCTTGTTGTCCACACTCTTTCAAAGGAAGAAGAGATGAAAAGACAAATTACGCGGTTTACACCTATCATAAAGAACAACCTTTTATACCAGCTTTTGGTGGGCGGTATTTTGCCCGAAAGTATAGGGGATCTGGAGCTAAAAACCTTGAGTATGGAAAAACAAAGTGGCAAGTTTGTGGTGTGTTTAGTTGAGATTGATGACTGCTCTGGGTTTATAAAGGGTGAGAGTGACAGTGAGTATGCTCTTGTGACCCTTGTTGTCACAAATGTTTTGGATGAGCTTTTGGATACAAATAACTTTAAACACTGGAATGTGCTATTTTCAAGGACAAAGCTCAGTGTAATCGTGGAGATTAAAGATAGCTTTGAACAAAGCTTGCCAAAACTTTCAAGCCTGTTTGAGAACATGATTGAATTTTTGGAGAAGAACTTTACAATATTTGTGTCTGTAGGTATAAGTGGGGAGGTTTTGGGTATAGTAAATTTAAAGTTTGCATATGAGCAGGCAGAAAAGGTTCTTTCATTGAAATTTGTAAAACCTAACATGAAGATTTTCAAGTTTTCTGAGCTTTCTCAAGATATAACTTCAGAGAAAGAATTTTTGCCCAAGGACATTGAAAACAGGATTATAAACTCTGTAAAAGAAGGAAAAGTAGAAGGGATTTATGAGGTGTTTGAAGATATCCGCTGTCATATCACAGCTGCGAATTCTCCTCACATGGCAAAGATGATACTTATATATCTTTACGGATTGTATTATCAGCTTTTAAATAGCATTCCAAACACGGTCGGAGATGATCAAAAACCTGAGCCAGAAAAAGTAATGAGATTAATCATTGATGAGAAAAATCCAAAAAAGGTTCTTCAGGCGTTGCAAGAAGATTATAGAATTTTGGCTGAAAGTGTGATAGTAAATAAACAGAAAATGGGCAATGACTTGATTTCAAATATTTTGGAGTATATCCACCAGCAATATTCAAGCTCAGAGATATCACTTTCAACAATCGCAGATAAGTTCAATATAACTCCGCAGTATCTTTCAGCAATATTCAAAGAAAAGACCGGACAGAACATAAGCGACTATATCCAGAACCTGAGAATGAACAGAGCAAAAGAACTTCTTCTGACAACCGACTATTCCGTGTCTCAGATTGCGAAGATGATAGGATACACAGAGGTAAGTGGATTTACCAAGGCTTTCAAGAAGTTTGAAGGTGTGTCTCCAAACAAGTTCAGAGAGCTTAACAAACCACAATAAAAAAGAGCGGGAGGGAGAAGATTAAGATTTCTTCTCATCCCGCTCAAAATTTTTTCAAAGAAGCAACATTGCTGGGGGTTTATAAAATACTTTTTAGCTTTGCAATTCTTTTTTCTCTGTCCTTTACAAACCTTTCAATGCCGCTGTAAATGCTGTCGCAATCAAGGTGCGCTTCTTTTAATATCTCATCAACTGTTCCACCTGTTCGCCACTGATTATCCCAGTCGCTTGAAAGTGAGTACTCTTCAGACACTTTTGAAAATATCCAGTCATGCATGAGCTTTTTGCTCTCGTTTGTGATTACCATGGAGTCCATCCAGTCTTCAAGCGGCAGCACCTTATTTCTGTACTCATCTTCCTGCATCATGAAAAGTTCAAAGCTTGGTGCAGCAATTATCTTGAGGTTAAAATCTTTTCTAAGCTGAGGCAGAAGCTTTATTAAATTGTAGGTTGTGCTTGTGCCCCTGACAATTATCGTTCCGTCCTTTCTTCTATTTGGGTCAAAATCATTTATGATATACGCTCCTTTTGCGGCTTCAAAATGTGACGGAATACCAAGTGCGCTTCTGTCAGGTATTTCAATTGGTGGTCTTGTAAGGTGCAATGCAATGTTGTTTATGTCAGTTGCAAGTGCAGCTGCTAGCAAAACCGGCACTTCATTGTGTTCCCACGGGTAAAGATTTATAATCTTTCCTTTCGGTAAAAGCTGCAAAACTCCAGGTTCAAAAATCCCAAAATGTGTCCTTGAATCTTCAGCAGTCTCTGGTCCAGAGTGGCCGGCAACCCAGATAACTTTGCCAAACTTTACTGGAGAGTCTTGTGCCATCTGGGAGAAAAGTCTTATTGCGCCATATTTGAGATACATAAAAGATCCATATGTTGATGTTATAGCCCAAAAACCGTTAAAATCCTCATATGGATTTTCGCTAAGGTTGACAGTTGCTAAACCAGCACACACACCGGCGTTCAAGAACTCTGTGATTGCAGATGGCAAAATTGCTCCATTTCTATTTTTTTCTCTGTCATACACTCCAAATCCGGCAAAGTCGTCTTTTCCAAGTCCAAATCCGTGAAGGTTTGTAGACTCTGTAAGGTCGGCAGATGTTGCAATGATAAGAGGTCTTCCATATTTTCTGCCGACCACACCGTTTATATACATTCCCCATTTTGCTAAAGCTGCTCTGTTTGGAACATTTTCGCCCGGCTTTGCAAAAAGCCAGTCAGGATAGTTTTTGTAATCATAGATAGCCGGGTCTTTATATGGATTTTGGTTTAGAACAAATGTCGAAGGAGCATCTTTTGGCAGAGCTTCTGCAATCTCAACAAGCGTGTCTGTGATATACTTAACAAGCTCCTCATCTGATGTAAGCACTCTGTTTATGATCTTAAGGTTTTCTTCCCATTGTTTTCTCTCTTCATCCGGGTTAGATGGTGCTGGTTTTCCAAAACCTACAAACTCAACTCCGTACTTTTCCATGAAAGGTTTTCTTGTCTCCCAGAAAATCTCTGAGTTTTTCTTGTGCGGCACACCGTGCGATTTGTTGTCATATACGCCATATTCATATCCTTTTTTGGTCTTAAACCACATGAGATTAGGAGTATTCTCATTTGCTTCTTCCACTGCTTTTTTGATTGTGCTATAGACATCATTCCAGCTGTGACCGTTCATTGTTCCACAAACCTTCCAGCCATGGGCAGAAAACCACTCATCAGGTGTGCCGTACACAACAGAAGAAAAAGGTCTGTCATCTATTCCAAAATCGTTCCAGTCCAAAAGCCAGAAAAGATTTCCAAGGCCATATGCCCATGCACCGTTTTGAGACTCATGAGTAGCGCCGGCTGTCAGCGCACCTTCGCCTTCAATCAAGAACACCTTTACATTTTGAAGTCCTGCCTTTTTGAGTGCTAAAGCTTGCCCTACAGATGCAGGAAGGCCATGGGCAGAAGGTCCTGTGTTGAATTTCAAAAGCAGTGTTTTTCCGCTTGACTCTGCATGACCAGGAAGTCCTTTGTTGTGTCTAAAGGTTAATAAATCATAATATCTTACAAGTTTATCTTCAGCAATTAAATATTTTACATCTTTTGTTTGCCTGTACATTTCATCAAAAGCATCCCCAATGACAGCAAAGAGTGAGTAGATTATTGGTATGGTATGTCCAGCAGAAAGAATTAGTCTGTCGTTGAATCTGTATTCTGGTTTTCTGATATCATATATCATCTTTTTTCCAAACAAAAGGCTTATTAACATATGAGCTTTTGAGTGAGAACCGCCAGGATGCCCGCTCTGCCTGTAATTTAGGGTAAAATCAAGATACTGATAGGTTATGTCTTTAATCTTTTCCCAGAACTGAAATTCTTTCTCCATCTTAAACCTCCCACAATATTGTTCATTATTTCTACTACTTTGAACTTAATTATAACAGCAAAATGTAATAAATTAAAGTGGATTATTTTAAGTTTGAAGCGAAAATTTTAAGATAATTGTTTAACAAAATGTTGTCGTTTTGAACGAGTTTAGATTTAAAAACCATAAAATATATTCAAAAATCCTTAAATAAAACATTGGATTTTTATTTAATTATGTTGACTTTTTGACCCTAAGCATTTACAATTAAATATTATCTACCTATCAGATTTTTAATGGTATAATATTTTGAAAACCATACTGATTTTTTGACCGAAATTTCAAGAGGGGGTCAGAACGTTGCTGCATACATTTATCAATGCCATTCAGGGAGTACTGGTGATTTTATTTGTTCTTATGCTCGGGTATTTTCTTGCAAAGTACAGGTGGTTTGACTCAAAAGTATCAGACCTTTTTGCAAAGGTTGTTGTAAATGTCTCGCTGCCGCTTTATATGATAGCAAACCTCACCTCAACATTTACAAAAAGTGAGCTTGAACATTCAGCACAAGGGCTTTTAATTCCATTTTTATCAATTTTGCTTTCTTACAGTGTGGCTGTGATGCTTGCAAGGATTACAAATGTAAAAGCTCACAGAAGGGGTCTTTTTGCAGCCATATTTTCGCTTTCAAATTCGATATTTGTGGGGCTTCCTATGTCTCTTGCGCTTTTTGGAGATGTCGCAACACCTTATACTTTACTTTATTACATGGCAAACACTACGATATGGTGGACATTGGGTGTATATGGGATTATCCGAGACAACAAAACCGAAAATCAAAAGGTTTTGAGTATAGATACTCTAAAGCGCATATTTAACCCGCCTTTGATTGGATTTTTAATAGGAGTTGGTCTTGTACTTTTGCAGATAAAGCTTCCAAAATTTATATTTGACAGTTTTAAAATGGTAGGAGGGCTTACCACCCCCCTTTCCATCTTCTGTGTGGGTATAACAATGTACGAGATGGGGTTTAAAAATTTCAGGTTAGACAAAGATAGCATTTTAGTGTTTGCAGGAAGATTCCTTGTTACGCCTTTTATTACATGGCTTCTTTCACATTTTATTCCCGTTCCCAAACTCATGCGAGATGTGTTTATCATAATGTCTGCAATGCCTGTGATGGTAAATTCAGCTATAATTTCAAGAGTATATAATGGTGACTATGAATTCGCTACTGCTATGATTACATATTCCACTGTGTTTTCGGTTGTAATAATGCCGTTTTTGATGGTGCTGATTAAGATTATTTAGTTTTCTCAAGGGACCTTCTCTTAAATGTGGTGATAAGAACCATTGTGGTTAAAACTATAGTAACCAGGCCGGATATATAAAACCCAGCCCAGGGAGAGATTTTTTGTGAAATTGTACCTGTAAATAGATTGCCAATTGGTGTTGTGCCAGCATTGCAAAGAAAGTAAATACTCAGTACTCTTGCTCTGAACTCGTCACTTGATGAAAGCTGCAAAAGTGCGTTTGCGCTTGTGTTAAAACTTATTGCAAGAAGCCCAACAAGCACAAATAGCACGCAAGCAACTTTATAGCTTTTGTTTATTCCCAGAAGAATGTAAACCAGTGAAACAGAAAGAATGAATTTAAAAAGAAGATTAAGATTAATCTTTTCCTTTCTTCTTGTAGCTGTCAAAAATGCGCCTATAAGTGATCCAATTCCCATCGATGACATCAAAAGTCCAAAACCTGTTTCATTTCTGCCCAGAGCAAGTTTTGCATACACAGGGATAAGAACGTTAAAATTGAGTATGAATGTGCCCATGATTAAAACAAGCGATATTGCTCTCAGAAGTACTTTTGTCTTATACACATACTTGAGCCCTTCTATCACCTCTGCAAAAACACTTTTACCATTTTCCTCTTTTTGAGGCTCTTTGGCGTCAATCAGAAATACGCCTATAATGACTGGCACAAAACTTATAGCGTTTGCCAAAAAACACATTTCAATTCCAACTGTTGATATTACCAAGCTTGCGACAGCAGGACCTATGATTCTTGCAAGGTTGAAAATCATAGAATTAAGACCAACAGCGTTTGGCAAGTCCTCTTTTCCAACGAGAATTATCATGTAAGATTGCCTTGCGGGATTGTCAAATGTTGTAACAACTCCTCTCATAAGGGCTAAAACCACTAAGTGCCAGTACTGAACAACATCTGTGTATGTAATCAAAAATAAAACAAAGGCAAAGAATAAAAGAAGGCTTTGAGTGATCAGAATTACTCTTTTTTTCTGCTTTCTGTCCAAGATTGCACCGGCAAAAAGGGAAAGAATCATAACAGGGACCTGCTCAGATGCTGTGACAATACTTAGAAGCAATGCTGAATTTGTAAGCTCTAAAGCCAGCCACTGCATTGCCATGTTCTGCATCCATGAACCAATCACCGATATTGCCTGCCCAAACCAGTAATACCGGTAGTTTTTGTGTCTCAGAGCTCTGAAAGGTCCAGATATAGCAAGTTGCATCCGTTTTCCACCTTCTTGTAGATATTATGAGGAATATGTTTGATTCTTGTGGGAAAAAAGTCTCACACTCCTTTTGATATTAAATTTTAATATAACACCTCTTGAAATTATTATAACATCTGAACTAATCACAATCAAATTAGCTTTTTAAAAATAGTTAATATGCACAAATTTAATTGGGTATTGTGCACAAAGACAGGTTTTTAAAGAAGAAGTCAAGAAGAATTCAATGGCAATATGTAAAGAAATATTGTGTTATTGTGTTGAATAGCTTTGATATTGAGGATAAAATAGATATAAATGAAATTTGAAAAACAGAGGAGTGTTTTTTAATGATATTGAAATTCAATTTTGAGCCCATTGTAAAAAATGATTTTATAAATGTCAGTGGTAGCACGCTTTACAGTAAGGATAAAGGCTATGGTTTTGAAACGTTTAAGTTCAGAGTAGATGTTCCAAATGGTAATTACGATGTTAAGCTTGTCCTCAAAAATTTTAAAAAAGATATTGCAAGTGCGACCGTAATGGTTTTTCCAAGAAGACTTATGATAAAGGACGCGCAAATTAAAAAGGGAAATGTATATGAAGAGGAGTTTACAGTAAATGTGAAGAATGAAAAGATAATTTTTGAAATTGAAACTGATGGAGCGGAGGTTTGTAGTATAGAAGTTAAAGAAGCCCAAAATCCTATTGTTATTTATCTTGCAGGAGACTCTACTGTGTGTGACCAGGAAAATTTGCCTTATGCTGGTTGGGGTCAGGCACTTGGCTGCTTTTTCAAAAAAGGAGTTTCAGTTTCCAATCATGCATATTCTGGAAGATCCTCTAAAAGTTTTATCGAAGAAGGAAGACTGACAAAAATACTTGAGAATATAAAAGAGGGTGATTATCTTTTCATCCAGTTTGGTCACAACGACCAGAAGGATGATAAAAGATATACTGAGGCGAATACCACATATAAAATAATGCTAAAAGTTTATATAGATGAAGCACGAAAAAGAGGAGCTGTGCCGGTTTTAATAACACCTGTTGCACGAAGACATTTTGATGAAAATGGAAAAATTGTTGGTAGCGGACTTCATTTTGATTATCCTAAGGCTATGAGGGAGTTGGCAGAGGAAGAAAATGTTTTTCTGATTGATTTGCTTCAAATGAGTTCCCAGCTTTTTGAAAAACTTGGGGTTGAAGAGTCAAAAAAGCTCTTTGTCCATGCAAAGCCGGGGGAGTATCCCCAGTTTCCTGAAGGTGTAGAGGACAATACGCACTTTAATATGTATGGTGCTTATGAGATTGCAAAGCTTGTGGTTGAGGGGATAAGGAAAGTAAATTTGAAACTCAAAGAGTACTTGAGATAAGAAGTTTATTCTTGATGCCTGGAAAGTTTTCTACGGCAGCTTTTTTGTCTTTAAAATAAATGTTCACATTGTTATTTTTCGAACATAGGTATATAATAGATAAAGTAATAAATCACTTTCATATGAAAGGGGGACGAGAATGGGAAAACTTTTTGGGACAGATGGTGTGAGAGGCGTTGCAAATAAAGAACTTACATGCGAACTTGCGTTTGACTTGGGAAGGGCTGGAGCGTATGTGCTCACTGAAACTAAGCAAAAGCCCAAAATTTTAATTGGGAAGGACACAAGGATCTCATGTGATATGCTGGAAGCTGCACTTTGTGCTGGACTTACATCTGTCGGAGCAGATGTGTACTTGGCAGGAGTTATTACAACACCTGCAATAGCTCACTTGGTAAAATCCCACGGATTTGATGCAGGGATTATGATCTCCGCATCACACAATCCTTATGAATTCAACGGTATTAAGTTTTTTAATTCTCAGGGCTTCAAGCTTTCTGACCAGATTGAAGAAAAAATTGAGGACATTATTTTAAACAGAAAATGGAATGAGGTTCCACACGCTCAATTTGATGCAATAGGCAGGGTAAATAGAGTTGATCTTAAAAAAAACTATCAAGAATACTTAAAATCGACATTAAATGGTGCAAGCTTCAAAGGGCTTAAGATTGTCATTGACTGTGCAAATGGTGCAGCATATAAGATAGCTCCAGAGGTTTTTGAAGAACTTGGTGCAGAGGTTGTAGTAATAAACAACCAGCCAGATGGTACAAACATCAACAAAGAGTGTGGCTCTACACACCTTAAAATGTTGCAGCAAGAAGTTGTTAAAAACAAAGCTGACTTTGGCATTGCATATGATGGTGATGCAGACAGGACGCTTTTTGTTGATGAAGAGGGCAGTATTGTTGATGGCGATAAAATAATGCTTCTTTTGGCACAAAATTTAAAACAGCAGGGCAAGCTCCAACGCAACACCCTGGTTGTGACAGTCATGAGCAACATGGGACTTTTTGTTGCAGCAAAAGAACTTGGCATCAACCTCGAAGTTACAAAAGTTGGAGACAGGTATGTTTTAGAAAAGATGCTTGAAGGCGGGTATTCAATTGGCGGCGAGCAGTCAGGCCACATAATCCTTTTGGACTTTGCAACAACAGGCGATGGAATCTTGACAAGCCTTCAGCTGACAAAGCTTATTAAAGAAAGTGGTAAGAAGCTTTCTGACCTTGCAAAGATCATGAAGGTATATCCTCAAGTGCTTGTAAACGCTAAGGTTGAAAATGGCAAGAAAGACCTTTATTCAAAAGACCCTGTAATTTTAGAGGCAATCAAAAAGGTTGAAGAAAAGTTAAACGGTAAAGGAAGAGTCTTGATAAGACCATCTGGCACAGAGCCTTTAATCAGGGTAATGATTGAAGGTGAAGACTATGAAGAGATTAAAAAAGATGCCCACGAGCTTGCAAGCTTGATTGAGTCAAGGCTTTCATAAAACTTTCTAAGCTAAGTTAAAAAGGCCTTTTTTACAAAAGGCTTTTTCAAAGCGCCAGGACCTCTGGAAATTATAGCGCTATTGCCTTTGCGCATTTTTTCCAGAGGTTGACGAGGACTGGGGAGAATCGAGGTTTTCGGCGGGTGCCCCAGCGGGGTTTTGCCTTTTTCCCTCGTAACTTTCTGCTACAAACCCCGGAAGGCAACTTCTGGGACAAAGGCAGAAAGAAAAAAGGCTTATATCCTTGTATTTGCTATGATAAATTAGCAGCTTGGAAATTAAATATAAAGCTCAAGAGGAGGACAAAAACAATGTGCGGAATTGTTGGCTATGTTGGCACAAAAAACTGTGTTCCTATTTTGCTCTCTGGACTTAAAAGACTTGAGTACAGGGGATACGATTCTGCCGGTGTGGCAGTTATCGATATAGATAAATCAAAGATTGACATAGTAAAGACAAAAGGAAGACTTACTGTTTTGGAAGAGAAGCTAAATCAGAATCCCATTGAAGGTTTTGTTGGGATTGGTCATACAAGATGGGCAACACACGGTGAGCCGTCTGATGAAAATTCGCACCCCCATGTGAGTCAAAGCGGCAAGATTGCAATTGTTCACAACGGAATCATTGAGAACTATTTGAAGCTAAAAGAATTTCTCATAAAAAAGGGTTACACTTTTGCATCAGATACAGACACTGAGGTTGTTGCACATCTTATAGAGTATTACTATGACGGTGACATTTTAGATGCATTTATAAAGACTCTTGAAAAGATACAGGGATCATATGCGCTTGGTGTTCTTTGTCTTGACAGACCGGATATGATACTTGCAGCAAGAAAAGATAGTCCCCTGATTGTCGGTTTAGGGCAGGGTGAAAACTTCATAGCATCAGATATCCCAGCTATACTGGAGTATACAAGAGATACCTATATTCTTGAAGAAAATGAGATTGCCATTGTGACAAAAGATAAGGTAGAGATTGTAAATACCGAAAAAGAGCCAGTTAAAAAAGAGGTATTTCATGTTACATGGGATGTATCAAGTGCAGAAAAGGGCGGCTATGAACATTTCATGATAAAAGAGATAATGGAGCAACCCAAAGCTATCAGAGATACCTTGACAGGAAGGCTTCCAGACAGTGGTTTTGAAGTGAACCTTGATGGAATTAAGATTACCAAAGAAGATTTGCAAAAGCTTAATAAAATATTTATTGTTGCATGTGGCACAGCATACCATGCAGGACTTGTCGGCAAACATGTCATTGAAAAGCTTACAAGAATTCCTGTTGAGGTTGACATTGCAAGCGAGTTTAGATACAGAGACCCAATTGTGGATGAAAATACTCTCACCATTGTGATTTCTCAGTCGGGTGAGACAATAGATACTCTTGTTGCAATGAGAGAGGCAAAAGCAAGAGGTTCACGCACTTTGGGAATTGTCAATGTTGTTGGATCATCAATTGCAAGAGAGGTAGATGACTGTCTTTATACATGGGCAGGGCCTGAGATTGCGGTTGCATCAACCAAGGCTTACACAACACAGCTAATATGCCTGTATCTTATTGCACTTGACTTTGCGACAAAGCTTGGAACAATTTCCTATGAAGAGTTTGCAAATATCAGAGATGAAATAAAGAGACTTCCCGAAAAGGTTGAGTATGTTCTGACTCACAGGGAAAATATTCAAAAATATGCATCTGAGCATTTCAATGCAAAGGATATCTTCTATTTAGGAAGAGGCTTAGACTTTGCGGTTGCAATGGAAGGGTCTTTAAAGCTTAAAGAGATTTCGTACATTCACTCAGAAGCATATGCAGCAGGTGAGCTAAAACATGGAACAATTGCACTGATTGAAGACGGAACATTTGTAATTGCGCTTGCAACGCAAGAGAAGCTTTTTGAAAAGATGGTAAGCAACATAAAAGAGGTAAAATCCCGTGGTGCTGTGGTGCTTTCTGTTGCGCAGGAAGGAAATACTGAGATAGAAAATGTATCAGACCATGTTTTGTATATTCCAAGGACACTTGACATTTTAGCACCAGTTTTGACAGTTGTACCTTTGCAGCTTTTTGCATACTACACAGCAGTCCAGAGAGGCTGCGATGTTGACAAGCCAAGGAATTTAGCAAAGAGTGTGACTGTGGAGTGATTTGAAAGTTAAAAGAGGCTGTTCCTAAAAACTTATTAGGTTCAGCCTCTTTTATATTACCCTTCTTTTAAAATTAAAAAGGATGGTGATTACAGTTGTCAAATAATGATGCCAAAAGTATTCTACATAATTACTGGTCGTTATCTCATTTTAAAATTATAGTGGAAAGTACTGTTATTGGATTTGTGACAGGCATTTTAATTGTTTTGTTTAGACTTGCAATTGAAAAAGTGTTGCAATTTTCACTTTGTTTATATTCTTTCCTGCACATACATCCATGGTTGATTCCCATATGGAGCATTTTTCTGATATTATTTGGATTAATCATAGGTTTTATGGTTCAAAAAGAGCCTATGATAGCTGGCAGTGGTATTCCTCAAGTAAAAGGCATTCTGATAAGAAGATTAGAAATGAGTTGGTGGAAAGTTATAATTGGAAAGTTTTTTGGTGCTGTTGTGGGAATTTTAGGGGGGTTATCCTTAGGAAGAGAAGGACCTTCAGTTCAAATTGGTGCTGCAGTTGGACAGGGTTTTGGAAAGTTGATGAAAAGATCCAAACTTGATGAACGACTCTTTATTACATGTGGTGCCAGTGCCGGATTGGCTGCAGCATTTAATGCGCCATTTGCTGGTTTGATGTTTGCACTCGAGGAGATTCACAAGAATTTTTCTCCATTAATTATGGTATATGCCTTAGTTGCTTCTATCGTGGCTGACTTTGTATCTGCAAATTTTTTTGGATTAAGACCTGTCTTTCGATTCAAGGATTTAATTTCATTGCCACTGGACAAATACTTTGTTCTTATAATTTTGGGAATAATAACTGGAATTTTTGGTGTGTTATTTAATAAAGTCTTGTTAGCAACCCAAAAAGCTTATCAAAAGTTAATTTTTATTCCAGCTAATTTGCGACCTATAATTGCTTTTTTGATTGCAGGTTTGGTTGGTTATTCTTTGCCCGATGTTTTGGGAGGGGGACATGGTTTAATTAGCAAAGTGGTTACCAGAAATTACAGTATTAGAATGCTGATAATACTGCTGATAGTAAAGTTTCTATTTACAATGATAAGTTATGGGTCATCAACTCCGGGTGGTATTTTCTTACCGTTACTTTCTATTGGAGCTTTAACAGGAGCAATTTATGGAAAAAGTTTAACCATTTTATCTATAATAGATAAACAATACATTACCAATTTGATTATATTTGCAATGGCAGGTTATTTTTCGGCAATAGTAAAAGCACCAGTGACTGGTATTATATTGATAGTAGAGATGACAGGTTCATTTTCTCATCTTTTGTCAGTAAGTATTGTATGTCTCGTATCATATATTGTTTCAGATATTTTAAATTCTAAGCCAATATATGAACAGCTGCTGGAAAGAATACTGAGCAAAAGTGTAGGTGTTTACAAGAAACAGCATGATTCTAAGATTGTTTTAGAATCTTTTGTAAGTGTAGGTTCTCAGATTGAGAACAAGAAAATAAAAGATATAAAATGGCCGGAAAATACATTGGTGGTGGCTGTAAGGCGAGGAGGGAGAGAAATAATTCCCCGTGGAAACACAGAAATTTGGGCTGGTGACTGCTTAGTTTTGCTTGTAAATGAAAACAAAGTAGCAGAGGTAAAGAAATGGTTAGAGAATATGATAGAGGGATGTAAAATGTGAAGAGGCTCTTTTAACAATGGACAATGAGAGGTCTATTTATGAATTTTGCTTTTAAATGTAATAGCGTAATGTTTTATCCCTTAATTTTTTTATATCTTTCTCCCCACTCATACATCGCATCAAGAATAGGTTTTAGACTAAGCCCGAGCTCTGTAAGCGTGTACTCAACCCTTGGTGGAACCTCTGGGTAAACCTTTCTAATAACAAGTCCATCTTTTTCCATTGATCGCAGCTGCTGTGTGAGAACTTTCTGGCTAATGCCATTTATAGATTTTAGAAGCTGGTTAAACCTTTTTGTACCGTGCAAGAGCTCTCTCAAAATAAGAATTTTCCATTTACTACCTATCAGAGCCAGCGTAATTTCCACAGGACAAACTGGCATGTTATCATTTGAGTTTTTCAATGTACATAGCTCCTTTTTTTACTCTAAAGTTACCTAAAGTATAGTATATCACAAAAAAGTACCTACTTGCAATTATATACTAACAGCAGATAATATATTATTTGTAATCACTGGAAAGGAGGAATTTTAAAGTGAAGGTAATAGGCGTTATTGGCAGTCCGCGCAAAGGTGGCAATACAGAAATTTTGGTTGAAAAAATCTTAAGCGGTGCAAAAGAGGCAGGCGCTGAGGTGGAAATATTTAAATTGAATGAACTGAATATTCATCCCTGCCAGGGATGTAATTTTTGTCAGGAACATGGCATGTGCAGACAGCAAGACGACATGCAAAAAATATATGATGCGATGTATTCTTCCGACGCACTGGTTGTTGGCTCTCCAATTTACATGAGTTATGTAACTGCCCAGACAAAAATCTTTTTAGACAGACTTTATGCCCTTTTAAAGATTGGAGAAGGTCCAAGAATACCTGCTGGCAAAAGGTGTGTGCTTGTATATACTCAAGGCGGGGGAACAGATGGTCAAAAGGTTATGGAAGAGCTCTCTATGTTTTTTAAAGATGCACTGGGAATGGATATAAAGGCGATAATCGGTGCTAACAATCTTAATCCCATTGGTGCAGTGAATGAAAGAAAGGATGTGCTTGAGAGGGCTTTTGAGGTGGGAAAAGAGATTGTGAAAGGGTAATATAATAAAATTTAAAATTTGAAGATAGAAGTTAATAATTGCAGTAAATAATTACAGTAGGGATAAGTGCAATTGCTGAAAATTGAGAGCTCAAATTTGCACTTATCCCTAAATTTTTTCTTGTTGAAAATGGTTGATAAAAGAGTTATATTTATGATTAGAGAGAGGATTTTCCAAAAAGAAAGTTAAAAGAATTTAAATGAGATTGGAGTGGGAAGTCAAAGTCTTGAAAACGCAAAAAAATCAAGAATGTTGTTGACAATATAACTTATAAGTTATATAATTGAGGTGTTTAATCCAATGTTACATAAGCTTAATAAAATAGTTTATGTAGAGAATTACGAGAGCGATTATGTATATGCTCATCCTTCTTTAATTGATGATTTAGATGAAATTTTGAGTGAAAGTGGGAAAGAAACTGATTTTGGAAAACAATTTAGAAAGAAAATTATTTTTTTAGAGAACCTAAAGAAAAATTGTATTCAACAAAAAAGCTTTGAGAGATTAAGCAAGCACGGTTATTTATATTCATTAAGAGTGATGGGTGTTCATAATATTCGAATATTGTTTGCTTTTTTTGCTTTGCAAGGAAAAGAAATAGTAATATTACTTAATGCTTTTCCTGAAAAAAGTAAGAGCACAAAAAATAATCCAAAAAGTTATTCATATGCGATTGAAAAAGCAGAAGAGCGAATAGAAGAACTAAAATCTGTATATGAGGACTTACAACTAATTACAAGTTGAAAGATAGAGGTTATTGATTATAAATCACGTGCAAATGGATATAATATAATAAAAGTAGTTTGCCAAAAATAGTTTGCAGGGAGATGAGAAAAATGTTAGATAATAAGAGATTAATTTCAGCCTACAAAATAGTTGAAAAATATACAAATGAAGAAGATAAAAAGTATTTTGAACTGGACGACATTTTGGTAGACATTGCTGTAAAGATTATCCAATATAGAATCAAAAATAATCTTTCCCAGAAAGAATTAGCTCAAAAGCTTGGAATTAGTCAGGCTATGGTGTCAAAACTTGAAAGTGGGGATTATAATCCTACTGTAAAAATGTTATATGAAATTGCTAAAAAACTGGGGTTTGAACTTGAGATAGAGTTTAGAGAAAAGACTGAATGTGAGGAAAATTGGTTGGAAAGTAGTGAAGAGTTATTGGATGAAGTTATAAACAATGAAGTAGGTGAGGCTGCTTGATAGAAATAGGAAATTTAAAGGCAGATTTTCAACTTGTAAGTACGCGTGTTGTAAAATTTGAACTTGAGACAAAAAAAGAAGAAAGTGACGAGATTGAAGTGGAACTTAAGTGTGATTATGATATTGAGGAAATTGAGGAAAATAATGAGATATATATAGGGACTGTTCAATTTAAAGCGGCATTTGAAGGAAAAAAGAAGAATAAAAAGTTATTTAAAATTCATATAGTGTATGAGGGGTGTTTTGCTGGGAAAAAAGAAAAACTTGGATTGGAAGATTTTAAGAACATGCTGGAATTAAACGGTATAATTACCTTGACTCATCTTACACGTTCATATATTATGTCATGCACAGCTTTAGCAGGGTTTAACCCGCCTCTGAGACTACCGTTGATAAATGTACATAAGCTTAGAGAGATGAAACATAAAACTATGTAAATTCTACAAACCACCTATTCTCATCATAAAAGAGATACAGCATTTTTGAGCGGACAAGGATTTTATATCTTATGCCTTGTCCGCCTGCTTTTAAAGAGGCAGCATTTCTTTTTTCTATGATTTTATCAATTTCGTATGTTTTTCCATCAAGCCAGACAAACGAAATCGGGGTTATTTCTCCTTCCTTTGAAAAGTGAGCATAGACTTCTACAAATATTTTTCTCATTTTAAAAACCTCACCCTTTCATGTTTCTTTTGAAAAACAAAATTTTATTTAAAAAATGCAACAGGGTGGATTTTATTGTGCAAGGCAATCTCGCAAGGCAAATCTGGCTTTGTTAAAAGCACTGCGGGCAGCACCGATGTGTGCCCAAATCTTTTTCTTATTCTATCAATTGTTTTCTCAAGCTGTTCTAACTTGAATTTTTTCAAACTGTCAAACTCAAGCTGATAAAATGAGTTTGCACAGACAAGATCTAAAGCTCTTACGCCAAGTGATCTTATGCTATTTTTAAAGCTCCAATTTTTTTTGAATATCTCAAAAGCTTTTTGAGCTATCTCTCTTGCCAAAAAAGTGGGTGTTTGGAGTTTTTCCTGCCTTGTGATTGAAAAAAGAAAGCTATCTCTTATCCAAACTTGAATGGTAAAACATTTTAAATACTGCTGACGAAGCCTCTGCGCAACAGACTCTGATAGCATTCGAATAACGTATTCCGCATCTTCATATGAAGTCAAATCCCTCGGTAGCGTTATACTGTTGCCAATTCCTTTGATGTTATCTTCAAAAAGTGGAGGAGTAACTGGTGTTGTATCAAATCCGTTTGCAAATATCCAGAGTACCTCACCCCATTTGCCGAGGATTCTTTTAAGATATTCAGGAGAGCTTTTGGCTATATCACCTATCGTGTAAATTGCTCTTGAACTGAGCTTCTTTTCTGTTGCGCTACCAACATACAAAAGGTCTTTTGCAGGCAGCGGCCAGACGATTTGTTTGAAGTTTTCTTTTGTGATAACTGTGACAGCATCAGGTTTTTTGTAGTCGCTCCCAAGCTTTGCAAACACCTTGTTAAAGGATACTCCAATTGAGACTGTAAGTCCTAACTCTCTTTTTATCCTTTCTTTGATTTCATAAGCAATTTTTCTGCCACTTCCTAAAATACCCGTAGATTGAGTTACATCAAGCCAACACTCATCAATCCCAAATGGTTCTATCAAATCGGTATACTCAGAATATATCTGCTGTACAAGTTCTGAAAAACGTATATAAAGGGGAAAATTGGGTTTCAAGATAACAAGGTTTGGGCATTTTTTAAGTGCTTGCCATATAACTTCACCTGTTTGAATACCATATGATTTTGCAATCTGGTTTTTGGCAAGAACTATCCCATGCCGAAGCTCACTTTCACCACAAACAGCAACAGGCTTGTTTCTCAGCTCAGGATGATAGAGACATTCAACCGACGCATAAAAGTTATTAAGGTCACAGTGCAAAATAACCCTGCCCACTTTTTCTCACCTATAGAACATGAGTTTGTATATATATTATATCACCGAAAATATGTTTGGTAAATAGAAATATTAGGCAGAAATTCTGTGCTACTAAAATTGATAAAAAGAAAAAGCTGAAATAATTATATTGAAATTGGAAATATATAATTGATATAATTAAAATGCCAAAAGAAAATAATTAGTAGAAAAAGGAGGGATTGTTTGTGAAGAAGAAAGTTTGGTTATTTTTCTTAATAATCTTACTTAGTGTGACAGTGGTAGTTGTTTTTGGAATAAAACTATTTAGAGAATATCATTCGACTCCAGAAAAAGCCATAAAATTTTACGTGTTGGTGAGAAATGGTCCTTGGGCTGCAAGTAAAGTGACTATCATAAAAGGAAACTCATGCAATCAAACATACGATTATCGGCAATACATAGTTGAAGGGTATAGGGATAGAAAAACAGGAATGGAAATAATGTTTTTTTATCTAAGTAAAGACGAAAATGGTTTATGGGAGGTAACTTCAGTTGGAACAGGACCATAAATAAAATCAATGGTAGGGGCAAATAAGGCAAGTCTAAATCCGAAATAATTCCTAAGTAGAGGCTATATTACAAAAATTTCTTGCAACAAACAAAAACTTAAAGTATAATATTTACAGCAAGTTTATGATTGCTCAGAGATAGAATTGGTTCGTATGTGTATGGTTTTTATTGTGTATCAACAAAATCTTGAGGAGGAGTTTTGAAAGATGGAATATTTAAAACCTTCAAATCTTTTAAATCTTGTCATATCACCAACCAAAGTATTTCGGAAGATAAAAGAAAAACCAGATTTCCTAATTTTAATATTTTTGATACCATTGATAGCAGCACTTGCTATCCTGTTTATGCCCAAAATACCTGAGGAAGTTTTATTAGAGCATGTGAAAAAAACGGTTGAAGACCCTAAGTTGCAAGAAACAACACTAAAAAGCTTAAAAGTTACAATGTCACCTGTATTTTTGGCAGGAACAACATTTGTGAAAGATATTATTTCATTTTTTATTACTGCATTTATTTTACTCATAATTATAAGGCTTGCAGGCGGTGAGATTGACTACAAAAAGGCACTTGCAATTGTAGCTGTTGCAAATCTTGTGATGATTCCTTATTACATTTTCTATGTAATATATGCCAGAGCTATAAATTTAAATATGTTAGATATTCAAATGGATTTTAAATATTTTATAAGGACATACCTGCACGTGTTTTCTATCTGGCGGTATGTACTGATTGGTGTTGGAGTGTTTGCTGTTTGTGAACTTAACAAAGCAAAAAGTGCAATTATTACAGCTGTGTATACTATAATTACCCTCATAATGCCAATTGTTTCAATGTTTACGCAAAACTTTATGAAGTTTGGTGGTAGATAGAAAAGGAGAGTATTCTCACATGCAAGATGCTGCAAAAGGTCTAAAAAACTGGCAAAAAGCAGTAATTATAGTTTTACTTATCTCAGTGGGCTTTATTTTAACATTTGTTTTAACAATGCCATCTGGAAGCAAAAAGAACATTTCATCTAAGCCTAAGACTGCAAAGGTACAAAAGATTTCTTTAAAGCAAACCCTTTTGGTATCTGGCACTGTGCAAAGCAGCAGCACAAGGAATGTCATATCAAAGGCAAATGGCACTTTAGAAAAAGTTTTTGTCAAAAACGGGCAGTATGTCAAAAAAGGAGATTTAATTGCCAAGATAGATGACAGTCAGGCAGCTTATAAGATAGAGTCTTTGAAAAGACAGCTTCTTGATCTTGAACTTCAAAGGGAAAGTTTTCAAAGACAGCTTCAAAACTTTACTTTAAAATCTCCCCAAGACGGGTTTGTACAAAACCTTGCTGTAGAAGAAGGCTTACTTGTCAGCCAAGGAATGCAGATAATGACTATTGTTGATGACTCAAAGATGAAGCTAAGCACCCAGCTTCCTGCCTGGTGCTATGGAAAGGTAAAACAGGGGCAGAAGGCAGAGGTTGTGGTATCTGACCTTATGGACAAGGTCGACGGTGTTGTGGAAAGCATCGGCAGCAGGATGTACAAAAATCAGGATGGTGTTATGGTGTTTGATGCAAAGGTGGTAGTTTCAAACAAAAACGGTAGCTTGGCTGAAGGTATGAGGGCAAGTGTAAGCTTTCTGCTTTCAAGCGGTGAAAAAGTGACATCGCTTAGCGAAGGCATTTTAGAAGTATTTTCAAAAAAGAGTATTGTAAGTCCTGTTTCTGGCAGAATAGAAAAGGTTTTTGTTGAAAATGGACAGAAGGTAAAAACAGGTGATTTGCTTTTGAGGTTTTGGTCAGATGATATTGAGGTGCAGATAAAACAGCTTGATTTGAAGATAGAAGATATAAAATCCCAGATAGAAGCAGCCGAAGATGATTTGAAAAACTATAAAATTTTATCACCGATTGATGGCAAAATAGCTGATTTGAATTTGCAGGATGGCGATGTGGTGACTGCTGGGCAGATAATATGTTCAGTGTATGACCCGAAACACCTTATGATAAGTGCTCAGGTAGAAGAGATTGACATTTTGAAGATAAAGCCAGGACAGAAGGTTAACATAAAACTTGATGCAGTGGGAAGCACAAAAGATAAGCCCATAGAAGGGTATGTTACGGAAATTTCTGAAAAGGCTCAGGTAGATACCAGCAGCATCTCAAAGTTTGTTGTTAAGATAGAGTTTGAAAATAACAATAGTATAAAGATTGGGATGCATGCAGAGGCAGAGATTATCTTAAAGTCCAAGGAAGCTGCACTGGTTGTGCCGGTTGAAGCAGTTCACAAAGAAGATGGAAAATATTATGTGTATGTTTATACACAACAAAAGGCTAAAACTTCTAAGAAAAACAAAGAACAAAAAACCAGTCAGAAAATAGACGAATACGGACTTGACAGCTCCTATTACAAAGATGCAGAAAAAAGACAGGTCAAACTTAGGATGACCACCGATAAGTACGTTGAAATCTTAGAAGGGCTCAGAGAAGGCGAAGAAGTGGTGCTACCGAAATTTGATAGTGAAAAACAGGGTCGAAGTCTTTTCTATTAAAAGGAGAAGATGTTGTACGATGGAGAAATTTTTGCTTTCTTGCAAGATGGCAATCCAGAGCATTTTTCTCAACAGGCTAAGGTCATTTCTGACGCTTCTTGGTGTTGTCATAGGAGTTGGAGCGGTGGTTGCAGCTGTGGGGCTTGCTGAGGGCACCACAGCTGGTATTACAAAAGAGATAGAAAAGCTTGGTACAAACCTTGTGTATGTTTTTATAAATCCAGCTTCAAAGAGCGAAGATGTTTCGGTTGATGAATTTTTAGAGTTTGCAAGAAAAAATAACGATGTTATTTTAGGTGTAAGCCCATTTGTCCAGTATCCTGCCGAAGCACTTTTCAGAGGTAAAAAAGAGGAGTGCCAGGTTATTGGTGCAACAGCCGAGTACATGATGATAGAAAACCTTGCACTTTCAAAAGGAAGGTTTATAAGTCCTGTAGACAGTGATTTTAGGCAAAAGGTGGCAGTGGTAGGTTCAAGGGTACAAAAAAAGCTATTTGATAATCAAAATCCTGTGGGCAGTGAGATAAACGTAAATGGTCAGGTTTTCAAGGTGGTTGGAGTTTTGAAAGAAAAACAGGGCGGAAGGGACAACACGGTCGACGACAGCGTCATAGTGCCTCTATTTGCCTTAAATAGCATGTCCACAGGCGAGCATGCGCTTGTAAAAAATTTTTTGGTGCGAACAGTTTCTGCTGATAAGAACAGTGAAGTTAAAAAGAGAATAAAAGAGTATGTGAGCAAGATTGTAAAAAAGGAAGACCGCTATTCAGTTTATGATATGTCTGAGCTTATGTCAACACTCAATCAAATAACATATCTTTTGATGATAATACTTGGCGGTATTGCTACAATCTCTCTTGTGGTTGGTGGCATTGGTATAATGAACATCATGCTTGTGTCTGTCACAGAAAGAACAAGGGAAATTGGGATTCGAAAAGCAATTGGGGCAAAGAGAAGCGATATCAGAGTACAGTTTCTCATAGAGTCGATGGTTATAACAGGTGTTGGTGGTATAATTGGTATATTGCTTGGATTTTTTGTAATTGCAGTGGGGATTTCAAAGATTCCTGGAGTTGAGCCTGTGTATTCGCTAAAGTGGGCTTTTGTAGCTTTTGGGATTTCAGTTTTGACAGGCGTTATTTTTGGGATGCTTCCAGCTGAAAAGGCGGCGCGTTTAAATCCTATTGAGGCGCTAAGGTATGAATAAAAAGTTGGAGGCGGGTAACAATGAAAAGGAGTAAAATTTTAATAGGGATATGTAGCCTGGCAGTTTTGATTGGCATTGTTGCAGCAGGGTGGTCTTTGGCGTCCAAAAAAGAGTTACCAAAGGATGTTGCGGCAGTTGTAAATGGTCACAAGATTTACAAAAAGGATTTGGATATGGCATATGGTCTTGAAGAGCTAAGATATGAAAATGCAAAAGCATCCTTTGAAGAGCTAAAAAATAAGTATGGAGATGATGTGGCAAAAAAGCTTGAAGGAAGCTTGCGCAAAAAGACTAAGCAGGAGATATTAGACGAGATGATAGAAAGGCTTGTTTTGTACGATGAAGCAAAGAAAGAAGGCTGTGAAGTTTCTGTTGATGAGGCAAAGGCTTACTACAATAAAACTCAAAAGGCACTACAAGACATTATTTCTGGCAAAATAGCGACAGATGAAGCAAATAATACTAAAAAAGCAGCAGAGTTGGTGAATTCTTTTCTCAGAAAACATGGAATATCTGAAGATGAGTATAAAAAGGGGCTCATAAGAGAATATCAGAAAATGCTTTCAATTCAAAAGTACCTGCAAAAAAAAGAGAAACAATACAAGGATAAGAACCCTGATGTAACTTTAAAAGAGGTTGAAGACTATCTTGCGCGCCTGAAAGTTAATCTAAAAAAGAAGGCAGAGATTATAGTTAATAAGAACATCTAACAAATAAGAGCCAAAAATAATAGAGGCAAGGCAGCAAACTGGGAGACTCCCAATTTAAGAAGCCTTGCCTCTTTTGTTTTTTACATATTCTCCTCCTGCGTCTGCAAAATAAGCTCTTGAATGTAATTTTCAAGCTGTTTGGGAAGCCCAAGTATTTTTACATCCATAAACCCTTGGGTTATAAGAGATATTGCCTCGTCTTTTGAAAGTCCTCTGCTCATCAGGTATTCTACTTCTTCTTCGGCAATAGGACCGATTGCAGCCTCATGTGAAAGATGGCTTTGCGGTGCGCCATCTGATAATAGTTCTGGCACAGCATACATCATTCCGTTGCTTGATAAAAGTATTCCGCGGCAGTCAAGGTGCGCTTTTGAGCGGTTCTGCCGAGCCTCTAAAATTCCGCGCGAGTATATCTTTGCACTGTCTTTTACAATTGCCCTTGATATTGCCTGGCCGCTTGAATTTTCACCTTCCAGTATTATATGTGATCCCATGTCAATCTCAGAGTCTTTTAACCCATACAAGAGCGAGTTGAAGGATGCAACCGAGTTTTTACCTTTCAAGACTGCAATGGGAAACGACTGTATGGATTTCACAGGTTTTAAAAGCACATAGTTTGAAACAAACACAGCATCATCCTCAACAACCGTCACTCCACGGGGTCTGACATAAAAATCTTCTGCCCAATTGTGAACCATTGTAAATGTGAGCCTGCTTCCCTTTTCAAGGTAAAACTCAGAAATTCCAATGTGCAGTCCTTCCTTTACCTTTGGTGCTGTTGCGCATCCGTTTATAATCTGAACCTCTGCACCTTCTTCTAAGATGACAATATTGTGCACGTTTTGTATCCTTGCATTTTCCTGCAAAAGCAGGCACGCCTGTATTGGCTTTTCAACCTTCTGCCCTTTGAACACTCTTATAAAATACCCGTGGGCAGGGTGTGTTGCCGAAAATGCAGTGTATTTATCCCTGTCAGGCTTTACCGCTTTCCAGAAATACTTTTCGCGAACCTCTGGATACTTTTCCAAAGCTTCATTTATGTCCAAAATCTCAAGCTGGCCCTGGTACCTTTGCTGAAGCCGTCTGTATACAACAGAGTGGTCAAGCTGCAAAAAACTTCCCGACCGGCTTTCTTCAGATACCTCTATTCCAGCATTTAGGATTGTCTTTTGAATCTCTTCTGGAAGTTTAGAGAGCTCTGAAATCTGGTCTTTTTCCTCTGCCTCTTCAAACTGGGAAAGGTCAATATCTTGCCCATAAGCTGCCTTTTTATTTAAAGCTGACTTTGCAAGCTCCAAAATCTTTTCATCTATATAGTGTCTTGAAGACAATTTTCACACCTCCCAAACCCGTTTTGCCTTATCTCTTCAAAGAGGTCTTCTGCAGAACCTGAGCATACAAGCTTTCCATCCATCAGAATGTGCCCTTTGTCTGCATTGACATACTCCAAAATATACCCTGTGTGTGTGACAATCAAGCCGGAGGTGTGTCGCTTCTTTATCTTTTCGCCTTTTAAAAGCTTTTTAATCACATTTCCCAAAAGGGTTATGTTGTCAAGGTCAACACCTGACTCTGGCTCATCCAAAAGTACAAGGCTTGGTTTTTGACACAAAAGCTGCAAAAGTTCAGACCTTTTTATCTCACCACCAGAAAATCCATAGTTTACTTCCCTTGATAGGTGCTCCTCTAAATTCAAAATTTTTGCATACTCTTGGATGTCAGCATCTGTCTGCCTTATAGACTTTATTATCTCAGAAAGTTTTTGAAGCTCAACACCTCTTATTGCCGGTGGTTTTTGGAACATCATTCCAATCCCAAGCTTTGCTCTCTCATGTGTTGGCATGTATGTGATGTCAATACCATTGAAAATTATCTTGCCGGACGTTATTTTGTATTTTGGAAGACCCATTATGCTCATCATGAGTGTTGTCTTTCCGCTTCCGTTTGGACCAAACAGAATGTGCGTCTCTCCATCCGGGATTGTGAGCGAAACACCTTTTAAGATCTCTTTTGAACCAACCTCAACGTGAAGATCAATAATTTCAAGCATTTTTTGCGACATCTCCTTGTCAAAATGGATTTAAAATCTTCTAACTTATTTATTATACCACCAAAATTGCATTTGCTAACAACAAAGATTTGGCATAAAATTTAAATCAACTTAAGAAAATTGTGGTAAAATAATATCATAATTGATTTTTAAAAAGGGTGAATTTAAAAAATGAAATTAGTTTTGGCCATTGTGTCAGAAGTGGATAGAAATAAACTGAACCTTGCACTTATTGAAAATGGTGTTCCTGCAACAATTATCTATTCAACAGGCGGTTTTTTGAATAGGGGCACTGTTACATTCATGATAGGTGCTGAAGATGATAGGCTTGATGAGGTGATTGAGCTCATAAAAAAGAACGTGTCAGAAAGGAAAGAGGTTTCAAAATCTACTTTGCCACCTGCTTTGCAGAGCCTGTTTTTTGTAAGCAAGCAGAAGATTGAACAGGGCGGAGCGGTGATTTTTGTGTTAGACATTGAAAACTTCTTGAAAGTTTGAAATGATAGTTTTAAAATATACCCTGTATGGGTATAATAATATAGGGGTGAAGTTAAGGATGATTTATGATTGTGCGGTGATTGGAGCAGGACCGGCGGGCTTGTCTGCTGCCATAAATCTTGCTCAGACAAACAGAAGTGTTGTTGTGTTTGCAACAAAAGAAGAAGACTCAAGTATCTACAGGGCACCTGAAGTGAACAACTATCTTGGGTTTCATGGTGTAACAGGGAAAGAGCTTTTGCAGGCGTTTTATGACCATGCCAAAAAGATGGGTATTGAGGTTGTGCACAAGAAGGTTATAAACTTCTACAAATCAGGTGACATTTTCACGATAAATGCAAACAACGAGTTTTTTGAGGCGTACTCTGTCATTTTAGCAATTGGCACACCAAAGAAGACTTTGTTGGAAAATGAGGGTGAATTTGTAGGTCGAGGAATTTCTTACTGTGCTGTTTGCGATGGGATGCTGTACAAGGGAAGAACCATCGCGGTTATTGGAGAGGCTATTGATGCTGAAGAAGAGGCTGAGTACTTGTCTGAGCTTGCAAAAAAACTGTACTATATTCCACTTTATAAAAAGAATGAGTTTCATTTCAAAGACAATGTTGAGGTTATTTTGTCACGCCCAAAAAGTGTGTATGGGGAAGACTTTGTAAATGCGTTAGAGCTTGAAGACAGGACATTGAATGTTGATGGAATATTTATAATAAGAAAGACAATGCCGGCTGACCAGCTAATTTATGGGCTTGAGTTTACAGAAGACGGACACATAAAAGTTGACAGCAAGATGCAAACATCTATTGAAGGGCTTTTTGCAGCAGGCGATGTAGTGGGAAGGCCTTATCAGGTTGCAAAAGCTGTCGGTGAGGGTCAGATTGCCGGGCTTTCAGCCTCAACATATGTGAAAATGGTAAAGGAAAAGCAGAAGTAAAAAGGACTGATTCGGCGTTTGCCGATGAGGTCCTTTTTTAAATTTGAAAAATGGGAGCTTATTCCCAGTACATAAGGTTTAAAAACATATTTGCAATCTTTGCCTGATCTTCAAGTATATTTTGAGGGGTTTTGCCGCAGTAATCTGGTTCAATTTGACGAGATTCTAAGGTCCACAAAAAAGCTTTGAATTTTGGGTATCTATGGATATTTTCTTTCATATAGCAAAGAAGGTCGCAAAGGTTTTGATAAGTTTCAGAGTTTTTGCTTTTCTCTTTATAAAATTTTTGAGGGTCTACAATTAATTCAAACACCTTCGCAATTTTATACCTATATTCATCCTTTGCGCCTTTGTTTTCAAAATTCTTGATATAATTATAATAGCTTTCGCAGAATATCCTATACATCATATTTCACCCTAAAAATTTCAAGTTTTTCTAAAAACCTTTTCTTCTTTGTTTCAAAAAAGTCTTTTCTGTTTAAGATTTCCTCAATTATTTTGTTAATTAATTCTTTGTTGCATGAGGGCATTAATTTATCTATATCTTCGATATCTTTTTCATCAAGCCTAATAATTTTACTGACCACAATGTCTTCTTTTGAAAGAACATAAACTCTTATGTATTCAAAACCCTCAAGCTTTATTGCTCTTTTTTTAAACGATGGTGCTATTGGAGTGCTTTCATATTCAAGAAGGTCAAAATCTCCTAGAAATCGCAATACTTTCCCAATCTGAGAAGGATAGTTCAAATCTAAAATATCAAAATCGCGGGTGGCTCTGTCTAAATATTCACCTAAAATACATGCAGACCCGCCTAAAAGGTATAACGAAAATGGTCTAATTTGCAGGACTTTTGCAATCTTTTCGGCATCCTTTAAAAGATTAAAAAGAGCTTCTCTTTCATGCATTTTGAAAATTAAAGAAAGTTTAAAGTTTTCTATATTTTAAATTATACCACACAAAAAATAAAAAACAAAAGGGCAACCTTGAAAAGTTTTACTCAAGATTACCCCTGTCTTAAAATCCACAGGAACCTCCACAGCATCCACTTGTACAAGAATAGCCACTATCAGAAGACTTCGAGGATGAGATGATATTCACGCTTTTAAAAACTGCTTCAAGCTCACGGCTGTGACAGCTTGGACATTCAATCTCTTTGTTTTCCCTCTCTTTAATGGATGCTCTAACATTGAACTCCTCACCACAATCTTTGCACCTCAAATCGTAAAATGGCATATCCATCACTCCTTTTATTTTGTTTGCTAAATATATTATAGCTTCTAATAGAACAAAGGTCAATATACATATTAGGGGTATAAGGTAATATTTCTTCATAAGCAATCAAATTTATGAAAGGTCCGCAGATAGATAGTAAAATAACAAATTAGAACCAAGTATTCATATAGAAATACTTGACAATATCATTACATTGCTTTATAATTGAAAATGAAAATCAATTTCAAAAAACAAAGAAAGGAGTTTCGTTATGGTTCAGGGATTTGTAATTGCTTTTAGAGAGGTTTTTGAGATAATTCTTGTAGTTGCTGTGATGATTGGGGTTATTCAAAAGCTTAACCAAAAGGATTTACTAAAGAGTTTGAATATTGGGCTGGTATTAGGGATTGTTTTGAGTGCATTGCTTAGTATTATTGTATTTGCCTTTTATGAGAGCTTGGAAGAGTCCTTTGAGGGAGTTGAGATAGCATTAAAAGCTTTACTGGTGATTCTAATTACATGGTTTTTAGCTTTAGCTATCAAATATCAGAAAAGGGATTTAAAACAGCAGACTTATGAAAAGGTTATTAATTTCCAAAAATATTCATATGGTATTTTTCTCCTATCTCTTGTAAATGTTTTACGAGAAGGAACAGAACTGGTAATATTTTCGTTGGCTTCATTTTCCAAGGATAAATCCTTAACTTTATTCTACGGGATTGGTCTGGGGATATTTGCAGCTGTACTTTTGGGCTACTTTGTGTTTAAGCTTTCTAACAGAATAAATATAAGACTCTTTTTCATTGCCACAACATTAATTTTGGTGATTGTTTCGTCTGAAGTTTTAAAAGACTTGGTTGAAGAAATTCTTAAAGAAGGGTTAAAAACTCAGAATGAGGTTATTCCTACTGTTTTGAGCGTTGGATATATTTTGATATTCTTAGTGCTGATGATACAGTCAAATATCATTTCAAGGCAGAAAACAGAGTAAAGGTTAAATCTTGTAATATTTCCCCCGCAACAAAAATATATTTTTACTGACAAGTCCATTTGAAATTGCATAGGGGGAAAGATGTTTTGATGGATGCTGATATCTACAGAGAAATAGCAAAAAGGACAAACGGTGACATTTACATTGGTGTGGTTGGACCTGTCAGAACAGGAAAGTCCACCTTCATAAAAAGATTTATGGACCTTTTTGTGATTCCCAACATTGAAGATGAGTATAAAAAAGAGAGAACAAAGGATGAGCTTCCGCAAAGCGCGCAGGGCAAAACTATAATGACAACAGAGCCCAAATTTGTTCCCAATGAAGCTGTTGAAGTTTTGCTATCAAGCGGTGCAAGGCTGAAGGTACGGCTTGTTGACTGTGTCGGGTACTTAGTTGAAGGTGCAATGGGACATTTGGAAGAAAACCATCCGCGCATGGTCACAACACCGTGGTTCGAAAAGCCAATCCCGTTTGAAGAGGCAGCAGAGATTGGCACTAAAAAGGTCATCCAGGACCACTCAACAATTGGGATAGTCATCACAACAGATGGCACAATCACTGAGATACCGCGAGAAAACTACATAAAGGCAGAAGAAAGAGTGATTGAAGAGCTAAAGCTACTTAACAAGCCGTTTGTGATTGTTCTCAACACCGCAAAACCATACTCACCCGATACACAAGAGCTCAAAAAAGAGCTTGAAGAGAAGTACAAGATGCCAGTTTTGATTGTCAATTGTCTTCAGATGCAGATTGAGGATGTAAAGAGGATTTTAGAGACAGTGCTGTTTGAGTTTCCTATTGTTGAAGTAAAGATTAACTTGCCAAGATGGTTTGACGAGCTGGAAGATGAGTCGTGGCTCAAAAAAGAGATTTACGAAAAGATAAAAGAATATGCAGAAAAGCTTGACAAAATCAGAGATATAACAGACCAGCTTGAAGTTTTAAAACAACATCCCCAGATTGACAGGTGTGAGGTTGTAGGAATAAATTTGGGAGATGGGAAGAGCGAGCTTTCAATTTACTTCAAAGAAGGGCTTTTGTTCAAGATCATTGAAGAGTCAACCGGGTTTGAAATAAAAGGCGAGCATCATCTTGTAAGACTTCTTTGCGAGCTTTCACAAATAAAGAAAGAGTATGATAAGCTAAAAGATGCTCTAAATAGCGCAAAAGAGAAAGGATACGGTATTGTTGCACCTGCTTTGGATGAGCTCAAGCTTGAAACACCTGAAATAGTAAAGAAAGGAAACAGCTTTGGTGTAAGACTCAAGGCCTCTGCACCATCTTTGCACATCATAAGAGTGGAAGTTGAGACAGAGGTGTCACCAATTGTTGGAACAGAGAAACAGAGCGAAGAACTTGTGAACTTTTTGATGAAAGAGTTTGAAGACGACCCAAAAAAGATTTGGGAGTCAAACATATTTGGAAAATCACTTCATGAACTTGTAAAAGAAGGACTTCAAAATAAGCTTCACAGAGTGCCTGAAGACAGCCAAGAAAAGCTCAGAGAGACTTTGCAAAGGATTATAAACGAAGGAAGTGGAGGACTTATTTGCATAATCCTTTAAAACAAAAAGGTCCAAACGCTTTGTCTGGACCTTTTTGTGTTTTAATGTCCTCTTGCAAGGTAAATGTAGCCTTTCTCAACATCACATGCAAGGTTTATACTTTTTGCACTTGATTTTGCAAGCAGGTTATTTGATGATGCATATCCGATGTAAAGAGTATCGTATCTTTCTACACGGGTGTAATCACTTGTGGTGCAGATAATCATTGAAGGTGCTTTTCTTGATTTTAAAAGTCTTATGAGTACATCTTTTTCATCTTGCCTGAGGCTTTCAAAGGGGATGTCCAAAACAACAATCAGAGGTTTTTTCTCAGCTGATAGATTTTTAATCCTCATCCATTGATAGTATGAAAAATCCAAAATCGAACCACTTTTTGTTCTTAAAAATACTATATTGAACTTTTCATTCTTTTCGTATGGTGGATTGTCCTTTTCAAGACTGTAGCATTTCAAATAGCTGCCAAGGTTTGATTCTACTTTTTTCTTGATCTCACTTGGTAGGCTTTCAAAACCCTTTGTCAGAAAGATAACAGATGTCTTTGCAAGCTTCTCATCAAACTTTGCAACATACTGGTTTATATTTTCAACAGGAGGTAGATTCACAACATCGCCTGTGAGATTGTCAATCCAAATATAGCCTTGTGTCTTTTGAGGAATAAGAAGAATATAATCTAAGGTTTTGTAACTCTCTACATTCAAGGAATAGCTTTTGAAATTGTCGCTTTTAAGCTGCGTAATCTCAACCTCTTTTTGCGTGCCACTTAGCATTTTGAATCCAAGGTAGACTTTGACATTATTTGCGCAAATGTCAAATGAAATTTTACTTATATTTGTAAGGTCAACAGGAGTTTTAAAATCAAGCTTGAAACTTTTGCCTTTTGTTGATGAGACGCTGAAGTATATCTTGTTTGAATATTTTCCCTGTGTCTTGTTCTTGGATGAAAGAAACATCGAAACACCTTTTGGCCAGCTCAAGGCAAGATAATCAAACGACCGTAGAAGCTGTAAAGTCTCACCTATCCCAACTGGTATACTGCATTTTAAATCTTTGTAAGTAAATGTTACAAAACCTCGAAAGTTAGATTTTGCTATGAAAATTCCATCTTTGAACTCAAAAGCTGGATTTTCTTCGGCTTGAACTTTTCTTGGGTCTATCTCTTTAAAGTGGCCAACCTTATCTTTTATATAAAACCTCAGCGCTAAAGATTCACCGGGCATAAGTTTGAGCTGCTTTTTGCTTGTGGTCAAAATCTCTGGCTTGTACACCGAAATCTTTTTTTGTGCAAAAGCTTTCTGGTACACATCTTCGTAAACACAAGATATTGTAACAACACCGTCTTTGTAAGGCGTGAAGATGCCATCTTTTATGTCTATCTCATAAGCATCCTGGTATACCTTCAAATATACAGCATCATATGTGATTGTGTTGTAGAACCTGTCCTTTGCAAAAACCTTTATAGGATACTCTTCGCCTGCAAAGACCTTGTCAGGACAGTCTATATAAAATGTGGAAATTTTATCATCTCTGTATTTATAAAAAGCTGCTATTGAATCAAAGACTTTTCTGGTCTCACCTGTGTTGTAAAAGGCTTTGAGGTTTCCATCATTGTCCTTTGCAATAAGCTGTGTAGAATACCCACCATCAAGGTTTATGGCTGTCCACACGCCAATTGACTGCAAAAAATTTGCAAGCTCACCCTGTGAAAGGCCAATGCTCTTTCCATTTCGGCCATCAACTGCAACAAGATAGAGGTATCGACCAATTTTGTCAATGCCAATTGCAGATCGTGGATGCCTTCCTGCAATCTCATGTGTAAAAGTTAGTATTTTGCCATCTTTTAACAAAAAGGTATTACCAGATGCCGCAGCTTTTATTTTCTCAAGGGGAACAGAGAGGTCTATCTTGATCTCCACCTTGTCGCCCACTTTGAAGTTTGTTTTTAGGTTTTTTGCATAGTTTCCTGTTGCCGCCAAAAGATATTCATCTTTATCCAAGACAACAGCTGGAGTTTCTTCTCTGATATCTTTGATGATGCCATCTTTTATGATGAGCTCTACAATTCCCTTGTACTTGTCTCCAATGGTTTTTTGAACATAGTCGCCTGTGAACAAAATAGGGTATGTCAAATCGCCTGTGAACTTGTTTATGTGTGCAATCTTGAATTCATAGCCAGAATCTACGTTTACAAGCTTGTATGAAAGACCATTTATATAGTCAAAAAGAATTTCATTCGAGTTTGTGTACACAAAGGCCGGGAAGGTATTTTGCTTGTTATTTGGCGAAGACAGAATCTTGCCACCTGACACAGAAATTCCAATTGGCCAGATTTTATTGTAGTTTGTTTTGGTGTTTGTGTAAAAGAAGTTTGCGTTTATTGCAGCAACAGGGTTTTTGTCGATTTGATTGTAAACCATGTTATAAACAAAATCGCCTGTGTTTGCAACGCCGGCTCTCAGCACGTCAAAGTCAAATCCACTATCTATAAGGTCAAGCTTTATGCAGTTTATATCCACAAATCCCTCATCTGTCAAAAGTTCATACTTTTCATAGTACGTGCGAGGAGCAATCTGCTGTGTTGTTTTAAATCTCAAGATTTCTGTGTACGGCTTTGCAAATGCTGATAGGATGAAGGACAAAATTGTCGCAAAAGAGATAAAGCTTAAAAACTTTTTCATCTTCACACTTGCCTCCAGTCTTTTGTCATGAAAAATCGCAAAAGTTTAATCTTTTAACCCCCATATATTTCTCTTTATAGCATTGAAGACCAAATCCTTGGTTGCGGGATGAAACTGTTTTAAGCTTTTCACAAACTCTTTCATTCTTTGCCTGTTAGTTTTTCCATTTGCAGGGCATGGATTTGTGATTACGGGAAGTTCGAGCCTTTTTGCGGCAGATCTCAAGTCATGTTCTTTTAAGTAAATCATAGGTCTTATAGTTGTAATTTGAGTCCTATCAAGGTATGTCTTTGGGGAAAAACAGTAGATTCTTCCTTCAAAAAATAGGCTCAGGAAAAATGTTTCAACCACATCATCTAAGTGATGTCCGAGCGCAACCTTGTTGCAACCAAGACTTTTTGCTGTGGAGTTAAGTATTCCACGGCGAAGGTTTGCACAAAGCGAGCAAGGGTTTTCTTCTTTTCTAATGTCAAACACAATCTGTTTTATTTGCGATGGCACAAGATGAAATTCAACATCTATTTTATCACAAAATTCTTTGATTGGCAAAAAATCCATTCCTTCAAATCCCATGTCGATTGTGATAGCAACAACATCAAACTTTTTGGGGTAAAATCTTCTCATAAAGCTCAAAGTGTAGAGCATGGTAAGGCTATCTTTTCCGGCAGACACGCCAACCGCAATCTTGTCCCCCTCTTCTATCATCTCAAAATCTTCTACAGCCTTTCTCACCTTGCTAAAGATATGCTGCATTTTTCATTCCTCCAAATGCTATTATTTTGATTTACATTGTAGACATTATTAATTATATCATGCATAGCAGAGGACAAAGAAGTTAAAAATTTACTGTATTTGACCTCTTGACGAAAATCAAAAATGATGTTATCATATAAATGCTGATGGCGGGGTGTAGCTCAGCTTGGTAGAGCACGTGGTTTGGGACCATGGGGCCGGAGGTTCAAGTCCTCTCACCCCGACCATAAAAAGGGTTTGTTTAAAAGGGTATTGACAGAAATGTAGAGCTTATGTTAAAATACAAAAACGTCGGCTCTCAGTAAAAAAAGAAGAAAGTAAGACATGGAGGGGTACCCAAGTGGTCAAAGGGGGCAGACTGTAAATCTGTTGCCGCAGGCTTCGTTGGTTCGAATCCAACCCCCTCCACCACTAAGAGTAAAAATGGTGCTGGCGTAGCTCAATCGGTAGAGCAGCCGACTTGTAATCGGCAGGTTGCGGGTTCGAGTCCCATCGCCAGCTCCATTTAATTTAATAAAGAAGAATAACAGGTGCGCCATTAGCTCAGTTGGTAGAGCAGCTGACTCTTAATCAGCGGGTCTGGGGTTCGAGTCCCTAATGGCGCACCATTTAAATGCGCGCCCATAGCTCAGCTGGATAGAGCAACGGACTTCTAATCCGTAGGTCAGGGGTTCGAATCCTCTTGGGCGCGCCATTTATTTTTGAGGGTTTTGATACTTGGAGTATTGTTACAAATTAATTTTTTACTGCTACCCTACAGCTACTGAAATAAACTGAAAAAATTTAGGGTAACTACTCCACATCAGGAGTGGTTACCCTTTATATTTGCTTGCTCAAACAGATGATTTAACTTCGTTCTGTATATCCTGCCTTCATTATTCCCTTTCTTTTTGGTCTTGGCAGGCATTTTATAACATCTCTTTGATTTGAGCAAAGTCTATTATAAGGTCTTCAAAAAGAGAGACCTTTACCTTGTCATTAAAAGTGTAGACTTTGGGATATGAATATCCTGTCTCTGGACGATATACATACACAAAAATGTTTTGCTCATCTGGATTGACAATCCAATATTCTTTGACTCCAAATTGAGTGTAAAGATTAAGTTTTCGAATATAATCATGTGCAGGATTATTTTGTGATACAACTTCAATTATCATCTCAGGAGCTCCAATACAACCTCTATCGGTCAGCTTTTTCTTATCGCATATGATTGATATATCAGGCTGGACAACGTTTGTTGCTTTGCTTTCATCCTGCCCTTCCTCTACAAAGACAACATCAAATGGGGCTGTGTATATTTTACATGGTTTATTGTTTTGCTTGATATAATTTCCAATAACTAATATCAACTCAAAAATTATCTCTTGATGTATCCTTGACGGTGCAGGGCTCATATTATAAATAACACCATCAATTAGCTCTACTTTTGCGTCTTGAGGCAGCTGAAGATAGTCTGCATAAGTGTATATTTTAGGTACTTTGGCCTCCATTGCCCTCACCTTTTTTGAATTTTATAAAGATTAAACTTCTGATATAATTATATCACAAAAGTTTTCGAAGAAAGAGCAAAATTGCCAAGCACTGTATTTATTATTACTTCTTTTAACCATTTTGGCCAAACATAAATATTTTGTAATTCTTTATAAAAAAAAGAGCGGTTTACAGAAGAAGAGTATAGAGAAATAAAGAAGCACGCTAAGTATTCCATTTTCAAACATGCAGGTTACAGAGATAACTTGCCATGCAAAAGGTGCCCATGCCCTTTTTCCGAGTGCAAGAACTATCATAGACATTGGTGGGCAGGATAGCAAAGTGATAAAAATAGATGAAGATGGCAATGTATTGGATTTTGTTATGAACGATAAATATTCGGCAGGCACTGGTAGATTTATTGAATACATGGCAAGAGTTTTGGAGTTGGAGCTTGAAGATTTTTCGAGGTGTTCAAATTTCACAGAGGATTTGACAATTTCGAGTATGTGCACTGTATTTGCCGAATCAGAAGTGATAAGCCTCATTGCGCAAGGTAAGAAAAGAGAGGATATAGTAAGAGCTATTAACAAGGTTGTAGCAATAAAAGCTATTTCGTTAATAAATAGAGTAAAAGGTGAAAAGGATTTTGTAATGACAGGCGGGGTTGCAAAAAATAAAGGTGTTGTTTTAGAGCTTGAAAGAAGGCTTGGTAGCAGGCTTTTGATTCCTTTTGATCCGCAAGTTGTTGGTGCTCTGGGCGCAGCAATAATTGGGCTTGAGGGTGGTTAGATAGATAGATTTCAATTCCAATTTAACAGGTATAGTTAGCTTTATTGTATTGAGGAAAGAAGGCAGACATTACTCAAATTGCCAAGCCATTTTTATTATGTTTTCTTTTTCAAGGTCATTTTTTACATTTCTTGCAAGTTTAAAAAGTTCTTTTTCACGTTCATCTCTGTTTTTTAAATAAGTATCTCTATCCACTTTTCCTTTTTCAACATTCTCTATAATTTTTCTCTGGGCTTTCCAATACCCAATTGCAAGATCAGTTTTCTCTTCGGTAAAGAAAATATCTCTGTTTTCAACAAACCATAGAGGCTTATATATAGAAAGACATGGGAGTGAGCTTCCAGTTGCGAAGATGTTTATTTTTCGGTCAATTAATTCAACAATAAAGCTTCCAGTTGTTTCACTTGAGATAATGCTTTTTGAATGCATGCAAATGTTTTTCATAGATCCATACAAGAAATTTTTGCTATTTAAATTATAATGGTATCGCAATATGCTTTTGAAATCTTCTATAGTTAACTTTCCCTTTTTTTCTTCCAGCATTTTTTGGGTAAGCTGCTGTCTAAAATTACCACATGCAAATTTAGTTATAAGTGGGTTTTCAAACTCTTTTTTAAAATCAATGATTTCTCGTTTTATCATCTTGCTTTTCATATCATAATCGTTTCTTATGCTCAACGCATTTGAAATGCTTCTTACATCTTTAACTTTTTGCAAAGCCCAATAGACACCTGCTGTTTCTAATACCCATGCATTTTCAAAGTCAGCAATTAAAAATGAGTTGTGGTATTTTAGATTCTTTGTATATCCGCATTTTCCACCTTGTCCATATCTTTCAATAAAGTAAATAATATTGTCAACTGCTTCTTTTGCTGTCTTGCTTCGCTCAAGTGCAAGTCGCAGAATATCCATCCCAAGAAGTGCTGGTGGACCTTGTCTTTGATTTGTAAACACTGCTTCATTTCCAATAACAACTCCGAATTCATTAACTCCCATTTCAGCGCCCCATATCCAAGATGGCTTAAATAAAAAACAATCATATGTAACTTCTGCCTGCTCCACTTCAATATATGTACATTTGACCTTTTCTCCTTTTTTATGTTCCTTTCTGGGGACTCTTATAACTATATGAGGCTCATTTTTCTCTCTGTCACTGTTTTTGCCAAATAATACACAGTTATTCAGCGTTGAATTTTTCAAGGCAACAATAGTATCGCACATAAAATAAACCTCCTTGTGATTTTAATTATTATTAGCCTTTTGCAAAAACGCTCAAGATGAGCGTTATCAAGCTTTACATAGAATCAAAAAAGACTGGTCACCCTCCTCATAATTGTAGTAAAATATGATTATATAAAACAAATTTTCTACTATGAGGAGGGTTCCAAAATGTTCAACACCAAACCTAAACAACTTTCTTTCATAGACCTATTCTCCCACCTAAAGGCTTCGGCTCTCTACAAGCCTGAAAGCCTCTTGGGCTTGTTCAATAAATTCATTGACTTGTCACATTATATACCTTCTTCTTTCTACAATGCCTACTACAAATATTTCGGTAAGCATAGATACTTCTCTTTAGAATCTATGCTTTGTTGCTTCCTCGTCCAAAAATTGCTCAAACTCAATACTTTAACTCAGCTTCGTGCTGTCTTACTCAACTCATTCGAACTTCGCTCATTTTGTAATCTTCATGGCAATGTCCCTTCTATCTCTACTCTTTCTCGCTTTAGAAAAATATTTGCAAGTGAAATCCATAAACTTTTTCAAAATATCTCTATCCATGCACATAATATTTCCATCCAACAATGCCCTCAAGATTCTTCAATCTTAATCTTCGACACAACAGGTATTGTCCCAAAGGTTCGTGAAAACAATCCTAAATTCATTCATCTACTGCTGAAAAATACCTCAAAAGCTAACCCTGAACTTCCCTCTGAAAAAGTCTACTCTCTCGTTTATTCTTCTTTGCCTAAAACTGCTAACGCTAATTCTAACATCCGTCTTATGTTTGTAAATGGCCATTTCTGCTGGGCTTTAAAATTTGCTGTCATTACAAACGCTATCGGTATCCCTTTAGCTTTAGTACCTCTGTTTAACTATGATTCCCCTTCCTCTGACCCACAAGAAGCAAAAGCTATCTCCGACTCTAAAGGTTTAATTCCTTCGCTCGAAACCTTATTCTCCTACATCCCCAAAAATTTCTCCACTTTCATCGCCGACAGTGCTTTGGATTCCCACAACATATACTCCACTTTAAAAAATACATTTAACTTCTCCAAAATCGTCATTCCACTAAATACAAGAGCTTCTAAAAATACTACACCTACTTTAGACCCCAATATCGTTATTTCTGAAGATGGTATCCCTATCTGCAAAAAGTTCAACAAACCTTTTAAACCCGAAGGCAAATGTCAGGGTAAAAATCGCTCTTTGCGCCTTAAATGGACTTGCCCTATGTCACAATACAAAGATGGCAAACGCATCTGCTCTTGCCCTCAGCCTTGTACTACCTCTAAATCGGGTAGAATGTTCTATACATACCCAGATAACTTTCGCTCTTTCCCAGGTATCAACAGAAATTCACAAGAGTTTTTTGACCTCTACAAAAAACGTGTCGCTGTAGAGCAGACTATTTACCACCTGAAATCCTACATGGGCTCTGATACTATCTCTACTTATGACCATATTTCTATTTTCTCTGATTTCTTGCTATCTGCCATTACTTTCTCGCTCTTGTTTATTCTCGCTCACAATATCAAACTCTATTGCTCTAAATTGACTATCAAAAAACTTAACAAGCTCAAAAAACTTATCGCTTAATACTACTATTTTTTAAATCTATTTCTTACAAAAAATTTCTGGTTTTGTTTTTACTTAACCTTCTAAAACAAGGAGTTAAGAAGGCTTAGGATATTATTGTCTTTTTTGAAGTTGTTAATTTTTGTCATATGTTTGTTGCTGATTATTTTTGTTGGTATTGATAATATTTGATTTTCACTTCTCTTTTCTTTTTGTATCTTGATTGTATTTCATGTTAGTATTGGTGCCTTTTACCTTCAATCACCACCTATTTTGCAAACGCCTAATTTTAATTATTATACCTCAAAGACAATTCTATTCTAACATCCTAATATTATTTGACTGAAGCTTTTAGAGGAATACGAAATTGAATATGTCCAGCTTGTAGAAAGAGTCAAACAAGGATGTACAGGTAGTATGGATAAATTTGAATTAAATGTTGCAAAGTTAGTTGACAAAAAAATACAAAAAAATTGTAAAAGAAAAACAAGAAAAATAAAAACACTAAAGCTAAAATAGCTGAAAATATGATACTGGCAGAGATAGAGAACACTTTGTTTATGGTCCTGTGCCAACAGAGGTTATCTTCCAAAGACCTGATTCGTCTTTCTTTAAATAGAAAAATCGAAGTTCCATACCTGTTACTCGGTCAGTAAAGCCTTCGACAACGTATTGCTGACCATAAAATTTGTCAATATATTTACCGCGGATAATTTTCACATTAGACAGTGCCCATGGACCTTTGTGAAGAACAATATAAAAACGAATAGCACCTTCAGGTGTTTTGTGAAATTCTTTAGAAGTAATGACTATAGCTACTGAAAAAATAACTACCAAAAGAATCAAGATAGCAGCCAAAAGGATTTTCTTCTTCTTCTTCATATTTCCACCTCATACCTTTACATTAAACTCCTGCTATAATTATATCACAAAAATTTTCGAAGAAGGAGCAAAATTGCCAAGTATTAAAAGTATTGTATTTATCATTTCTTCTTTTAACTCTTTCGGGTAAGTGTAGATATTTTGTGATTCTTCATAAGGAAAAGAGGTAATTTCGTTTGCAAATACTTTTTTCATTCTCTTAAGATAGTCTTTTGGAATTCTAAACACTCCAACTGAAATATCTACAATCTTATCAGGGTTCAACTCTCCGAAAACCTGTCTTAAGAACTTTTCATAAATTGATTTCCAGTCTTCAATATATAAAATTGGGTCAAAACAAAGCCTTACTTTCCAGCCATTTTCTGTAGCTTTTTTAATTGCAGAAAGTCGTGAAGATAAAGAAGGTGTGCCATGTTCAAACTTTTCTATAATTTCTTGAGGAGACAGTGTCCATGCTAAAATTACATTATCTTGAGGTTTCAAGTTTTCTAAAGCTTGGAAGTTGGTACTTTTTGTTCTGATTTCAATTGTCAAATTTTGCTTTGAAGCTGCGTATTCAATCCATGCAGAAGAAAATGGGACAATTTTTTCAAGTGCTAAAAGGTCTGTTTCGTATGATACAGAAAGATACAGCGGCTTATTTTTCAAAACAGCATCAATCTCTTTGAAGTAGTCTTCGATGTTCACAAATGCTACTATATTTGCAGAGGAGTACATTCCTTTTAAAAAGCAATATTCACAGCTGCAAATACAGTTCAAAATGTTGCTTGTATAAAAAAAGTTACTATATCCAAAATTGTGGCAAATTGAGGGGCCGGGATAGAGAAACTCTCCCCATTTTTTTGCAAGTATTAGTTTTTTGCTCTTTTCCTGAAGAGAGTAATTTTGCCTTGCTCTGCAGAAAACCTCTTTGTAGTTATCTATTTTAACTATTTGAGATCTTCGCAGGTTCTCTAAAATCTTTATTGTAACAGGATGAGAAAGAACAGCTTTTTCGACATAAACATGAGAAAAATTCTTAGCTAAGAAGGATTTTTCTGAGCTTGTCAAAGTAGTTTTTGCCCTCCTTTTTAGAGTTTATTTGAACTTCAAAAAATTCAAAGATAAAATCAGGTAGTTTTTTATGCCTTATTATATAGTCTTTTAACAAACTTTCAAGCTCATTGGTCATATAAGTTGTAAGATGTAAACTGTTTTTTAGTTTATTTACAAGTAGAGGTATATTATCGATTTCAGGCGTATTGTTGCAAAATTCAAAATTTAATTTTAATAGGGAATTTATCAGACTTTCTATATGAGGAATACTTTGTTTTATCAGATTTTCAATCTCAGCAAGATTTATCTTTTCAAAGTCCAAAAAGTCATAAACAATCTTGATGCAGTGTACATTGTGCAGGGGCAAAAAGATAGAAGCTGCTTCGAAAAATCCTGCCCCTTCCATGTCAACTGTATCCCCTTCAATTTCAAGTGGTAAGCTGTCTTTTTTCACAGGATGCATAAAACTTTCGAGTGATGCTTCTTTCATGCTATGCTGAATCAAAATATCTGGGTAGAATGCCTTTTTTGAGTGGTGATTTATTATTTTGTTGCAAAGAATAACATCACCTTTTGAAAAAGCATTTTCCACAGCTCCGCAAATCCCAATGTTCAGGGCTATATCTTTACTACCTGCTCCAAACTTTGTCAAGGCAAATGTTGTTGCAATACTGCTCTTTACAATTCCTTCCTTGCTTTCTATAAGAAGAATATCATTGCCAGAAAAAATCTGAAATTTTGAAGGTTCATATAATTTTTTCAGGCCAAAATGTTCTATCAGAGCCTTTGCTTCTGCATGGAAAGCAGTGACAATATATATCATTAAAAGCTCGCTCCTTCAGTTGCTGTTTGCAGCTTTCAGATTCCAATTTTGATTATAACACATATCAAAATTCTCTAATATTCTTTGAAGACAGTTAACCAAAAACTTTTGATTTCATTAAATTTAAAAATATAAAGTGGTTTTCACAGACTTAAAAAGTGCTATAATAAAAGTAGCCCTTGGCAGTAGCCTTTTCGTTTTGTGTCCTCTGAAGTAGGGGACGAAGCCTTTTCGTTCGACTGCCGGGGGTGTTTTCTTGCCTGTGGATGTTTTCTACATCTTTTATGCACTCTGTATTTAAATGTATACAATTTTATTAGAAATATGGATAGCTTGCAAGAGATTAAGAAGAGTATATGAAAGAGGAGATGAGATTATGGATTTTCTTGTATGCAAGATACCAGAGGAGATCGAGAGAGAAGAAAAGCTTGGCAATTTTTGCTTGGCTTTGAGATTAATAGACAGGTGGCTGGCTGATGAAAGAATCACTGAGGTACAAAGAAAACGTCTAATGTACGAGAAGAATAGAATAAACAGAATACTCGAAAGTTATCCTTTTTATGAAGAAACTGCTTTAAAGAAAGCAATGGAGCTGATTGATTCTTTTTCTCGAGAGGAATTTTATCACCTTTTGTCAGAAGGGTATCTTGATTACATAGTAATTGAAGGAAAAAGAAGATTCGAAGAACGCTTTGTTCACAATATAGCTTTTGCTCTTCCATCATACAGAGAAAGACTCAAGAAAGATCCTGTTGCACAGAAAGCAAGAGAATTGCTTGACAAGAGATTAGAAGAATTGACACAAGGAGACCCTCCCAAAAGATACCGAGTACGTGCAAAGATGACTGTTGCTATCAAAGACGATGCAGATCATTTTCGTGTTTGGCTTCCATTTCCAAAAGAAGAGCTTCAGGTTTGTGATGTAAAACTTGTTTCAACAAGCCAAAAAGACTATTTTCTTGCAGACAACAAGGTTTCACAGAGAACTATTTATTTTGAGGGCAAAGAAAAAGAATACTTTGTTGAGTTCGAGTACACTATAAATGAGTGGATAAACAAGGTTGATCCAGAAAAGGTTGAAGAAAATGATTTGGACGAATTTCTTGGTGAACAGCCACCTCATGTGGTGTTCACGCCATACCTGAAACTTTTAACCAACCAAGTAGTTGCTGGTGAGAACAATCCTTATTTAAAAGCGAAGAGAATCTTTGATTGGATTACAAACCATGTTAAATATTCTTATGTTCGACCATACGCAACTTACGAGAACATATCACAATATGTTGCAGAAAACTTGAAAGGAGACTGTGGTTTTCAGGCTCTGCTTTTCATTACTATGTGCCGAATTGCTGGAATACCTGCACGATGGCAATCTGGCTGGTACATAAATCCCCTTATGGCTTCTCCACACGACTGGGCACTGTTCTACGTCAAGCCTTATGGTTGGCTTCCGGCAGACCTTTCATTTGGTGGGGCAAGACGGGAGAACGAAAAACTTCGCAGTTTCTATTTTGGCAACTTAGATGGTTTTAGGATGGTTGCAAACTCAGATTTTATGAAAGATTTTGAGCCGAAACCAAATTTCCTGCGATTTGATCCTACAGATAATCAGCTTGGTGAGGCTGAATCCTTATCTGGGAAAGTTAAAATTGAAAGCAAGATTGAGGTAATCTCTTTTGAAGAAATCTGAAAAGAGGAGGGACAAAATTACAAATGAGCAAGATAGCAAATGTCAAGTTCGATGTCAAACACTACAAATATGACAAGCCTTTTCACATCACTGGAAGCATATCTTCTGAGACAACAAACGTGGAAGTTAGAAATCTGGAATAAGCGATGCTCTCTCTATTATCGAGCTTGCAAGGAGTGCTAACCTCAGATTAATGATAGTGTGTATGTCCGAATCAAGCCTCGGGATTAACCAGAGTGTTCACTTTGCCCTGGGAACTGGAGCATTTTACTTCCATGACCTTGACAGTCATCTGATGCTGAAAGAGCCAGAGTTCAGAGGAAAATTTATTCAAAATGGAGCTAAGATGATTGGGTATTAAGTTATAATCTCAGTATTGACACCTCAAAAATTGTAGTATAAAATAAAAGTGTACTAAATCAGTATACTTTAATTTGGCAAGGGTGAGTAAATGAGACTTACGCAAGCATCCGACTATGCGCTCAGAATAGTGCTTCACCTTTCAAAGAAAAAAGGAATGGTAGTTGAGGCAGACACTATCTCAGAAGAAGAAAAGATTCCCAAAAGATTTTTGTTGAAAATATGTAGGGATTTGATAAAGGCAGGGATTATAGAATCCGCACGAGGTAAAAATGGAGGTTATATCCTTGCTAAAAATCCTGAAGACATAACAATGAAAGATGTGATACTGGCAGTAGAAGGTACCTTGGCTTTGAACAGGTGCCAGATAGACCCTTCTGCTTGTAGTAAAAGAGCTACTGGATATTGCGCTGTGCACAAGGCTTTTTCTTCAGTGATGAAGACTGTTGCGAAGGAGTTTGAAAAGTATAACTTTGCTGAGCTTGCAAAAATGGATGGAAACTAATTTCAGTTTCCATCTTTATTTTGTAGACAAAAGTATACTAAAATAGTATACTTTCAAAATACAAAAAATCAATTAATATTGCGGGAGGTAATGGAGCTATGGAGATTTGCACATTCTGTGAGACAGCTGATAAACGATTAGGGGAATTTATAAAAAGTAAAGAAGATTTGGAGACTTCTTTTAATCGCAAACCACGACAAAGTGTAAAATGCGGGTTTGGTCTTCAGGGAATTTGCTGCAGGTTGTGTGCAAATGGACCGTGTAGGATTACGCCAACTCAAAAAAGAGGGGTTTGCGGAGCCGATGCAGATACAATTGTTGCGAGAAATTTTCTAAGGGCAGTTGCAGCAGGAGCTGGCTGTTACTTGCACGTGGTAGAAAATGTTGCTCATAATCTTAAAAAGATGGCTGAAAATCAAATAGATGTACCATTTAAAGGTCAAAAGACGCTCCATGCACTTGCAGATAAACTTGGTATCCATGGACAAGATGATAGAGAAATAGCTTTGCAACTTGCTGAAAAGGTATTATCTGACCTTTACAAACCCAGATGGGATGAGATGGAACTGGTAAAGTACATGGCACCAGCTATGAGGTATAAAAAGTGGAGCGAACTGGGGATTTTGCCTGGCGGTGCAAAATCAGAGGTGTTTGATGCGGTAGTAAAAACAAGTACGAACCTTTCAAGTGATCCTGTCGATATGCTCATGCATGTTTTAAGACTGGGTATAGCCACAGGTCTTTATGGATTGGCACTTACAAACAAACTTAACGATATTATCATGGGAGAGCCTGTGTTAAGGTCAGCGCCTGTAGGTTTCAGGGTAATAGACCCTGATTACATAAACATAATGCCTACAGGACATCAACAGTCACTTTTTTGGGCTTTGCTAAAAAGGTTAAATGATGAAGATGTAAAAAAGATGGCTCAAGACGCTGGTGCAAAGGGATTCAGAATAATAGGGTGTACATGCGTGGGTCAGGATTTTCAGTTAAGAGGTGAGCATGCAAAGGATGTGTATGCAGGCCACGTAGGCAATAATTTCACAAGTGAAGCTGTACTGGCAACAGGTGCTATAGACCTTGTCGTGTCTGAGTTCAATTGTACTATACCTGGTCTTGAAACAGTAGCTGAGAGGTATATGGTAAGACAAATTTGCATTGACGATGTGGCTAAAAAAGCTAACGCAGACCTTGTGCAATATAGTCCTGAAGAAGCCATGGAGATTGCAGACAGGATTTTAAAAGAAGCTGTGGATAGCTACAAATTTAGAAGAGGTAGGGTAAATATAGACATACCTTATGACCACGGTTATGAGAGTGCACTGACGGGAGTAAGCGAAGGGTCTCTTAAAGAATTTTTAGGTGGAAGCTATAAACCTCTTATTGATCTTATAGCTTCGGGCAGAATCAAAGGTATAGCAGCTATTGTTGGTTGTTCCAATCTTACCTCTATAGGCCATGATATTTTTACTGTAGAACTTACCAAAGAATTAATAAAACGAGATATACTAGTACTGTCTGCGGGGTGCACAAGTGGGGGACTTGAAAACTGCGGTCTTATGTCAAAAGGAGCTGAAGAGCTGGCAGGAGACAAATTAAAAGAGGTGTGCAGAGAGCTTAACATACCACCTGTGCTAAACTTTGGTCCATGCCTTGCCATAGGCAGACTTGAGATAGTGGCAGCAGAACTGGCAGAGATTCTCAACGTGGATATTCCACAGCTGCCTTTAGTACTTTCTGCACCTCAATGGTTAGAAGAGCAGGCTTTGGCTGATGGTGCTTTTGGGCTGGCGCTTGGATTGCCTTTACATCTTTCAATTCCTCCTTTTATAACAGGAAGCAAGCTGGTGACAGAGATTCTGACAGAAAAGTTGCCAGACATAACTGGAGGACGGCTGATTATAAATAATGATGTAAAATCTTCTGCTGATGAGCTTGAAAGTATCATTCTTCAGCGCAGAAAAGATATGGGTATCTAAGTGAAGAGGTGTCTTATCAATGAAAAGGATATATATAGAACCAACAGCATGTACAGGATGTATGAATTGCATCCTGGCGTGTATAGCTCACCATAAAGGTGTGCAATCAGTACTTGAGATAGACTTCTCAGACAATGATTTAGAATTTGCAAATAATGTAGTCTTGAACACCGAAGGGAAGATTGTCCCTATTTTCTGTCGACATTGTGACCAACCAGAATGCGTTACAGCTTGTATGTCTGGCGCGCTGACAAAAGACGAGACAACAGGATACGTAATTTGCAACCAGAGCTGGTGTGCAGGATGTTTTATGTGCGTTATGTCATGCCCTTATGGTATGATAAAACCTAACAAAAGTGGTGATGTTGCTATAAAATGTGATATGTGCCTGGACAGAGAAATACCTGCGTGTGTCCAAAGCTGCCCTGTCCAGGCTATTTCCCTTATTGATGTTGATTAAAGCGAGGGGAGAATTTGATGAAATATTTGATTATAGGTGCCAGTGCCGCAGGGCTAAGTTGCGCAAGGACACTCAGACGGCTTGATAGCAATGGAGAAATTGTTGTAATTTCAAAAGACGATATGGTATATTCACGGTGTATGCTTCATTATTTCATAAGTGACGACAGACCTTTGGACAAGATGAGATTCGTGGAAGAGGATTTTTTCGATAAAAACAAAGTAAAATGGATAAGAAATACTGCTGTGATAGAAATTAGACCTTTCAACAAAAGCGTTGTCACTTCTGATGGCGCTGAACATACCTATGATAAACTACTTATAGCTACAGGGGCTACCCCTGTAATTCCTCCTATAGAAGGCTTAGCAGAGGGTATAGAAAAGAGAAAAGATATATTTACCTTACGGGATATAGGTGATGCTATAAAGATTAAAGAAGCGGCTAAAACAAGTAGACAGGCAGTGGTCATTGGCGGTGGGCTAATAGGGCTGGATGTTGCAGTGAGCCTTAACAAGCAGGGAGTCAAGGTAACCGTAATAGAGATGAAAGACCATATCCTACCTCAGCAATTAGACAAGACAGCAGCGCAAAGGTACGAGAGGATTTTTAAAGACAATGGAATAGATATCATTACTGGACAAGCTGTTTCAAATGTAATTTACGGGTTATCAGGGAAGGTTAAAGGCGTGACTTTATCAGATGGAAGTTTTGTTTTTGCCGATATGATTGTAGTGGCAGTCGGGGTAAAACCTTCTTTTCCAAGAATAGATAAATGTGATCTTGAAATTGAAAATGGAATTATTGTAGATCAATACCAGAGGACTTCTATACAAGACATTTATGCTGCTGGTGATGCATGCCAATCGTATGAACTCTTGACACAAAGGCATATATTAACACCTATATGGCCTTCGGCTGTAAAACAGGGGCAAACAGCAGCATATAATATGGCAGGAATTGGTAAGCCTTTAATAGACAATTTTGGTTTTAAAAATTCAATGAAGTTTTTTGGCTTGAGTACAATAAGTTATGGATATGTAGAGCCACCTGATAACAGTTATAATGTAGCAATTTGCAGTGGACCGAACTATTATTACAAGGTGGTCTATAAAGAAAATGTCTTGTACGGTGCTATAATACAAGGAGATATATCAGGGGCAGGTGTGGTTGGTAAGCTTATACAAAATAAGTGTAACCTTTCTAATAAGTTAGTGAGAAATGACTGGAATAATGTCTTTAGGTTAACATATGGAGATTTTTTCAAACAAAATCAAGATGGAACGTTTGAATTTGCTTGTTGAAAAGATAATAAAAGCTATGTGATGCAGGTGGAGCAATTTCAAATTAGAATGGGGCTGTCCAAAAAGATGAATGGACAGCCCCTTTAATTTTGCTCTTTTGACATAATGATATATTTTTGATATAATATATCAAAAATTATAACATGAGATGATAACTCATGGCTCGTAAACATGATAAAGTCGTCTTCAAAAATTACAACCCATACCAATATTTAATGCCTATCGACCCAGAAGCTTTTATCCCTCAAAATCATTTGGTCAGAGTAATAAAGTACAAAGGTGGTGGTACAAGTAGTTACCACCCGCTGATGTTATTAAAGTTTTAATCTATGCTTACATACAAGGTATTTATTCATCAAAAAAAAATAGCTTGGGCTTTACGAGAAAACATTACTTTTATGTAGCTCTCAAAATATCAAGTTCCTGATTTCAGAACTATCAATAGATTTAGAAAAGAAATTTTGGGAGAGGCAATTGAAAATATCTTTGCTGAGGTGGTTAAACTTCTTACACAGTTAGGGTATGTAAACTTCGACTATTATTATCTCGAAGGGGCAAAAGTTGAAGCTAATGCAAACAAGTATTCACTTGTTTGGGCTAAAAGTACAAGAACTTTCGAAAAAAAAGTTAAGAGAGAAAGTGAAAAACATAATCGAAGAGATTGAAAAAATAAATGGAACTGTCTGCCTAAAGGAACACCCTGAGCTTGTGGAGAAGATAACAGGTTTCATGCCAAAGAACATTGTAGCAGACAGTGGCTATGGGCTTGATTGAAACTACCTTCATCTGAAAGAATGTGGCATAAATAGCTCTATTTAAGTATAACACATTTGATATGGAACAGACAAGAATATTTAAGAAGGATATTTTCAATGTAAATAACTGGGAGTGCATAGCTGAAGAAGATGCCTATGTTTGTCCTGCTGGTAAGAAGGTTAAATATTTGTATCCGAAGATAAGTGCAAATGAGAGAGGATTTGTAAGTTATGAGAAGATATATCAATGTGAAGATATTTGTAATGGCTGTGAGTACAGAGAAAAATGTTATAAAGGTAAGAGATGGAAGAAGAGATTTAATATAAGACCGAGGTTAGAGAAATTGAAGGAAGAGGTAAGGCAAAGGCTGTTAAGTAGAGAAGGCAAAGAGATTTACGAAAAGAGAAAGATAGAAGTTGAGACAGTATTTGGGATAATAAAGAACAATAAAGGATTTAGGAGGTTCCTGCTCAGGGGTATTAAGGGTGTAAAGCTAAAGTAGAGTTTGGTTTGTATTGCCTATAACATAGAAAAATTAACGAAGATAATAATAGAGGGCTGGGGCAAAACTGCCACCCAACCCTTTTTTGTTTGCTATATAGTCTAATATTGGTATTTAATAGCATCAAATGCCCGATTCTGGTTATTAAAAATTATTGTTTTTAGACAGCCCTTTTTTCATAATGAGTCTTCCTGACCATAGAAAATTCACACTTTTTACTATTAACTGTTTAGAGTTTTTTTGTATAGATTTGGTGTAACTCCAAACTTGTTTTTGAATTCTTTAATAAAATGAGAAATATTTTCATACCCTATGTCATAACACACATTGGTAACATTTTCGAATTTTAATAACTCTTTTGCTTTATTAAGTTTTAAGTCTTTAATATATTCCTTTGGTGATTTCCCTGTAAACTTTTTAAAGTACTTGGTAAATTCATATTCTCTCATGTTAAATTCTTTGGCAATATCTGAAATTTTTAATTTGCGCAAATAGTTGGTGTTTATATAATCCAAGATATGATATATTTCTGAATTTTTATCGGTTATTATCTTCTCAGCACCTCTGTATTTGAAGATATCATATACAAACTCTTGAGTATATAAATCAAGGAGAAACTCTCTGTTAACTTTTCTACTTAAGAATGTATCAACAATCTTTTTGTATGTCTCTGTCAAATCTGGACTGTACTTTCCTACAAAAAGTACATTATTGACATTGCCAAGTTCATAAGGTTCAAACTCCATTTTTAGCTTGCTCAAAACGTGGTTTATTAAATAGCTGTCTATTTCTATAACTAATGCTTTAGTTTTTTCTTTAATTTCTAATTTAACTTTTGAATAAGGTGGCAAAATCACAAAACTATTACTGTCATACTTAAATTTTTCAGATTCATTTATTTCTACATATTTGTCTCCTTGTAAGATACTACAAAATCTTAGATAGTTTTTTGATGAATAACTTGCTCTTGTATAATCATCAAAATCATAATAAAGTATTCTAACATGTTCTGCCTCTAAAACAGATGTTGGTGTTAGGTCACTTACCATTTCTATACCCCCGGCAAAAATGAAATATTATTTGCAAAAAAGAATTAGAAGAAGAGAAAAAGTGCATGTTAAAATTATAACAACATTTGCAGCAGATGTGGAGGGGTAAATATGAAAACATATAGATTTTACATGCCGCCTATTAGTTTGATGGGAAGAGGATGTTTGAAGGATGTTGGGGAAGAAATCAAGGCTTTAGGCTATAAAAAAGCACTAATTGTAACAGATAAAGCGTTAGTAAAGATTGGTTTAGTTAAAAAAGTCACTGACATATTAGATGATGCAAATATAAGTTATGTAATATTCGATGAAACAAAACCCAATCCAACAGTAAAAAATGTTGAAGACGGCTTAAAAATCTTAAAAGACAATAATTGCGACTTTTTAATATCAATTGGAGGCGGCTCACCACATGATTGTGCCAAAGGTATAGGACTTGTTGCAACTAACGGAGGTTCAATAAAGGACTATGAAGGGGTAAACAAATCACAAAAACCGATACTTCCTCTTGTTGCTATCAATACAACTGCAGGAACAGGCAGTGAAGTGACAAGGTTTGCAATTATCACTGATGAGGATAGACATGTAAAGATGGCAATAGTTGACTGGCATGTAACACCACTTATTGCTGTAAACGACCCAGAACTTATGATTGAAATGCCAAAGTCACTGACTGCTGCAACTGGAATGGATGCGTTAACACATGCAATCGAAGCGTATCTATCTACTGATGCAACACCGGTTACAGATGCTTCAGCCTTGATGGCAATTGAATTGATTTTCAAATATCTGAAGAAAGCTGTTGAAAATGGCAATGATATTGAAGCAAGAGAAAAAATGGCATATGCTGAGTATTTGGCAGGGGTTGCATTTAACAATGCAGGTTTGGGCTATGTTCATGCAATGGCACATCAATTAGGAGGATTTTATGATTTACCACATGGGGTGTGCAATGCAGTGTTATTACCACATGTTTTGTCGTACAATTTAAAGGTGGTTCCTCACAGATTTATTGACATTGCAAAAGCAATGGGGATTGATGTGCAAGGAGTTTCGGCTGAGAAAGCCGGTGAAATGGTAATTGAGAGCATTAGGGCTTTGTCAAAAGAAATAGGAATACCAGCTGGTTTGAAAGAATTGGGTGTAAAAGATGAAGACATAAGGATTTTAGCTGAAAATGCTTTAAAAGATGCTTGTGGTTTGACAAATCCAAAACAAGCTACTGTAGAAGAGATAATGGAAATTTACAAATCGGCATTTTAAAAAATTTTGTAAAAACTAAAGGCGGGGGATTCTTGGATTGCCCGCCTTTAGTTTTTCTATTGAGATGAGATTTGACGTTTCTGGCTGTTAATTTAAGATGATAAAGGAATAAGATTTTATTGAAAAAGAAAGTTTTCCATTTTTTAAAGACAAGATTTTCCCAGATCCTTTAACTATTTTGCCGGCAAGCTTTATATTAGATGGCAGGGTTATAGTCTTTGATAATTCCTTGCCCGTGAAGTTAAAAATTAAAACCATCTTCTGATTATTGTAAACTCTTGCGAAACTAAGTGTATCAGCAGAGGTTTTAATTAACTGGAAGTCTCCTTTTAGTAATGGTAAGTTCTTTTTTCGGAAACCAATCATGTCTCTGTAGAAATTGAGTAAAGAATTTTTGTCTTTTTCTTGTTTTTCAACTGAAGCAACATCAGGGCCGCTATTGTAAAGGCTCATCTCCCAGTTTGTCTGTCCTTTTTTCCATGTCTCATACCATTTGAATGGCTCTCTAATATATTCATCTGGTTTTTGTCCTTTCATGCCAATTTCTTCACCATAGTAGATGAAAGGATTGCCAGGCAGTGTCAATAATAATGCTGCAGCTAATTTCATTTTGCTATTTGACCCGATTTCGGTATAAGCTCTGTTCATATCATGGTTTGTCAAAAATGGTGCATCAACAAATTGGGGATTGACATTTTTGTAGAGATTGTATATTGAAGAGAGGTTATTTTGCAAAGTTTGAGTATTTTCATATGTTACTCCTTCAATGATGTTTTGAGCAATAGTAAAATTAAAGCAAGAATCAAAAATCTTTGCATATTGCGCTATTCTTTGAGGGCTGTCCCACACTTCTGCTACAAGGTATACATCTTTTTTAATACTTCGACAGAATTTTGCATATTCTTCCCACCACGCAAGAGTATCTTTTTCTCTGCTCAAAGGATAAATATGCTTTGCAGCATCAAGCCTAAATCCATCTACTCCTTTTTCTAACCAGAACTTGGCAATTTTCTTCATCTCTTCTCTCACAGCTTTATTGTCAAAATTGAGATCGGGCATCTCAGACCAAAATATAGCGTTGTAGTAACTATCACCCTTTTTATACCATTGTTTTGTGCCAAGGTCTGATGGTTCATCGAAGTTTGTGTTTGGTGTTGCCCAGATATAATAGTTTCTGTACTTGCTATTTTTATTACTTGATGCTTCGATAAACCAAGGGTGTTTGCTGCTTGTGTGATTTATCATCATATCTATAATTACTTTGATACCCATCTTGTGAGCCTTTTTTATGAAGTTGACAAAATCCTCATTTGTACCATAGTCGGGATTGACTTTGTAATAGTCTGTTACATCATATCCGTGATAGCTTGGAGATTCAAATATTGGCATAAGCCAGATGGCATTTACACCCAAGGATTTGATATATGGAAGTTTTTCAGCCAAACCATTTATGTCCCCTATGCCATCACCATTACTATCATAAAATGACCTGACAAAAACTTCATAGAAAATCAAACCGTCTTTTTTAGTTTGAACTGGACTTTGAGAATTAGAAAGACCTGCCAAAAATGAACTGAGTCCAACTGCGAAAACGATAGCAAATATGAGTATGTACCTTAAGATTCTCTTCATTGAAATATTCCCCTTTCTCAAATGATATCGTTTGCATTATTATATACCATATGAACTTTTTTGTCTATATTGTCCAATTTGATGCGATAAATCACAAAAAAAAAGAGGGATAAATCCCTCTACTTGTTCTCTTCACTTTTGGGTTTATCCAATGCAACTAATTCTTCACTGTGGTGATGTTGATGGAACTGGTGATCTTTGAAGTCAGATGCTTTTTGGGTTTCATTGCTGTGGTGGTGGTCATGGCCGTGGCAACCTCTTCCCATCATTGCTTTGTGCATGAAAATGTGTGCTAGCAAACATCCGCTCATTGCGAGAAGTATAAGCAGTGCCTCTTTCATCCCTAAATTCCCCCTCCCATTTTTTATTTAGCAGTTACCAAATTTCTATTTTGTAAGCTTATAAGCCCATATAAAAGAGCTCCTGCAAGCATGGCAATGGTAAATCCAAATTCCATTGAAAGCATAATTGATAAAACTGAGCCTATAACTGACATTACACCATTGAGTCCCCACATCACAGGAATTGTTTTGCTTTTCTTTTTATTTTCGCTTAATATCTTTATACCTCTTGGGAACGGCATTCCCATGAAAAAGCCTTGAATCATAACCAGTATGGCTGCAATTAGTATTTTGCTAACTAAACTAAAATCAGAGGTCACTTTGAATATTGAGTTTAAAGAGAATATTAGACCAATATTTATTACCATGACCAAAAGAGCAGGCAAATATATTCTATTTGACAGATTATTAAACACCTTTGCATTGCTAAAGTATGCACCTATTCCGCTGCCAATCAAAAGCCCAGCAAGTACATAATTGAAGGCAAGTACTGGATGACCCAAGTATAGAATAAACTTTTGAATAAGCGGAATCTCAATTAGCATGTAGCCTATTCCTAAGCTTGAAAAATACAAAGAAGGTTTGAACGCTTTTTCTTGAGAGATAATTGGTGTAAACAATATCATGCTTCCCAGAAGTATGAAAAAGAAGATAAATACCAACACAGGTGAAACCCCTTTGCTAAAGTCATAAAAGTATGGCTTGTCGTCGGTTGCAGGCGTTGCACTAAATGAAAATCCGTTTTCGAACTGTACTAAAGTTAAATGGCCTTGCTTTATATGGTAAAGTGGTCCCTTATCGTTAACATAGGGGATATAAAGCGGAATAATCTTCCCTCTGTCTGCAGTCTCTTTTAATTTCTTGCTCTCAAGTTGAGAAAAAGGTTTGTTTTTTACAATGATCAATGGATAGTGAATATGTTCATTGCCATCCATAAGTTGAACCTCTTTAGCAAAAATAGCCATATATTTTGGAGTATCTTTAATTGCTATACCCTTTTTATTCAGCTGACGCAGAATGGTTGCTATTAATTTGCTCATATCCTCTTCATCATGAGCTAAAAAGGCAAGTTTTCCATTATCTGTTAAGTGATTCATATAGTCCTCAAGAGCTTCAACTGTAAACAGATAGTTTTCTGAAAGAGCATAACCTATGTTTTGGGATGCATTTGTCATGACCAGTGCTAAGAATATCACATCATATTTTTCCTTAGATTTTCTTACAAAATTTCTGCCATCTTCACCATAGATTTTTACTTCTGGTCTGTTATAGATGTCTCCATTAAACTCTTTAAAGTGCCTTACAGCGTCAATACTTGATGTATTTATTTCAACTCCAGTTATTTGTTTACCATTTCCAGCTAAAGCATACAGAATATCCCTACCCCCACCAGGACCAATTATCAATGTTTTATGATTGTTTCCAAAGGAAAAAGGCAAATATTCAATGTCATCTTTGTATTTGTTCAAACTGCTTTTTTTACCATCAAATCTATACATAGGTGCGTTTGCTGTTCCGTCAATTGTGACTATCATTTCATCGTTATCACCTTCTACTTTAATAACATCTGTTCGTGAAAATGCATTCCATTTGGTATATACAATCTTAGCTTTTTGGTTTGATTTTGCAATACTGCCAAGTGTTTTTGTTTTGTTTGTAATAAATCCGATGAAATTCTGTTCAATTGAGTAAACGTACTTGTTTGGTATAAAAAGCCCAAGCAAGAAAACAGCTAATACTCCAATACTAAGTAACATTTTCTTTTTAAACTGGGCACTTAGGATCAGCCAAGCTATGACTGAAATAATGCAAATCAAAATTACAGTTCTATATACTCCAAGATTGTTTAAAGAAAGTAACACAATTATGCTGCCAAATCCTGAACCTATGAGGTCGGCAAAATATAGCTTGTTGCTTATTTTCCCAAACTGCTCAAATACGGTGGAGAAAAAGTAACCACCTATTATAAAAGGTAATGTAGCTAGAATTAGGTAAATCAATACGTTATTTTGAAACGGCAATACATATATGATTCCCAGTGAAAATATGTACGAGATAGAAAGAAGAAATAAGGCCTTAACCAATGAATTAGTTTTTAAATCTTCACTTTTTTGACGCTGATTGTAAGCTATTATTCCACCTATTCCAAGCCCAAATATAGCAAATGATGTAATCAAGAAAGTATAATGATACCAAAATAAGGCAGAGTATATTCGATTTAATATAACCTGGTATATAAACAATGAAATTGATACTAAGCTTATGCTAACCAAAATCACTTTCATTTCCTCCATTATTATAATTTTCTTTATTTGTTACATTCCAAACGGCAATTTATAAGGTAGTAGCCTGCTAAAAATTGCTGTCAAGTCTTGGAGTTTGTTTAAAAACATCACAATGCCAAGGAAAATGAGAGTAGCTCCTGCAACTGCACAGATAGCATTTTGGAATTTCTTTGCCCTTTTTATAGCATTAATCGCGTGGGGTAGATAATAACCAACGAGCAAATACGGTATTGCAAGACCTAAGGAAAACAAGAACATGATTGTCATGCCTACAGAGGCACTTTTTGTGGTTGTGGTATATATCAGCATGGAATATAAAATTGGCCCAATGCAATGGGAACATACTATAGCAAAAAACAGACCTATTAAGAAAGTAGTAAAATATCTTGATGGTGTCTTGATGTTATCTGCACTATATTTATTCAAAAAAGAAAAATTTAGATTTAGCAGACCAATCAGATTCAATCCCATTATTATGGTTATTGCGCCACCTATTTTATTCATTATCGTGGTGTAACCACTTAACCATCTGCCAATACTTCCTCCTAAAGCCCCTGCAATTGTAAAAACAAGTGTAAAAGCAGATACAAATATAAAAGTATTTATGAGAATAAATTTCCTCATTTTTTTGTGAAGCTCTATATCCTTCAAATCTCTAATTGATACACCTGTGATTAGTGAAAAATATACACTTATCATGGGTATTATGCAGGGTGAGAAAAAAGATGTTAATCCTGCTGCAAAAGGTAGTAAATAAACCACTTCGTGGATCCTCCTAATTTAAAAACTTTTTGTCCCACCTATAAATTCTCAATTTGACACCTCCAATATTTTGTAACTCCAATTGGATATATTTGGTTTTAGGGGTAATAAGATTTTTACCGTTTATTTTTTTTGGTATTTTGATAAATGCCATCACATGATGGCCTGAACCTTCAATCCACCATTTTGCGTTATTGACTTTTATACCTTCACTCGTGCTAAACAATACCTTCCCATTAAAATTGAGTGTAGACAAATCAATCTGATGATTGTCCAAAAACACCTCAAACACCAGGTTATCTTTGTCATCTTTTATAGGATTTAGATACCTCACTCCAATGGTGATGAAGCCTTCACTATTTATTATCAGAGGGTCCGGAGAATTGTTTTTGGAACTTGTACTTTGTTTTGAATCCTGCCGATAAGTAGTTTTAGTCTGAGTATTACTTTGTTTCTTCTGTTGTGAGATTATAACTTGAGCATACAGCGAAGATACTACAAATGCAAAAAGTACAGCAATCACAATTATTCTTTTTGTCTTCTTGGTCATCAAAACATTCCCCCTTTGCATTCTGACTTAGGATAAAAGAACATTTTTAAAGAGACAGTTTTTCTCATTAAATTTAAAGTAAACCTATTTATTTACTCGGAATTATTATATAAATTATTTTATCAGAGGTGATTTAAAAGTCAATTGACTTAACAAATTCTTTACAAATTCTTTGCAATTTATTTACACCTTTAGCTGAAGGAATATTGAACTTAAGTGTTTGTAAAGTGGTAGAATAATTTTAAAGAATAATTTCGATAGAGAGAGCTGAAACAAGTCTAAAAATGAATGATAAACATATTGAAATGAAAGGAGAAAATATATGAAAAACAAAACAGAGATAATCAGGAGAAGATATGATAGAGCTGCTAAATACTATGATGCAGTTGAAAGTATGATGGAGAAGAAATGGTTTTCACAGTGGAGGAAGTTATTATTTAGCTTTGTCAAGGGACCTAAGGTTTTAGAAGTAGGTGTTGGGACAGGTAAAAATATGCCTTACTATAGTCAAGATTGGGAGATAGTTGCAATAGATTTTAGCCCCAAGATGCTGGAAAAAGCAAAAGAAAGGGCTGTGAAATTAAATTTGCAAGTAGACTTAAAACTTATGGATGTTCAGAATTTAGAATTTGCTGATAACTCTTTTGATACAGTTGTGACAGCCTGTGTATTTTGTTCAGTGCCAGATCCAATTTTAGGTTTGAAAGAAATCCGCAGAGTCTTAAAAGACGATGGACTTTTAGTAATGCTTGAGCATGTTCGAAGCAAAAAAGAGCCAATAGGCAAAATAATGGATATATTAAACCCATTAGTTGTTGGCATTTATGGAGCTAATATAAATCGCAATACAGTGGAGAATGTTAAAAAAGCCGGGTTTGAGATAGTTGAGGAAAAGAACTTGCTATCTGATATTGTAAAACTAATTATTGCAAAGCCTAGGTTATGAATAGTGTTTAAAATACTAAAAACTATTTAAAATTTTACTAAACACTATTCTTTGTTAGGCTATATTCAGCCTAACTGGGTGTAACCCCACACCCTCTATCCCCTTAGCAAATGCTTCGGGGAATACTTTTCTTATAATATTATACGCACTGTTCACATCCGCATTTATTAATATCCCTTTGTTGCTCCTAAATAAGCCTCTCTTTATTCTTCGACGTGGATTATAGTTTATTTCATTGATTTCTTCTCCATCTAAAAAACTGCAGCCACTTGTGTAGCTCTCTTCTGTAATTATTATGTTAATTCCTTCTTCTTCACACTTATACTTGAGCATATTTACGAACTGATAAAATGGTATCGAAGCAAAATTTTGATTATTTACTTTGCCAAGCTCTATCTCCTGCTTCCAATTCGGATTATACCCAACAACAAGGGTGTCTATATTATATTGTTTACACCATTTGACTATAAAACGGCTTGCTTTGTGCATGTAATCCAAAAGCTTGTTGTTCCTCTTTAAAGTCAACTTCTCTATTCTTCTGCTGCTGCCTCTATTGCCTACATAACTCATAAGCTGTGCTCTTTTCTTGTTGTAATACTGATTTATTGACTTAATAACTTTGCCATTAATAACAATAGGCTTTATGCCTATGTTATTTACTAAAGTTACAAAGTTATTAAGCCCTAAATCTATTCCTGCTATCTTCTTTGGTGGTCTTTGTATCTTGCCTATTTCCTTTTCATAAACTATTTCAACTACATAAATGCTTCCTTTTGGAATTATCCTGACTTCTTTTAATTTATCTGTTATTCTTGTCTTTAGCTTTAATTCTGTCTTCGGAAAAGTCAAATAACCATTTTTAATCCTGCACTGCTGATTTGTGAAAATAGCTATGCTCCTGCCGTCTTTCTTCTTATACTTTGGCAATTTAGGTCTGCCTAAAAATTTGCTTTTATCTTTACTCCATTCTTCTATAGCTTTAAAAAATGACTTCCAGTTCCTATCAAGAAGTCTTAGCACTTGCTGTGAAGTCTGAGCTGGCAGGCTCTTATAAGTCTCATGTTCTTTTAACATTTTGTCAAGTTCTCTGTATCTTATCCATCTGCCATTGTGTATAAATTCCTGTCTTACAGTGTAGTTTGCAAAGTTGTATAAATTCTTTGCTGCAAAACACACTTTATCACAATAAGACCATAATTCATGGTTCTTGTTTATCTGTATTTGCTCTGTCCTCTTGACTATTATCTTCAAACACCTCACTTTCTAAAAGCTTTCTTATTTTTTGAATTTTTCTTTTGCTGTAGAATTTCATGCTATAACAGTGTAGCAAACTTATAATTTCTTCAATTATTTCCTGAGAATCAAGCTTCTCACTTCCAACTTCCGATACAACAACTATTTCAGTGTTAAATTTTCTAAATAAGCGTTTAAACAATTCAAATCCCACTCTGCTCAACCTATCTTTATAGGCTATAACAACCCTCTCTACCTTACCTGCAAGAATATCGTCAAGCATTTTAAAAAATTCATTTCTTTTTTCAAAGCTAATTCCACTTGCTATGTCAGAAAATACTCCATGTATTTTATAGCCATTACTAAAGCAAAACTGTTTTAACAGTTCAATTTGATTTTCTAAATCCCTCTTTTGTTTTGGAGTTGAAACCCTTGCATAAATATATGTTTTTCTTTCAACACCTTTCATAAAAATTTTGTATACGTCTTCTTCGTTATAATCATAAAATCCATTTGGCATAACTGTTACTCTTATTCTGCCTTCTTTTACGTATTTAGTTAGAGTTGGTCTTGAGATTTTTAATAATTCCAAAACTTCTTTTGCTTTCATATTTATATCACCCATAAATATTATAGCACAATTTAGAAGCCAGGCAAATATATTTTATTAAAAATTTTAATATGTTTAAAACCGTTTATTAATTTTTGCCACTATATTTAGAGTTGTTAAATATCTTACCATAATATACCATGAAAAGCAAAATGTTTTTGTTTTTAAATAAATTACTTTTTGGTATACATAATAATAAAAAATAATCACATTAAACTACCAATCAGAATATATTAATAATGCAAAAAATATTTATTTTTAAAGGAGGTTTTTGGGATGCCTAATTATTCGGTATTTACCAATAAGCCTGAAGAACTAAAGGTACAGATGTTTGGCTCAGATTTAAGTACACCAATTGCTGTGAATAATGACGGAAAGATATTCATAAAGTCAGTTGAAGATACTGTTAATATAACAGGAACAATTACAGCTACAGATTTAGATATTAGAAATTTGATCAATACTCAGGATAGTGTACAGATATACGGAACAGATGGCACAACAAATAAACCCATTCTCACTGATACAGATGGTAAAATAGTGATAAGCTCAACGGGGGTATTATCAGTTCAAGCAACAGACCTTGATATCCGCAATCTGAATAATACCCAAGATAACATTCTAATATATGGTCTGAGCGATTCAGGAAATACTGCGATTTCAACAACAGCAACTGGGGATATTAATATCAATCATAACGGGAGAAAATTTTTTGAATTATCATTGTTGAATGTTACGACTGGGGATGATTACCAGTACACTGACTTTATTGATGTATCAAATTATAGCACGTATTCGTTCTATGTAAAGAATACTGGAACAACAAATGCAGCCGATATAGTGCTTCAAATAAGTCCAACAACTAATGCAGGTGATACTATAGACCTTTTATTGTTAGCTTCATTACCTGCAGGAGATAAAGATGTTTTAGTTCCAAATAAATTTTTACGTTATATTCGTTTGGGCTATAAAAGCACAGTATCTTTATTGCCAACTACTCTTGATATATACTTCCAAGCTCATGTATAAAAATGAATTTACTGAGTAGCTCATGGCTACTCTTTTTTTTGGGAAAATATCAGGTTATGTTTAATTAACATAATACGTGAATTTCTAATATAATAAATATAATACAAAAAAAGGAGGAAAAAACAATGCCAGAGATTATACTTAGAGCAAAGTTAGCATTATCGGTTACAAACTATGAAAATCAGAACAACCAAGTGGATAAGAGGATAATATTCATAGGAAGGGACGGTAAACATAATTTTAGAAGTCTTATGTTTTTTGACACATCATGTATACCAGAAAGTTGTACAATTACAAAAGCTGAACTGGTTTTATTTAAAATAAAAGATTTTTATTCAACCCAAGATAAAATAATAAAAATACATGCTTTATTAGATTATTTTAGCTTCAAAACAACATATAACAATATACCGGCTTATGAGAGTTTTTTTATTGAAGCACCAATTGATAATAGCAAAATTACAGCTGAAGTTAATGTTAAGGATATTGTTGTAAGATGGGTAGATGGGAGTTTAAAAAACAAAGGTATTATACTTTTTTTGAATGAAGATAAAAAATCGTTAATGGCTTTTACATCGTTTAGATTTCCAATTAGATATTTAAGACCCCTACTGAGGGTTGAATATGCTATGCCACAAATTCCTGATATTATAGTATCTAATCAGACTGTTCAAATTAAAGAACAGGAGGCTATTTTAATAGGGACAACACAAGTTATAAGTAATAGCTACGATACAAGCTATATTTTGGATGGAACAGTAGTTGCTAAAAATGAAGGAACAAATCCGACTCAACTAACTTTAGAATGTAGTAATGATAATTTAAATTGGATTGATGACGTATCAGTGATTTTAGAAGCAGGACAAATCAAAATAATGGTACCAAAATACTATAGCAAATTTATCAGATTCAAGGCAAATGCCATTGGCAATATCAATATTAAGATAAGATATGTGTACAAAGAATTCATGCATTAAATGATAAATTCACAAGTTGGTAATGAGAATAATTCCCATTTGATTTTTAGTTTCAATATTTTTATTATAAAACAATTTCAAATTTGACAATAAACAAAAATTAACAGCAAAAGTCCTTATGACATTCATACCAAAGGGCTGACAAAGCTTGGAGCAGAGATTAAACTAAATCAGGGTTACATTGAGGCAAAGGCAAAAAATAACTAAAAAGTGAAAAGGTATATCTTGACTTTCCATCAGTTGGTGCAACAGAGAATATCATGATTGCAACTGTGTTGGCAGAAGGTGAAATCAAAAGATTTAAGAGGTGGAGCTTCCTTGGTAATTGCAGGACTTATGTCAGAAGGCACAACTGAAATAAGGGATATTGAGCATATTGACAGAGGGTATTTTGAGATTGAAAAGAATATCTTAAATCTTGGTGGAGATATTAAAAGGGTGAATTGAACTTTTAGAGTTTGCGCTAAAAAAAACAGCCTGTCTGCTTTGCTTTTGCAGACAGGTAAAAATATTTTCATTTAGTATCCCATCATACCGCTAAAACCAGCACCCATCATGTTGCCATGTCCAAAACCCATCATGCCGCCGCCATGTCCAAAACCCATCATTCCACCAAAACCGTTGTTTGACCAATCTAAAATGTTATCAATGCAGTATTGAATGTTTGCCTGAAAATGCTTCTTCAAAAACTCAGCCTGATCTTTTGTTATTTTTCCATCTTTCAAAAGTTTGTCAATTTCAGCAGCTCTTAAATCATACAGCTTCTTTTTAAACTCATCAACTGTTAATTTCTTTTCTTTTAAAATGTCGTTTATAGTTTGACCATTTTGTATTTTTTGGACAAGCTCATCAACCGAAAGACCCAGCGCTTTTGCAACAAGTTCTTGCATGTTTGTGTGCGGCATAAAGCCATATCCATAACCTGTATTTTGTTGCCATCCTGCTGCAGCACTTTTTGTCTTCTGAGCAGAACCTGGTTGAAGTCCTTTCGCAAATACAAATGTAAACGTCAGGACAAGTGCTAAGACTAAACCAATGCCTAAAATTGATTTTAGGATTTTCATTTCTATCGACCTCCATAAACTCTTATTTGTTTTACATTTTATATGTTAAACTCTATTTGTAAGATGGGTATAAGCAAAGTGTAAAGAAATTGTAAAGAAATTGTAAAGAATAATTTTAAGCTTGGCAAAAAGTCCATTTAAAAAAGATATAATATTAAAATAGGGTGAGTGAAAAATGGCAAATATCTTGGTTGTTGAAGACCAGCAGGATTTGAATCAAATAATAACAAGATTTCTTAAAAACGAAGGATTCAATGTTATAAACTCATACACTGCAAAAGATGCATTGGAAAAGTTGAACGATACTGACTTGGTAATTCTTGATATTATGCTGCCTGACATGGAAGGGTATGAGGTATTGAAAGAAGCCAGCAAGAAAGGCATTCCAACAATAATTTTGACCTCAAAGTCAGAAGAGTTTGATAAACTAAAAGGCTTTGAACTTGGGGCAGAGGACTATATCACAAAACCATTTTCTATGCTTGAGCTGATTGCACGCGTAAAGGTTGTTCTGAGGAGAAACAGGAATTTTGAAGAAAGTATAAAACTTTTAGGTGGCAAGGTAGAGATTTTCCCCCAGAGGTTTAAGGTGATAGTAGATGGTGAGGATGTGAACCTCACTCATAAAGAGTTTGAGCTTTTGCTTTTCTTGGCTAAAAACAAAGATTTGGTAAAGTCAAGAGATGAGATACTTGAAAAGGTTTGGGGTTTTGATTTCATTGGTGAGACCCGAACTGTGGACGTTCATATAAAACAATTGAGAGAAAAACTAAAAGACTACAAGTTTTTAATCAAGACAGTTTGGGGTGTGGGGTATAAACTTTCAGAAGAGAAAGAATAATTGAGAGGATGTAAGAGTAAGATGAAACTTTTTACTAAAATAGCTTTAAACTTTATAGGAATAATAGTTTTTCTGGTTTTGAGCATATACATCTCAAATATGCTTTACCTTAAGTATTTTTTAGAGGATATGATTATTGATGATTTAAAAAAACTTTCCCAAGATGCGCTTGAAAACAAATTGGAAGGCGATTTGTCAGCGATGAAAATACTTATTTTACAAGGAAACACAATTGTGCTTGAAGAAGGCGGATTGGATCTTCCGTATCACATGATTATGCCTGTATTCAATTCGACAGGAGTTTATGAATTTTCTCATCCACATCTTAAAGTTGAATATATTGCATACGTGTTGAAAAGAGGGGATTTTACTTCTATTGCAATAACTACAAAACCATATTATGGATATGCATTGAATATAATATCAAAAAATCTAATTAAAATTAGCATTATTTTTATTTTAATTGGGCTTTTAGTGTCACTTTTGATTTCACGGCATATATCAAAGCGTATAATAAAGATTTCAATAGCTACGCAAAAGATTGCTAAAGGCGAGGACTTTGAACTTAAAGACAGCTCAACAGATGAGGTTGGAGACCTTGCAAGGTCTATCAATAGCCTAAAAAATTCGTTGAGGCTTCTTGAGAGGGTAAGGAGAGAATTTGTTGCTAATTTTGTTCATGATTTAAAAACACCAATTGCTGTTATAAAAGGCTATTGTGAGAGCACAAAATATTTGGATATTGATGATAAAGAAAAGATTAAACAGAATATGGATGGAATTGAAAAACAATGTGATTATATGCAAAACCTAATTTCTAATATGGTTGAGCTTTCAAAGATTTCAGCGGGGATAATTGAGAAAAAGATTGAGGAAGTTGATGTGAACTTGATAATCAAGGAAGCATGCGAACAGCTCAAAAAACTTGCTGAGCTTGAAGACGTTGAGATTATTATCAAAAGCTTAAATTCACCAAAGATAAAGACTGACTTAAATTCATTTAGAAGAATAATAAACAACCTTCTGCAAAATGCCATTGAAAATACAAAAGATAAAAAGGTATATATTGAGGCTGAGAGGGAGTATGTGGATATCTACAATAAGACAGACCTCAAAGAAGAGGAACTCATTTTTCTATTTGAAAGATACAAATCAAGCAAGAAAGGTTTTGGGCTGGGGCTGTCTATCGTGAAAGAACTCTGCAAGATTTTGGATATAAAACTTGAGACGTTTATAGTGGGTGGATATATTCATTTTAAAATATGGTTGAAATAAATCAAGAATATAGCAATTTTAGCATGATATACAGATATAAAGATTTTCTTGTTTCTGGGGCCTAATAATCTTTGGGATTAAGGGAGAAATCGATTTATGTTATAATAATGCAGATAAATTTTTTAAAATATAAGGAGATGAAAAAGGTGAACAAAATAAAAGTTGCGGTGCTTGGCTGTGGCAACATTGCGCCAGTTTACCTTAAAAATCTCAAAAGGTTTGGGATATTTGACGTTGTTGCGTGCGCAGATGTGGACGCAGAAAAGGCAAAGAGCATAGCCTCAGAGTTTTCTGTGCCGCAGGCGGTAGAACCAGACAAAGTGTATGACCTTGATGTGGACATCATTGTAAACCTCACCCCGCCTCAGCACCACTATGAGATAAACAAAAGGGTTTTGGAGAGTGGAAAGCATCTTTACAGCGAAAAGCCTCTTTGCTCAACGCTTAAGGAGGCAAAAGAAATTCTGGAGTTAGCAGAAAAGAAAAACCTTAAAGTTGGATGTGCGCCTGATACATTCCTTGGTGCGAACATTCAGACAGCAAAAAAGCTCATTGAAGATGGATGGATAGGAAGACCTTTTGCTGCAAACTGTTTTATTCTCTACGGTGGACCTGAAAAATGGCATCCAAATCCACATTTTATTTTCAAAAAATACTTAGGACCGCTTTTTGACGTCGGGCCTTATTGTTTAACAGCTCTTGTGTTTTTACTTGGATCTGTCAAAAAAGTATCTGGTATGGGCATGATAACATACAAAGAAAGGCTTATAACTTCTGAGCCTCACAGGGGAGAAAAGATTGAGGTTGAGATGCCAACATATGTGACTGCAAACCTTCTTTTTGACACAGGTGTTATAGGAAGTGTCACTGTGTCTTACGATGTGCCGGCCACAAACCTGCGCGGGATAGAGATTTATGGGACAGAAGGTACATTGATTGTTCCGGATCCTAACTTTTTTGACCTTGGCAGTGTATACTTAAAAAGACACGAAGATAAGGAATTTACAAAGATGCCGACCATCAATCTGTTCAATTACGACAACCTGCGCGGGCTTGGGATACTTGACATGGCACTTTCAATAAAGCTCTCAACACCTCTTAGGGCATCGGGCAGGCTTTCTTATCATGTGCTGGAAATTCTGTGGGCGATCTACACTTCAATCCAAGAGGGGAGATTTGTTGATGTTGAGAGCACAGCGCCTCAGACGTCTCTTCTTGATATGGAGCTATTAAGGGAGGTTTTGTGTTTGTAAATTGTAAATTTTAATGAGGATTTGCTTTTTAAAAGTTTGCACTCTGCTAAAAGCGCCTTTTGTATTCTTTGGCAGAGTGCTTTTTTGTTATATTACAGAGCAAGCTCAAGTATAAATTATATAGTGACAAAACTTTAGAGAGGCTCAAAAAATGAATATATTCTGGCTTGTTGCAATTGTATCTGCTATTTTGTACCAGCTTCTTTTTGGGAATGTAGAAAAAATTACAGAAATTCTGTTTTCGGCACCTCAAAAAGCAGCTGATATCTTCTTGACCATACTGCTTTCAATAATGCTCTGGTCAGGATTTTTGAGAGTTGTGCAGGATAGCAACCTTGTTGATATTTTCAAAAAACTTTTGAAACCCATTTTTGGAGCTTTATTTGAAACAAAAAACGAAAGGGCGCTAAATTTTATGCTTTTAAATGTTGTTGCTAACATGCTTGGGCTTGGTAATGCTGCAACACCGGCAGGTATACTTGCCATGCAAGAGCTTTCAAAAGAAGCCAAAAATTCTACAGCCTCTGACGACATGATTTTGTTTGTGCTGATAAACACCTGTTCAATTCAGCTAATTCCAACAACTGTGATACTTCTGAGAACCAAATTTTCATCATCAGCTCCAGCAGCCATCACCTTTCCCACACTTTTTGTTTCAATGGCAAGTCTTTTTGTGGGAATAATCCTGTGCAAGGTTTTGTCAAAGGTGTGGAAGCAATGAAAAATATCTCAGGTTATCTGATAGTCTCTTTTTTACTCGTGATAATCCTGTTTGCAGCCGCAAAAAAGATAGATGTCTTCAAAAGCTTTGTAGAAGGTGTGAAAGATGGACTTAGGATTTCAATAAAGATATTCCCAAACGTTTTTGCACTGATTGTGGCTGTTGAGCTTTTCACAAAGACAGGGGTTCTGGATATCCTGCAAAAGTTCTTGTCTCCTGTATTGAGCTTTTTTGGGATATACAAAGAAGCGCTTGGTCTTATTATCATAAAACCGTTTTCTGGCAGTAGCAGCTTTGCAGTGCTGCGAGACATCTTCGAAAAGTACGGTGTTGACTCTGACATAGGCATATATTCTTCTATAATATGCGCATCAACAGAGACACTCTTTTACGTCATCACCACATACCTTGCAGCAACCAATGTAAAAAAGACAAGGTATCTGATACCGGTAGCGATAGCTGTAGATTTTCTGGTTTTAATCATCGCAGCCATGATAGTAAGGATGAGTATATAAAAAATGAAAAGCCACAGGCAAGACTGCCCGCGGCCATTTGAAAGTATTTCAAATTTTCAGGCAACACCCTGGACAAACTTTTTTGCAAGCTCTGCAGCAGATGCCGCATCAGGTGCATACCCGTCAGCTCCGATGCTCTTTGCAAAGCTCTCTGTCACAGGTGCACCACCAACTATCACCTTTACCTTATCGCGCAAACCTTGCTCTTGTAGCTTTTCAATTGTTGTTTTCATGTTTGGCATAGTTGTTGTAAGCAGTGCTGACATTGCAACAACCTGTGGGTTGTGGGTTTTTACAGCCTCACAGAACTTCTCGGGCGCAACATCCACCCCAAGGTCGATTACTTCCAGCCCTGCACCTGTCATCATCATAGCGACCAGGTTTTTGCCAATGTCGTGCAAATCGCCTTTTACAGTGCCAATCACAACCTTACCGATTGGCTTTACACCTGTCTCTGTCAGGATTGGTTTTAGTACTTCCAGCGCAGCTTTCATTGCACGTGCTGCAATCAACACCTCTGGCACGTAAATCTCATTGTTTTTGAACTTCTCACCCACAACCGACATTGCCTGGATAAGTGCATCGTTTAAGATTGTCTCAGCAGAGATTCCGGAAGATAAAGCTTCTTTTACCTTTTCAGGTGCAAGTTTTGCGTTTCCTTTTTGAATGAGCTGTGATATTTCGTTCAAAATTTCCATTTTTAAACCGGCCCCCTTTTTAAACATCAGATGTTAATATACTATAACTTCCAAGGCCAAATGGCAAGAGCATATAGCGTGATGTGAAGTTTTCAAAATCAATAAAGCTCTGCGGACGTCTGTACAGCTCCTCAAACACGTCTGCTTTGTGGTTTGCTTCTATGAGGTTAAAAAGTGTGTTTGTCAGGACTATCTCAAGCTCATTTTTGCCCTCATTTACATGCTCTGTTATGTCAGCCAAAAACGGCTGGGAAAAGAGAGTGCATGCTTTCTTGCCGTTTACAAACACTTTGGCAATTGATGCGTTTACGTTATTGAGCTTTATATAAACTCTTTTTGAACTTTCTTTTGTAATCTCAAAAGAGCTTTTTAAGCTCATAGAGCCAACATAAAAAGGATACCCGTCTTTTGTTATATCAAAATGACATGGCTTTTTGGGCTCGGTTAAGATAAACTTTGTCTCATCAACGCAAATCAGAGAAAAGCTTCCTACAAGATAAATGGCTTCTACCTCAGTTGGTCTGTGGTTTTTTGGGTCTTTTACCCTCTCATGGCAGCCTGGGGCTGTAATATTGTTTGACTTTCTGCCACTGAGTACTATTTCATTTTTGCCTTCTTTGACAAAAGAGGTGATATCAATCTTGCTAATGTTCACATCCAAAAAGTTTTGGTCGGGTGAAAAACTTTCGGTTTTTCTTTCAAATTTGACAGGCTGACCGTTCACAAGGATTCTGTCAAGATTCTCTGCACACTCTATTGCCACAAAAAGTTTTGACGGCACTTTTTCAACCTCAAAATAGTATGTGGCTTTGAAAGGTGTTCCTTCCGGGAGATTATAAAAATGCTTGTGCCAAACCTGAGAAACATAACAATCTTCAAAAATTACCTTTCCATCAACTTCATATTTTATTCTGTCAAGTATTAGTGTATTGTAGTTTTTAAGCGCTATGTCAAACTCACAGCTGCCTGTTTTGTATTCAAAACTATTGTCAAATACAACGCCTGAGATTAGATTTTTTGTATTCTGCGAAAGCTCCTTGTCAGACACCAAAAGACACAGGCTTGATGCAGGATACATTGTTGCATCAATCACAGCACAGCCTTTTTCCCTTCTTATTGTTGGAATCTTGAACACACCAAAATCTACAAGGTCTGCTGCGAAAACGTTGTTGTCGGTAGGGATTTTTATTGTGATTTCTGCTTCTCTTTGAAGGTCTGTGTTTGCCAAAAATATTATTCTGTTTCCATCATTTAGCTTTCTGCTCTGAAGTATGATTTTTTTAGCGTTTTGACCTGTCTTTTTATCAATCACTTCAATGTAGTTTGAAACTTCTTCTTTTAAGATGTTCACAAGTTCATTCAAATCGGCAGCACTTATAAATTTCTCTTTTAAAGGAATTTCACACTTTCTGCCGTCTATCATGCAAAGTTCAAATCTTGAGAACAAAAAATCTTTCAATGCAACTACCTTGCCACCGGTATTTACAAAGTCTTCCAAAAGCTTAAGAGTTGTCTTCCTTAAATTTGTAAGAGGCGGCAAGACAACTACTTTGTAGCTATAACTACCAACTTTAATTTTGCCATTTTCAACTTGTGCATACTTTGATAGGATTATCTCATCGCCAAAGTGAAAGTCAATCTTGTTTGCTATGAGATCTTTTACCGTCTTATCAAGCAGAATATCCAGCTTGTCCACGCTGTCATCAAACTTAGAATACTCTGCCCAGGCAGATGATATCGGGTGGAGAACAAGCACATCAACATCTCTTTTGCCAAGCCCTGCTATGTACGAAATTCTTGCAAGATAGTCTGCAAAGAACTTTTCATCTTCCCACCATGGCTGCTGGTAAAAAAGGTTTGGTGGATAGTCTCTTTTTCTCTCACCTCTCATGGAATACAGGCTAAGATGTGGGTTTATATATGTTACGCCAAGCACTGCCTGCCAGTCTGATATCCATTTTCTGTGAAGAAAACTCACATGCTGACCTGTTGTTCCAAAGGTTTCGCACAGTACTCCTTTTTTGTCAAGCTGCTCTGCAACCGATGATACCTGTTTCATTGTAACTACCTGCTCTAAATGTCTTGCAAGCTTATCAACTCCAGGAAGCTGCATATACTCGTAATGGGGCATTGCAGCGCCTATCCATTCAATCTGGCCACGCATTGTATCTTCTGCCATGTAGTGTCCTGTCATCATGATACCATTTTCTTCGCACCACTTTGCATAAGGAATGGTAAAGTTTTCTATGAACATTTCAAGCGCAATATCAAAAAAGTCAAACCTCACCTTGTGGTAATTGCCCACATTGAAGAAGAGCTCCTCAAAATGCTCTTTTATGTCATACCCTTTTTTCTGCAAAAACCTTTCTGGCAGCTTTTCTGTCCATGGCAAAGTAGGGATATCTTTGTAGTGGACTCTTAAATATGTTGGCTCATCGGTGAATATTCCCGGCATTGCATCGCCAAAATACTCTTGGCAATAGCTTTTGTATCTCTCATGTGTGAGGTTTATGAACTCCTGAGTTACCTCTTTTGAAAGAAGGTCAACATAACAGCTTCCGTTGAACCACTTGTCGCCAAGCTTCATTGTGCGCTTTGCAACAATGTACTTTACACCTCCATGCACAAAGCTTGATAAAACCTCATCATCTTGTTCTACATGGTCCTCTTTCAAAAGTACTAAAAACTTGTGCCTGTATGAAGGATTTTTAAAAGCCACAGCACCGCCTGCAAAACCAGACGGCCACTTGTCTTCATCATAAAGCCACGCAAGCATGTTTAGCTTTTTTGCATGCTCTATACATTTTTTGATGAGATTTAGCCACTCTTCAGAAAGATACTCTGTCACAAGCCCAACCCTTGAGTGCATGAAAAAACCACCATAACCTTTTTGGTGCATTTCAGTTATCTGGCGCAAAAGCTCTTCCTCTTTTAAATTGTCATTCCAGCTCCAGAAAGGTGCGCACCTGTAAAAATTATCTGGGTTTTTGAGTTTTTCTAAATCAAGCATTTTTGGTCTCCTTTCTATTTATTTTGAATTCACTTACCTTTTCTCAAATCCAAAACCTTTTGAATTTCCTCAGGGCTCAAAACTTGCGGTGTGCCTATCTGGCTTGATAGAAATAAAATCTTTGCCCAAAACTCAACAATCTCAAGCTTGTAAAATGCCATCTCCAAGTCCTTGTCGTATGTCAAAACGCCATGGTTTGAAAGAAGCACAGCATCGTAGTCTTTTACATAAGGTGCGATTGACTGGGGCACCTCAACTGTTGAAGGTGTCGCAAACGGCGCAACAGGGATATACCCGCCAAAGATGAAGACTGACTCTGCTAAAATTGGCTTGTCAAGAGGCTTTCTTAAAACTGCAAATGTGGTTGCATAAGGTGAGTGTGCATGAACACAGGCACCTATGTCCTCTCTTTCTTGATAAACTTTAAGGTGCATCTTTATCTCAGACGATGGCTTGTAATTTGACTTTTCAAGAATTTTACCTTCCATGTCAATTAAAACCAGCATGTCTTCATTCAAAAAACCTTTCGACACACCCGACGGTGTTGTGATGATCTTATCCTGGTCGACTCTTACAGAGATATTTCCGTCAGGTCCGCTTATATAACCTCTTTCGTACATGATTCTTCCAATCCTGCATATCTGTGATTTGATGCTTCTTATATCCTGCATTTTTTTTCCACCTTTCTTTAAAATGTATTGTCATGATATTGTGTTGTTTTGATTTTTTGTTCTATTTCATTTTACAATTATTTGATTGATTTGAAAATACCCAAATTTGACCTCTTGAAAAGCTTGAAAGTGTCCTCAAAAAAAATCTTGTGCAAACATTTGCATTATAGATAGAAAAGTGATAAAATAAATTTCAATGTTGTATTTCAAAAAATATTTCAGAAGGAGAGTGCACAGTTTGCAGGTTATTCACAATCAAGTTCATGACATTTTTGCTCTGAGCAGAAACAAGTTCTATGTAAGACTGTGGGTGCAAAAAGGGTTGGTTAGAAGCGTCACTTTGATATTCTCAGACAGGTATGATTTGGATGTCCAGAAAGTGAAGATGGACTTTTACATGAACGTTGGAAGTTTTGAGGTATATACAGCGCATGTGCAAAACAAAACGCCAAGGTTTGCGTACAAGTTTTTGATTGAGCTTTTAGATGGAAGTTTTAAGATATTTAATCAGTTCGGACTTGCTGAGCAGGAAGAAAACCTGTATTTTGATGCTTTCCAGTTTCCTTATGCGAATGAGGCAGATATCTTTGAAAAGCCGTCTTTCGCAGAAGGTTTGGTTGTCTATGAGATATTTCCTGACAGGTTCAAAAGAGGCAAAAAAGAAGTGCACAGCAAGAAGCTATTTGATTGGGATTACTGCAGCTGGGATGTACCAGGTTCTGAAGTTTTTCTTGGTGGTGATTTTGCAGGCATAAAAGAAAAAATAGAGTATTTTAAAGCTCTTGGAATAAATGCCATTTATCTTACACCAATTTTTAAATCACTTTCTAGCCACCGCTACAATGTGGACGACTACTTTGACGTTGACCCGCTTTTGGGTACAAAAGAGGAGTTCAAAGAACTTGTTGACAGCCTTCACGAAAATGGCATCCGAATAATACTTGACATGGTTTTTAACCACACAGGCGTTGGATTTTTTGCTTTTCAGGATGTTATAAAAAATGGAGAAAATTCAAAATATTACAGTTGGTATAATATAAAGTCTTTACCTGTAGATATCCAAAAAGGAAACTATGAGACTTTTGCAATAAATGTAAAAAGCATGCCAAGAATAAATACTTCAAACAAAGAGGTTCAGGACTTCTTTTTGGAGGTTTTAAAGTACTGGCTTTTGGAGTTTGACGTTGACGGCTTTAGGTTTGACGTTGCTAACGAGCTTGACAAAAACTTTATAAGAAGGATAAGAAGAGAGCTAAAAGCCATAAAAAAAGACATTCTTTTAATTGGTGAGGTTATGCACAGAAGCGAAAACTTTTTGATGGGAGACATGTTTGACGGGGTGATGAACTACTTTTCGTGGGAGGTTTTTGCAAGGTATTTGATGGGTAAATATAATGCAGAGGATGCATCAAGAATTTTGGCAGATTACAGACTGAAATTTAATCCTGTACTTTTTTCGTGCCAGCTGAACCTCATTGGCAGCCACGACACAGAAAGGGTTTTAACAAGACTTGGAAACAAAAAACTTGCAATGCTTGCTGCAGTGTATAACCTTACTTATCAGGGAATTCCTATGATTTACTATGGTGATGAGATTGGAATGGAAGGTGGACATGACCCCGACTGCAGAAGGGGGATGATATGGGAAGAAGAAAAGCATGACAGAGAGATTTTTAACCTGTACAGAAGATTAATTGACCTCAAAAAAACATCTTCAGCTCTAAATAGCGACAATGTAAGAGAGTTTTCAATTGATGATGTACTTTGCTTTGAAAGAAAAAGTGAAAGTGAAGTTGTGTATATTCTTTTTAATCCACGCAAATCTTTGCAAAAAGTACGACTTTGGTCAGAGTTTATTGTTGACAGAGAGATTGAATTTTTCAGCACGCAGCAGAAAATTAAAAATCATTCATGCTATATTGAGGTTGAGCTAAGTCCCGAGAGCTGTGAAATTGTGATTGTTAAATAAATTCTTATAGAAAAGGCTAAAAAAATGTTGACACGCAAGAAAGATAATTATATAATATTTTCAAGAGCAAACGATTGCACATTCTATTTCAAAGGAGGAAAAAGATTATGAAAAAGCGCGAGCCAATAGGTTATGTATATCTTGCGCCGGCTTTGATATCCATGGCAGTGCTGTCTTTCTTCCCCATTGCCATGACGGTGTATTATGCATTTACAAATTTTAATCTCAACCACATGGAAGACTACAAATTTGTAGGATTTAAGAACTTTGTTGATATCATAACAGGACCTTTCAAAGAGGTATTTGCGCCAACATTTGCATGGACATTTACATTTGCACTTGTTACAGTTCTTATCAATTTTGCAGTGGGGCTTTTGCTTGCTGTGCTTCTTAACAACAAATTTATGAAAGAAACAAATATTTACAGGTCAATTTTAATAATCCCATGGGCTATTCCCGGAACTATTGCTTCTTTAGCGTGGCAGGGGCTTTTGAATGAAGAGTATGGGGCTATAAATATGCTTTTAAAAACTTTCCACCTTGATCCAATACCTTGGATGACAGACCCGTTTTGGGCAAAGATAAGCATATTTATTGTTAACCTCTGGCTTTCGTACCCGTTTATGATGAATGCGTCGCTTGGTGCTCTTCAGTCAATTCCGCCAGAGCTTTATGAGGTTGCCGAGATAGACGGGGCCGGCTGGTTTACAAAGCTTTTTAAAATTACAATACCAATGATTGTACCAACAGCGCTTCCAATTTTGATTTCATCGTTTGCATATGCTTTCAACAACTTCAATGTTGTATACCTTGTGACAGGCGGTGGACCTGCAAGGCTTGACACTCAGTTTGCAGGGCACACAGACCTTCTTGTCTCAACAACATACAAGCTTACAATGCAGTTTTACAGGTACGACCTTGCCTCTGCGATGTCAATCATAATCTTCTTCATTGTGGGAACAATTTCGCTTATCAACATGAAGCTGACAAGAGCATTTGAGGGTGGTGAAAGATAATGGTTGGAAGAGAGTATATGACAAAGCAGGATGCTATTGCCTTGTGGATATCAAGAGTGATTATTTGGATTGCGATAATACTTTCACTGCTTCCTACATGGTTTATCATAGTTGCGTCGCTATCAAAAGGTGGGGCGTTCTTCCAGTCGTCGTTTTTCCCAAAAGAGATTACGTTTGAGAACTATATAGAACTTTTTAGGAAAAAGAGCAGTCCTTCTCAGACACTGCCTGACTTTGTGATGTGGGTCAAAAATAGCTTGATTGTGTGTTTTGGAGTTGCATTCTTGCAGATTTTCATGACAGCTCCCGCAGCATATGCATTTTCAAGGATAAACTTTGTTGGAAGGAAAAACGGACTCAAAACACTTTTAATTCTGCAGATGTTTCCAACATTTATGGCAATGCCTGCGATTTATGGTCTTCTGGCAAAGTTCAATCTTCTTGACAATCTTTTTGCACTCATTCTGGTACTGGCAGGCGGTTCTGCGTTTAACATCTGGCTTTTGAAAGGAAACATGGACCAGATACCATACGAGATTGATGAGGCGGCAATAATTGACGGTGCAGGACATTTTCTGATTTTCAGAAAGATTATCCTGCCACTTACCGCTCCAATGCTTGCTGTGATGTTTATCTGGAGTTTTAACGGTGTGTTCAACGAGTTTTTGCTCTCAAGTTTGGTTCTGCAGTCGCCTGAAAATGCTACTGTGCCAATTGGACTTAGAAACTTTATAAACAACCAGTTTTCAGCTAACTGGCCTATGTTCTCAGCAGCATCAATATTGGCGTCACTGCCAATTGTGATTATATACATGGCGCTTCAAAAACAGATTCAGAGCGGTCTTGCAGCAGGTGCTGTCAAGGGTTAATTTGGAATTTGGTCTGACTACAAAAAATCTTTTACAAAGGAGGATTTGATGCGATGAAGAAACTTCCTACAGTTGCGTATTTTAGCATGGAGTTCGGTCTTGATTCTAACTTCAAAATCTATGCAGGTGGGCTTGGTATTCTGGCAGGCGACTATTTAAAAGCTGCAAAAGACCTTGGATACCCTGTTGTAGGTGTTGGAATACTGTGGAAGCAAGGGTACAACAAGCAGATTGTTACAGAGGAATATGGTGTGATTGACGCTTTTCCTATCTACAGGTACAACTTTTTAAAGGACACAGGCGTGAAGGTAAAGGTAAGAATAAGAAACAGAGATGTATACTGCAAGGTATGGAAGGTTGATAATTTCGAAAACGCAGACCTTTACCTTCTTGACACTGACCTTCCTGAAAATGCAGACAGATGGATTACAGGACAGCTGTATGGCTGGTTTGGTGAAGAAAGAGTTGCTCAAGAGATGGTTTTAGGAATAGGCGGTGTGAGAGCTTTAAAAGAGCTTGGTATCAAGGTTGATGTGTATCATTTCAACGAAGGTCATGCTGTATTTGCTGGACTTGAGCTTGTAAGGTATTACATGGAGGAAGAAGGTCTTTCATTTGAACAGGCACTATCTAAAGCAAGAGAAAAGATTGTGTTTACAACACATACACCTGTTGAAGCAGGAAATGAAACACATCCTTTAAGACTTCTTATGTACATGGGAGCAAACTTGAATCTTACAGAAGAGCAGCTTGTTTATATTGGCGGTGCTCCTTTTAACATGACAGTTGCAGCGCTAAGACTTGCTCGCATTTCAAATGCTGTGTCTGACCTGCACAGAATAACAGCAAATGCTATGTGGGCTCAGGTTGATAGAAGAAGCAGAATAATTGGTATCACAAACGGTGTTCATGTTGGAACATGGGCAGACAGAAGAATATTAGAGAGTAGGCATGATCCAGAAAAGCTCTGGCAAACACATACTCAAATAAAACGTGAGCTTTTGGATTTTGTTGAAAAAAGAACGGGTATTAAATTAAGAGAGGATGTTTTAACAATAGGCTTCGCAAGAAGGGCAGCACCGTATAAGCGAAGCGACCTCATTTTCAGAGACAAAGAAGCGGCTGACAAGATGTTCAAAAACGATCTTCAGATAATCTTTGCAGGTAAAAGCCACCCACTTGATGACACCGGAAAAGAGATTGTCAACAATATCATTGCAATGTCCAAAAAGTATCCCGGCAAGGTTGTGTTCTTGGAAGACTATGACATGGAAATTGGCAAGATGCTAACCCGCGGATGCGATATCTGGCTGAACAACCCGCGAAGACCTTTAGAGGCGTGCGGAACCTCGGGAATGAAAGCTGCAATGAACGGTGTTTTGAACGTCTCCACCTTAGATGGATGGTGGCCTGAGGCGTGCCAGCACGGGATAAACGGATGGCAGATTGGCGATGGGTTTGAGTCAAAAGACGAAAAAGAACAAGATAGCCACGACCTTAAGAGTTTAGTTAATGTCATGCAAAACGAGGTAATACCAACATACTACAAAAACAGAGACAGATGGGTAAAGATGATGCAAAATAGCATTGAATCTACACTTGAAAAGTTCTCGGCAGAGAGGATGGTAAAAGAGTACTACGAGAAGATGTACATTCAAAAATCCCACGAGGATTGATAGGTGATGGCAACAATAAAAGAAATAGCTAAAGAAGCCAATGTTTCACCATCAACTGTTTCGCGGGTTCTTGCTGGCAGTAGCAAAATCAGCCCTGAGACAACCAAGCGGGTTCTTGAGGCTATAAAAAAACTTGGTTATGTTCCAAACGCAAATGCAAAGGGGCTGGTTGTAAAAAAATCTTTCACGGTTGGTGTATTTGTGCCGCGAGAACCCGAGAATGCCTTTTTAAATTCTTTTTTTGACCAGGTGATAACAAGCATATGTGCAGTTGTTAATAACTTTGAGTATGATATTCTGCTTGCACTCTCAAACCCTGAAAAGGAAAGAGAACTTTTGAAAAGACTTGTTGAGAGCAAAAAGGTTGACGGGTTTGTGCTCCTTTCATCAAGGGAAAAGGACCCTGCTATTGAGTATCTAAAGAGCATTGACTTTAAATTTGTAGTGATTGGAAGACCGAATGGTTTTGAAAACAGTGTAAACTGGGTGGACAACGACAATGTCAAAGCAGGATTTGACGCCACCGAGTACCTCATAAGGCTGGGACACAAGAAAATTGCATTCATGGGTGGACCCGGTGATTTGGTGGTAACAAGCGACAGGTTTTCAGGCTATAAGAAAGCTCTTGAGAAATATGGTATACAACTAAGAAGCTCCTATATAAAATTTGCAAACTATTACAAGAAAAGCTACAGAGAAAATGCATATGAGATTTTGAATCAGGATGACAGGCCCACCGCCATCGTGTGTATGGACGACCTGATTGCCATTGAGGTTTTCAAAGTTGCTGAAAGTCTCAATCTTAAGGTGGGAAAAGACCTTTCAGTGATTGCTTTCAACAACTCAAACGTAAGTGAAATATGTCAGCCGCCTCTTACAACAGTTGACATTAACATTCTTCACCTTGGCAGGCTTGCTGCTGAAGTGCTGATGATGGATCTTAGCGAGTCAACCAAGACGTACAGAAGAATAATAGTGCCACATCAGATTGTTGAAAGAGACTCGTGCGGCAAAGCTCAAATGTTATAATGATTGCATGAAAAAGAGGCTAAATTTATTGACAAAGTCAAAAATTTTTTCTCTCTCTTGACTTTTTTTAGAGAGAAATGTATAATGTTATTATCAAACGTTTGCATGTAAAATAAACTTAAGGGAGGTTGTTTTGATTATGAAAAATCTAAAAAGAATCTTGACAGTAGCGCTAATAATTGCTTTTGCGGTTGTGGCGCTGATACCACTGAGCGGAGTATTTGCGACATCCAAAAAACAGCTTGTTGTCTGGTCACATCTTACTCAGGATGAGGTAAAAGCTTTGCAACCAATTGCAGATAAGTGGGGAAAAGCAAATGGATACACTGTAAAAGTCATCACAGACCAAGGTTCATTCCAGAGCTTCCAGACAGCTGCAATGAGCGGAAAAGGCCCAGACATCATGTTTGGTATTCCACATGACAATCTCGGTGCTTTCTGGAAAGCAAAGCTTTTAGAAGCAGTCCCAGCAAATCTCATTGACAAGAAAAACTTTGTATCAACTGCGCTTGATGCATGTTCATTTGAAGGAAAGCTCTATGCTCTTCCAATTGCTATGGAGACATATGCGCTTTTCTATAATACATCAAAAGTAAAAGAGGTTCCAAAGACAATGAGCCAGCTCATCACATTGGCTAAGAAATACGGGTTTATGTATGATGTTAATAACTTCTATTTCAGCTTTGCGTTCATCGCTCAAAATGGTGGGTATGTGTTTAAGAACAAGGGAGGTTCACTTGATCCAAACGATATCGGACTTGCAACAAATGGTGCAATAAAAGGACTTTCATTGATAAGAGATTTTGTTTTGACATACAAGTTCATGCCAAAGGACATCAAGGGTGATATTGCAAAGGGTAACTTCCAGAACCAGAAGATTGCATTTTACATCAGCGGTCCATGGGATGTTCAGGACTTTATAAAGGCAAAAGTACCATTTGCAGTAGCACCACTACCAAAGACAGATGATGGAAAACCAACACCATCGTTTGTTGGTGTTCAGGCAGCATTCGTTTCAGCAAAGTCCAAAAACAAAGATGCAGCTTTCAAACTTATGAAATATCTTGTTGAAAACTCTGCTCTGACACTGTTCAAAGTTGGTCACAGAATACCTGTTTTGAACAAGGTGCTTGCAAGCAGCGAGGTCAAGTCAGACAAAATCATGAGCGCATTTGCAGAACAGGCAAAAGTAGGAATACCTATGCCAAACATCCCAGAGATGTCTGCTGTTTGGACACCAGCTGGCAATGCACTCTCACTTATCACAACAGGTAAGGCAACACCAAAACAAGCAGCAGATGCTATGGTAAAACAGATAAAGCAGGGTATTGCTCAAATGCAGTAAAGTATGTGCAGGGCGTTGAAAATTAAGTAACTTAAAGGTTGCGAAAGGGCAGCAGAAAAAATTCTGCTGCCCTTTTTGTTTATCGTAAAAAAGTCCATCTCTACAAAATAAAATTCTATCAAATCTAATATAATGTGTGGTATAATAAAAGCAAAAATAAAAAATCATTAATAAACATAATAAATATAATGTTTTGTCTGAAAGAGAGTGTTTAAACATGAAACTTAATATGCAAAAGTGGCAAGAAAGATTAATTGATGAAGGAAAAAATACCAAAAGTGCTTTTCCAATTTTGAGTTATCCAATATTAAAGTCAATAAATGGTTTTGATGTCAAAGATTTGGCTTAGAATGCACACGTCCATTTTAATGTCTTAAAAGAAATTTACCAAAACTATGATATGGTTGCAATCGCAACTGCAATGGACCTATCAGTTGAGGCAGAAGAGTTTGGATGCGCTGTCCGGTTTTCTTCAGAGGAGGTTCCATCTGTTATAGAACCTCTTGTTAAAAAGTTGGATGAAGCAGAAAAGCTACAAATTCCTGAAATTGGAACAAGGCGGTCAAGAAATGTGATTGAAGTTATAAAAAGATTACAAACCTTAAATATTCAAAAACCCATTCTTGGAACAATGATTGGTCCTTTTTCTCTTGCTGTGAGACTGTTTGACATGACAGAGCTTATGATAAGTCTTATGCTTGAACCTGAAAAAGTTCATCTGCTACTTGAAAAGTGCACAGAATATTTAAGAAGATATGCTAATGCTTTAAAAGTGGCAGGAGCGAATGGGCTTTTAATTGCAGAACCAGCAGCAGGTCTTCTATCACCTCAGCAGTGTTTAGAATTTTCATCTCATTACATAAAAGAAATTGTAAAAAGTGTGCAGGATAAAAATTTTTCTGTGTTTCTTCATAACTGTGGCAATACCCAGAACTTGGTTGAGTCAATGCTTGAGACTGAATGTATGGGATTTCATTTTGGCAACTGTGTTGACCTTTGTAAGATCATAGAAAGGGTTCCACAGAGCAAACTTGTATTTGGTAACCTTGACCCTGTGGGTGTATTTAGAAATGACTCTGTAGAATGCATTTATCACAAGACTCAGGAGCTTCTTTTCAAGCTAAAAGAGTATCCCAATTTTGTTATTTCTTCTGGCTGTGACATTCCTTATCATGTTCCAATTGAGAATATAAAAGCATTTTTTGAAGCTGTGGAGGATTTTAACAAGGATTTGGTGAGACAAGGGGGAAAAACTGATGGAGAGAATAATAAAGAATAAATTCCTATCAGGCAAATTGACAAATAGAGAAAGGTTTAGAAGAGTTATGCATTATCAAAACGTAGATAGAATACCAAATTTTGAGTTTGGCTATTGGAACGAAACACTTCCAACTTGGCATTCTCAAGGTCTTCCGCCGGAGATAGATAATGAAGAAAAGGCTTATAAATTTTTCGGCATAGACTCTTATAAATATGTTCCAATAAAAAATGGGCTTCTTCCGCAATTTGAACAAAAGGTGTTAGAAGAGACGCAAGAGTACATGATAATAATTGATTCGGAAGGTATAAAGTGTCAGATCTTTAAAAACAGAGCATCAACAATCCCTCATTATCTTGAATATCCTATCAAAAATAAAGATGATTGGGAAAGGTTTAAAGAAAGGCTGAATCCCGATGACCCTGCAAGATACCCTGAAAACTGGGATGAGATAGTTTTAGAGCTTCAAAAGAGGGACTATCCAATATGCATTCACTGTGGCAGCCTTTTGGGAAAGCTTCGTGACTGGATGGGTTTCGAGAATATTGCACTTGCATTTTATGACATGCCCGATTTGGTGGATGAGATGATTGAGTATATGACAGATTTTTCAATAAAGCTCATGGAAAAGGCCTTGAAAGACGTTGAGGTAGATTTTGCTCTTGGGTGGGAAGATATTGCCTTTAACAATGGACCAATTATATCTCCGCAGATGTTCAAAGAGTTTTTAATGCCCAGATACAAGAGGATAGCAGATTTTTTGCACAAGCATGGGGTGGATATAATAGGAACTGACTGTGATGGTAACATCATGCCAATTGTTGAGCTTTGGCTGGAAACAGGGTTTAACCTAATGTTTCCTGTAGAGGTTCATGCTGGCACAGACCCAGTGGTGCTGAAAAAACTTTACGGAGATAGTATAAGGCTTATGGGTGGTGTTGACAAAACAAAACTTCAAGGTTCAAAAGAGGATATACTAAAAGAGCTAAAAAGGCTTGAAAAGGTGGTGGAACAAGGCGGTTTTATACCCCATATTGATCACCGATGTCTACCAGATGTGCCGTACGAGAATTATCTTTATTATTTGGAAAACAAAAAGGCTATGCTGGGATATTGAAAACTTTAAATTTTAAACATAATGAAATTCAAGGGGATGAATGATAATGCACATTGTGGTGAATGTTGATATGACATGCCCTCAGAAAAAGATTAGTTTACTTAGTTTTGGTGGGAAAAATTCCTCGATAGAAATATTAGTCACAAACAAATACCTTCTCAAAAACAAAATTCCCTGGCTTCCTACCATGGGAGAGTTTCATTTTTCAAGATATCCAGAGGATTTATGGGAAAAAGAAATTCTCAAAATAAAATTTGGGGGCATTCAAATAATTGCTACTTATCTTTTTTGGATATATCATGAGGAGATTGAAGGAGAATTTGAATGGTCAGGGAATAAAAATGTTCGCAAGTTTGTTGAGCTTTGTAAAAAACATGATATGTTTGTATTTTTACGAGTCGGACCATGGGCTCATGGTGAGTGCAGAAATGGAGGCTTTCCTGATTGGCTTTTACAAAAAGGTTGCAATTTGAGAACAGATGATCCTATGTATTTAGAGTATGTAGAAAGATGGTATAGAGAGATTGCTAAACAAGTTGACGGACTTTATTTTGACCAGGACGGTCCAATAATTGGCATCCAGCTTGAAAATGAACTTTATAACAATAAAGAACACATAGTAACTCTCAAAAAGATTGCAAATAAAGTTGGCTTAAGAGCTCCCATTTATACAGTCACGGGGTGGGGACCAAAAGGTGGAGCAGAGTTTCCAGAAGGTGAAGTTGTTCCTGTGTTTGGAGGCTATCCAGAAGCACCGTGGGAGCAACACACAAAAGAACTTCCTCCAAATCCCAACTTTTTCTTCACACGCTTGAGAAATGATGCGGGTATTGGGAATGATTTGATCCCATCTTCGAACGATGCTTTATCAGATGACCAAGAAGTTTACAACTATCCGTTTTGGACGTGCGAGCTTGGAGGTGGGATTCAAAAGACATATCACAGAAGACCATACATAAATCCAGATGATGTTGGAGCAATTGCTCTTGTAAAGCTTGGCAGTGGTTGCACACTTTTAGGGTATTATATGTATCACGGGGGAAGACATGCAATAGGCAAACTCTCAACATTGCAAGAGAGTAAAGATACAGGATACCCTAACGACTATCCAGTGATTTCGTATGACTTTCAAGCTCCACTTGGAGAGTTTGGCGAGGTAAGGCGGCATTATCACATCTTGAGAAATCTTCACATGTTTGTAGAAGACTTTGGAGATATTTTAGCACCAATGGAGATATATCTTCCTGAGTTAGTCCCAGCTAATAGATTTGACACAACAACTCCAAGAGTGGCAGTAAGAAGTAACGGTAAAAGTGGGTTTGTATTTTTCAACAACTATCAAAGAAATCCTAAACTCTCTGATATAGAAAAATTGCAGGTAAAAATTCAGCTTCCTGAGAAAGCTCTGACAGTACCTTTTCAGCCATTTACTCTTGAAAGAGATGCATACTTCTTTTTACCATTTAACTTTGATGTTGGTAGTTTTAAAATTGTATATGCAACAGCCCAGCCTCTTTGCAAGCTGTACAATGAAAAAGATGAGGAATTAATATATGTCTTCAAAAAATGCAAAGGGCTTGAGGTTGAATATGTATTTGAGGGCGATATCACGGAAAACATTGTTTCTCATAAAGAATTTTCTGAAGTTTGCAATATCGAAGGCAGCAGCTACACGAGAATTTCAAATGT